>NZ_BAABHJ010000032.1:0-213268 GCF_039542035.1 Actinoallomurus liliacearum
CCGAACGCTGGGGAACCCGCTACACGACCAACGGCAAGGTCATCTGGGCCGACCAGGCCCTTGGCGACGGTAGTTCGCCCGCCGAGGGCGGAGCACTGGCCGACGTCCTCGAGCAGTTCGACGCCGCCTCCTGAGTGACCGCCCACGCCGACCACCCGCAGCCGGCGGCGCGGCCCGGGGCGGGACGTCACCCGCCGAGGGTGGCGCACCGGCCGACGTCCTCCTCCAGCAGTTCGACGCCGCCTCCTTCTGCGCAGGTTCGGCTACTCGAACAGGTGACGGTGGGGCACTTTGCACCGCCCGAGACGGCACGTCGCCGCTGCCGTTGCCGGATCGCCGTCGGCGTTGACGGCATGCTGCCGGATTCGTCCCCGTACGAGCGACAACAAGGACGCCGATGTTCCAAGGGTTCTACGGACGGCTCCGCTTCTCCGCTCGGTGGCGGCCTCGCCGGCCAGGTGGGTCGAGTTCGGCCAGGAAGTGATGAATTGCCGGTTTCACAGACCGCTGACCGTCGGTCATCCGCGGCGGCCGCCGGGCGTTCGCCTCCCGGCGACGGGCGGCCCGGCGGGCTAATCTGGATGTGTAACATCCAAGATCGTGCGAATGGGTGAAGGGGTCGAGTGGGGTCTGCACTGCTGTCTGGCGCTGGCCTGGATCGGTGATGACGAGCCGCTGTCGACGGCGAAGCTCGCGGCGTGGTTCGAGCTGCCACCCGCGTACCTGAACAAACGACTCCAGGCGCTCGTACGGGCCGGCGTGCTGACCTCGACCGCCGGAGCGCGCGGCGGGTTCCGCCTGGCTCGGCCCCCGGAGAAGATCACGCTCATGGACGTGGTGTCCGCGCTCGAGGGGCCGGACGAGGCGTTCCGCTGCACCGAGATCCGGCGGCGGGGGGCGGGCGCGGAGGCGCCCGCGAGCGAGTTCCGGCACGCCTGTGGTGTCTCCGTCGCGATGCGCCGGGCGGAGCTGGCGTGGCGGCGCGAGCTGGCCGCCCAGACGATCGCCGACCTGATGGCCGAGGCGCCGCCCTCCGCCCCCGCCCGCGCCCGGCGCTGGCACGAGCGCGTCAACGGCTGATCGAAATTTCGACGAACGAGCAGGGAACGACGTGTAGGGAGAATCTGGATGTCTAATGTCCTGATTGATCGTGACGCCGAGCGGGCGACGGCGGGTGGCCTGACCTCCACGCTGGTCCTGGCCCTGGGGACCTTCGCCGTGGGGACGGACGCCTTCATCGTCGCCGGCTTCCTGCCGTCCATGGCCCGTACGCTGCACGTCTCCGTCGGCGCGGCGGGCCAGTCGGTGACGGTGTTCGCCGTCGCGTACGCCGTCCTGGCGCCGGTCCTGGCGACCGCGACGGCACGGCTGCCGCGCCGCGCGCTGCTGGTCGGCGCGTTGCTCGTGCTCGGCGTCGCCAACCTCGCGTCGGCGCTTGCGCCGGACCTGCCCCTGCTGATCGCGAGCCGGGTGCTGGCGGCGGCGGGCGCCGCCGTCTACACGCCGGGGGCCGGCGCGGTGAGCGCCGCCCTGGTCCGCCCGGAGAAGCGGGCGCGCGCGCTGGCCGTGGTCGTGGGCGGGCTGACCGTCGCGACCGCGATCGGGGTGCCGCTGGGCGACCTGGCCGGGCACTGGTTCGGCTGGCGTACGGCGCTCGGCCTGGTGGCGGCGCTCTCCCTGGTGGCCGCCGTCGGCGTCTGCTGGATCATGCCGTCGCTGCCCGGTGGACCGCGCGTCCCGCTGCGGGCCCGCCTGGCACTGCTGCGGCGGCCCGCCGTGGCGTCGGTGCTGCCGCTGACCGTCCTCGGCATGGGCGCGAGCTACACGGTGTACGCCTACAGCGTCCCGGCGCTGCGGGGCGTCGGCGTGCCGGACGGCTCGATGGTCCTGATGCTCTTCCTGTACGGCGCGGGCGCCGTGGCCGGGAACCTCGTCGCCGGCTACGCCACGGACCGATGGGGACCGGTCCGCGTGCTGAGCGGCGGTTACCTCGCCATGGCCGTGTCCCTGGCGGCGCTCGGGCTCGTCGCCGCGACCGGGGTCCGAAGCGCGACGGCCGCGGGGGCACTGGTGCTGCTGTGGGGCGCGAGCACCTGGACGCAGACTCCCCCGCAGCAGCACCGCCTCATCGCCGCCGCGCCGCAGGAGGCCCCGCTCGCCGTCTCGCTCAACGCCTCATCGATCTACGTCGGGATCGGCGCCGGCACCGCCCTCGGCGGCGCGACCCTCGGCACGGGCCCGACCGTGATGTACGCCCTGGCGGCCGGGACGGCCGCGCTCGCCTGGGTCCTCCTGTACTGGACCACCTGGGGCACGTCCGACGAGTCCCGCCCGTAGCGAGCCGCGTTCAGGCGAGGTCGCGGGCGGCGGCGCGTGCCTCGGCGAGCACCTCCCGTACGGGGCGGCCGGTGCGTTCGGCGGCGGCGCGGACGTCGTCGTACTCCGGCTGGGCGGTCACGACCTCGCCCTCCAGCAGGCCGCGTTTCACCGCGACCGTCACTCCCCCGGCCACCGGCACCGTGACCTGGTCGCGGCGCAGGAAGCGACGCTCCACGGGCGAGACGCGGACGCCGAGGCTGGTCGTCTCCGCGAAGATCACGCGGCACACCGCGTCGAGCCGGTCCGGGTCCACGAGGACGCTCAGCACCTGACCGGGCCGGCCCTTGCGCATGAGCGCGGGGGTGCACCAGGCGTCGGCCGCTCCGGCGGTGCGCAGCGCCTCCAGCACGTCGGGCCAGAGCCGGGGGTCCAGGTCGTCGACGGTCGTGTCGACCCGGCGCATCTCCGCGGCCGACCACCCGGGGGCGTCAGCGGCCTCCCCGATCAGCACGCGCAGGACGTTCGGGTGGCCCTCGGGGTCGGCGCGGCCGGCGCCGGTGCCGGTGGCGCGCGGCACGCAGTCCGGGGCCGGGCCCCAGTCGGTGGCCAGCGTGGCGAGCAGCGCGGCGCCGGTCGGGGTGCACAGCTCCATCGCGGCCGAGTGCGTACGCAGCGGCGCGCCGGCCTCGGTGAGCAGCTCCAGGACCGCGGGCACCGGGACGGGCAGCGGGCCGTGCGCGGCGCGGACGACCCCGGAGCCCGCCGCGACCGGCGACACGACGCGGACGGCGGAGCCGAGCAGCCTGAGGTCGTGCAGGGCCAGCGCGCAGCCGGTGACGTCGGCGATCGCGTCGAGCGCGCCGACCTCGTGGAAGTGGATCTCCGAGAGGGTCACGCCGTGCACCCGCGCCTCGGCGCGGGCGAGCCGCTCGAACACGGCGAGCGCGAACGCCCTCGCCTCGTCCGGGAGCGCGGCGGCGGTCAGGATCGCGGTGACGTCGGCGAGGTTCCGGGAGACGTCGCTGCGCGGCGCCCGTACGTCGGCGTGCACGGCGCGCAGCCCGTGCCGGCGCACCTGGCTCACCGCCACGTCGATCGGCTCGACGGCGAGACCGCGCAGGCCGGTGCGTACGGCCTCCAGGTCGGCGCCGGCGTCGATCAGGGCGGCGAGCAGCATGTCACCGGCCGCGCCGTTGCCCGCGTCCACCCACAGCGTCTTCATCGGGGCCCCCGTCCCGCCTCGCGCGGCACGACGACTCGCCGGCTCACCCGGCTGACCGCGCCCACCCGGCTTGCCGCGCTCACCTGGCTCGCCGCACTCACCCGGCTCGCCGCACTCACCCCGCCCGCCGGGGTCACCGGCGCGCCTGCGCGGTGCGACGGGCGATGCGGGCGGCGGCGACCCCGGCGCCGAAGCCGTTGTCGACGTTGACCGAGACGATCCCGGGCGCGCAGCTGTTGACCGTGGCCAGCCAGGCCGTGACGCCCTCGAGGTTCCAGCCGTAGCCCACGCTCGTCGGCACGGCGATCAGCGGTACGCCCACGAGCCCGCCGAGCACCGACGGCAGGGCCGCCTCCATTCCCGCCACCGCGACGACCACGTCGGCCTCGGCGATCCGGTCGCGCTGGGCGAGCAGCCGGTGCAGGCCCGCCACACCGACGTCCACGATCTCATCGGGCTCGGCGCCGAAGACCCGCACGGTGGTCGCGCACTCGCGCACGACGGGCAGGTCGGAGGTGCCCGCGGCGACGACGGCCACGGTGCCTCGCGTCTCGGCCGTGCCCAGCACCGCCGTGCGGCCCACGGGGTCGACGTCGGCGTCCGGCAGCCGCTCCACGCACGCCGCGACCGCCTCGTCCGAGAGCCGCGTGGCGAGCACGGCGCGGTCCGGGTGCGCCTCGTGCAGGGCGCGGAGCGCGGCGACGATCTGGTCGGGCGTCTTGCCCTGACCGAACACCACCTCCGGGTCGCCGGTCCGGGCGGCGCGGTCGACGTCGAGCCGCGCGAAGCCGAGATCGGCGACGCCGTCCGGCTGAGATACCGTCATCTCTGTTCCTCAACGGATCGGGGTTGCATGGTGGACGTCGTTGTCCTCTCCGACTCACTGCTGACCGAGATGGCAGGCTACGGCAGAACGCTCGTGGCGTTCTCCGGCGGCGTGGACTCCAGTGTCGTACTCGCGGCGGCGGCGCGCGCGCTCGGCCCCGAGCAGGTCGCGGCGGTCACGGCCGTGTCGCCCTCGCTGCCGGCCGCCGAACTCGGGGCGGCCCGGCGGTTGTGCGCGGACCTGGGCGTGACGCATCACACGCCCGCCACCTCCGAACTGGAGGTGCCCGGATACCGGGAGAACAGCTCGCAGCGCTGCTACTTCTGCAAGAGCGTGCTGCTCGACACCGCCAACGCCCTCGCCGACCACCTCGGCTTCGCCACCATCACGACCGGCACCAACGCCTCGGACGTGGTCGCCGGGTTCCGGCCCGGCATCCGCGCCGCCGCCGAGCGCGGCGCCCGCACGCCACTGGCCGACCTGGGCCTGGACAAGGACGCGGTGCGCGCCATCGCCCGGCACTGGGACCTGCCGGTGTGGGACAAGCCGGCCGCGGCGTGCATGGCGAGCCGCGTCGCGTACGGCGTCGAGGTCACCTCGGCGCGGCTGGCCCGGATCGAGCGGGCGGAGACGGCCGTGCGCGCGCTGTTCGGCGACGCGATCCGGGACCTGCGGGTCCGTGACCTGGGCGACGCGGTGCGCCTGGAGGTCGACCCCGACCTGGTGGGCCGCGCCCGCGACGACGAGGCCGTGCACGCCGCGATCCGCGCGGCCGGGTTCACGGCCGCGCCGATCCGCGTCGAGGTGTTCCGATCCGGTTCCATGAACGACCGGCTCGCCGCCGCCGAGCGCTGACGCGCGCGAGCCAACGGTGACACGTGTCCGCCCTCGACTCGCCGCCCGCCTGAGACGACACGACGGTGCCGCGAACCCCTGCCCGGCTCGCCGTTCCCGGCCGCCGACACGGGCCGCCCGACGGTGAGATGTTCGAAACATGAACGACGGGTGACGCGTCCGGCCGTTCGTGGAGTGTCCATTAACCGTTAGGGTTTCCCTGTCAGATCGCGGCCGGGACGGCTCATGCCCATGATCGGAGAAGAACAGCGGATGACGCCAGACCGACCTCACGAGTTCCCGTCCCTGGGTGACTCCCACGTCCTGCTGACGGGCGCCACCGGCTTCCTCGGGCAGGCGACCCTGGAGAAGCTGCTGTCGGCGCACCCGGGCGTGCGCGTCTCGGTGCTGATCCGGCCGCGCGGCGCCACGTCCGCCCAGCGCCGCTTCGACGGCCTGCTGCGCAAGCCGGTCTTCCGCACGATGCGAGAGCGGATCGGCGAGGACGAGCTGCGCCGCATCGCGGCCGAGCGGGTCACCGTCATCGAAGGCGACCTCGGCGAGGTGACCCTCCCCTCCGACATCGACGTGGTCATCCACGGCGCGTCCACGGTGTCCTTCGACCCGCCGATCGACGAGGCGTTCCGCACGAACGTCTCCGGCGTCGTCACGCTGTACGAGGCGCTGCACAAGGCCGGCGCGGACCCGCACGTCGTGCACGTGTCCACCGCCTACGTCGCGGGCGTCCGCAAGGGCGTCGTGCCGGAGGCGCGGCTGGACCACGGCGTCGACTGGCGCACCGAGCTGGCCGAGGCGCTGGCCGCGCACGCCGACGTCGAGCGCGACTCGCGGCGGCCGGAGGTGCTGCGCAAGTCGATGACTCGGGCGCAGGGCGAGCACCGCAAGGCCGGCCCGCAGTCGGTGGTCGCGGCGGCCGAGGACGCCCGGCAGTCCTGGGTCACCGACCGCCTCGTCGACTACGGCCGGGCGCGGGCGCAGAGCCTCGGCTGGCCGGACGTCTACACCTTCACCAAGGCGCTGGGCGAGCGCGCCGCCGAGGAGCTGTGGGGCGAGCGGCGGCTGTCGATCGTCCGCCCCGCGATCGTGGAGAGCTCGCTGCGCCACCCGTACCCCGGCTGGATCGACGGCTACAAGATGGCCGACCCGCTGATCATCGCGTACGGGCGGGGCATCCTGCCGGAGTTCCCCGGCCTGCCCGACAGCGTGGTCGACATCATCCCGGTGGACCTGGTCGTCAACGCCACCATCGCGGTCGCGGCCACGCCGCCCGAGCGCGGCACGCCCGGCTACTTCCACGTCGGCTCCGGCTCGCGCAACCCGCTGTCCTTCCGCGGCCTGTACGAGAACGTCCGCGACTACTTCCGGCGGCACCCGATGCCGGCCGGCGAGCGCGGCCACATCCGCGTTCCGCAGTGGCGGTTCCCGGGCAGCCGTCAGGTCGAGATGATGCTGAGCGGCAGCGAGCGGGCCACCTCCGCGGCCGAGCGCGCGCTGCTGCGGCTCCCCGCGTCGGCCAAGACCCGCGAGTGGATGACCGCGGTGCACCGGCAGCAGACGAACCTCGACTTCCTGCGCCGCTACTCCGACCTGTACCAGGCCTACACGAAGGCCGAGGTCATCTACGACGACAGCCGCACGCACGCGCTGCACCGCACGGTGCCGGCCGACCGGGTCGACGAGCACGGCTTCGACCCGTCCGTCATCGACTGGGAGCACTACCTGCAGGAGGTGCACTCCCCCAGCGTCACCGAGCTGATGCGCGGCTTCTCGAAGGGCCGCGGCGGCGGCCGCAAGAGCGCCGAGCCGGTGCTGCCGGAGCGCACCGACGTCGCGGCGGTGTTCGACCTCGAGGGCACGATCATCGCCTCGAACCTCATCGAGTCGTACCTGTGGGCGCGGCTGTCGTCGATGCCGCGCTCGCAGTGGGGCGGCGAGCTCGCCGACCTCGCCCGCTCGCTGCCGCGCTACCTGCGGGCCGAGCGGCGCGACCGGGGCGACTTCGTCCGGGCGTTCCTGCGGCGCTACCAGGGCGCCGACGTCGCCGAGCTGCACGCGCTCGTGGGCGACGTGCTCGGCGAGGCGGTGCTGCAGCGGGTCATGCCGGAGGCGGTCCGCAGGATCCGGGCGCACCGCGCGGCCGGTCACAAGACCATCCTCATCACCGGCACGATCGACGTGTTCATCGAGCCGCTGTCGACGTTGTTCGACGAGGTCGTCGCCAGCCGGATGCACGAGCGCGACGGCGTGCTGACGGGATACCTCGACGCGCCGCCGCTGGTGGACGAGGCACGGGCCGCCTGGCTGCGCCGTCACGCCGCCGACGCCGGGCTCGACCTGTCCCAGTCGTACGCCTACGCGGACAGCTACTCCGACCGGCCGCTGCTGGAGGCCGTGGGCAACCCGAACGCGGTCAACCCGGATCCCTCGCTGTACCGCCATGCCAAGCGCAAGCACTGGCGCATCCAGGAATGGGGCGCCCATACCCGTGGACGGGGCGACGTGCTGATCGACACCGTGGGAGCGAGGTCCGCCCGATGATCCTCGCGCTCGAGTACCACCGCTCACCGGGCCGGTTCGTCGCCGCCCGCGGCCTGACCGCCACCCGGATGGGCAGCCGGCTCAGCGGCATGGTCGCCGGGAACGTCGCGCCGCTGCGCCTGGTCAACCGGCAGGCCCCGGAGCTGCCCGGCGACGGCTGGACGCGCGTCACGCCGGTCCTGTCCGGCATCTGCGGCTCCGACCTGAGCCTGCTCACCGGGCACTCCTCGCCGTACCTGTCGCCGATGACGTCGATGCCGTTCGTGCCGGGCCACGAGGTGGTCGGCCGGACCATGGACGAGCTGCCCGGCATTCCGAAGGGCAGCCGCGTCGTCATCGACCCGGTGCTGTCGTGCGCCGTGCGGGGCCTGGAGCCCTGCCGCTGGTGCGCCTCCGGCCAGCAGAGCCGCTGTGACCACGTCACGGCCGGCCGCATCTCGGCGGGCATCCAGACCGGCACCTGCGCCGACACCGGAGGCGGCTGGAGCCGTCAGATGGTCGCGCACCAGAGCCAGCTGCACGTCGTGCCCGAAGACCTGCCCGACGAGCGGGCGGTGCTCGCCGAGCCCCTCGCCTGCGCGGTGCACTCGGTGCGCCGGGTGCCGATCGAGCCGAACTCCACGGCCGTCGTGGTCGGCGCCGGCACCGTCGGGCTGCTGACGCTGCTCGCCCTGCGGGAGCTGACCCAGGTCGGCGCGGTGTACGTCATCGCCAAGCACGGGCACCAGAAGGAGAAGGCCAAGGCGCTCGGCGCGACCGCCGTCATCGAGCCCCGCAAGGCCGTACGCGCGCTGCGGCGCGTCACCACCGCGCGGATGCACACGCCGGAGATGGGCGCGGACTTCCTGCTCGGCGGCGTCGACACCGTCTTCGAGTGCACCGGCGGCGCGAGCGGCCTGGACACGTCCCTGCGGCTCGCGCGGGCCGGGGGTACGGTCGTGATGTCGGGCATGCCGTCCGGCGGCGTCGACCTGACGCCGCTGTGGTTCCGCGAGCTCGAGCTGGTCGGGGCGTACTGCTCCGGCGCCGACGGGGCGGACTTCGCCGACGCGCTCCGGCTCGTCGGTTCGGCTCCGCTGGACGGCTACGTCGGTACGACCTACCCTCTCGCCCGCTGGCGGGAGGCGCTGAACCACGCGGCCGACTCCGGGCGGCTGGGAACCGTCAAAGTCGCCTTCGACCTGGCGCGGTAGGCGAATTGATGCATAAGGACCGGGAGGTAGGCCGGGTGCTGGTTGGTTTGGAAAGGAACTACGAGTGAGCAGACCAGGCTTCGTACTCGATGTGGATGAGCGGACGCCACCGCTCGTCATGCACCAGGGCGAGGGCTTCCGGCTGGAGCGGCTGCCGCTCGGGTCCAAGGTCATCTACCCGCCGGACTCCCTGCCCGGAATCCGCGACGTCGACGCCGCGATCCGGCACGCGCTGCTGAACCCGCACGGCACCGAACCGCTGCCGGAGCTGCTGCGCGCCGGCATGCGGCTCACGATCGTCTTCGACGACCTGTCGCTGCCGCTGCCCCAGATGCAGACCCCGGACGTGCGGCAGCGCATCATCGAGCAGGTCCTCGAGATGGCGGCGGCCAAGGGCGTCGACGACGTCGAGCTGATCGCGGCGAACGCGCTGCACCGCCGGATGACCCCGGCGGAGCTGCGGCGCACCGTCGGTGACCGGGTGTTCCACGCGTTCTTCCCGGAGCACCTGAAGAACCACGACGCCGAGGACCACGACAACCTCCTCCACATGGGCCAGACCCGCCATGGGGAGGACGTCGAGATCAACCGGCGCGCCGCCGAGAGCGACCTGATCGTCTACGTCAACATCACGCTGACCGCGATGAGCGGCGGCGCGAAGTCCGTGTCGGTCGGCCTGGCGAGCTACCGCAGCCTGCGGCACCACCACAACGTGCACACGCTGCGGCACTCGAACTCCTTCAACGACCCGCCGAACTCCGCGATGCACCACTCGTACGAGCGGATGAAGGGCCTGATCGACGAGCACGTCAAGGTCTTCACGATCGAGACGACGCTCAACAACGACACCTTCCCCTCCTCGATGGGCTTCCTGAACAAGCGCGAGTGGGAGTGGAACGTCCGCGACCAGGCGACCTACCTCGCGGTCAAGCGGGCCAACGAGCTGATGCCGAAGAAGACGCGGCGGCGCATCTGGCAGAACACCGCCGCGCCGTACGGCGTGACCGGCGTGCACGCCGGCCTGCAGTCCGAGGTGCACCCGCTGACGCTGCAGAACGTCCACCGGCAGCAGCTCACCGAGGTGAACGGCCAGGCCGACATCGCGATCTGGGGACTGCCGTACATCTGCCCGTACAACGTCAACTCGGTGATGAACCCGATCCTGGTGATGTCGCTCGGGCTCGGCTACTTCTTCAACCTGTACAAGAACAAGCCGATCGTCCGGCAGGGCGGCGTGGCGATCTTCTACCACCCGGTGCCGAACGAGTTCCACCCGGTGCACCACCCGAGCTACATCGACTTCTTCGAGGAGATCCTCACCGAGAGCACCGACCCGGTGCTCCTGGAGACGAAGTACGAGGAGCAGTTCGCCACGGACCCGTGGTACATCCAGCTGTACCGCAACAGCTACGCCTACCACGGCGTGCACCCGTTCTACATGTGGTACTGGGGCGCGCACGCGATGCAGCACCTCGGCGACGTCATCTTCGTGGGCGGCAACCGCAAGACGACCCAGCGGATGGGCTTCCGGGCGGCGACCACCCTCGCCGACGCGCTCGAGATGGCCAAGGACACCGTCGGCGGCAGCCCGTCGATCTCCTACCACCACGCCCCGCCGCTGGCATTGGCGGACGTGCGATGAGTATCCGCCGGGAGCTCCGCCTGCTGCGGCACGGCCGGGACTGGCGGGGGCGCTCCACGGTGCCCGCCTCGGCCGAGCCGCACGTCGTCGAGCCCGGGGAGAAGGTCTTCCCGACCGCCTGGGCTCGGACGCCGGTCGCGGTCGCGGCCCGGTCCGTGCTGCGCAAGGGGCTGCTCAAGCCGGTCGCCTGGCGGCAGATCACCCCGGTCATCGAGGGCGCCGAGTACCTCGACGGCGTGCGCGGTCCGGTGGTGTTCGTGGCGAACCACTCCAGCCACCTGGACACGCCGCTGATCCTCGGTTCGCTGCCGGAGCGGTTCGCCAACCGGGTCGCCGTCGGCGCCGCGTCGGACTACTTCTTCGACGTACGCTGGCGCGCGACGCTGACGGCGGTGTTCTTCAACGCCTTCCCCGTCGAGCGGTACGGCTCGAAGCGGCTGCGCAGCCTGGCCGTCGACCTGGTCGACGACGGCTGGAGCCTGCTGCTGTACCCGGAGGGCACCCGGTCGGAGGACGGCTGGATGAACCCCTTCAAGCTCGGCGCGGCGGTGCTGTGCGTCTCGAAGCGCATCCCGTGCGTGCCGATCGCGATCCGGGGCTCGTACGCCGCGATGCCGCGCGGCCGCAACTGGCCGCAGCCGGGCAAGCCGCGCGTCACCGTGCGCTACGGCCGTCCCCTCGTCCCCGAAGAGGGCGAGGACATCCGGGCGTTCCGCGCGCGGATGGCCAAGGCGGTCGCCGCGCTGGCCGCCGAGGAGGACCTGGGCTGGTACGACGCGCTGCGCGCCGCGGCCGACGACCGTCTCGAGGTCCCGGGCGGCTCCCAGCCGACCCGCCCCGGCGCGGTGCGCGAGGACGGCGACAAGCCGGCGGAGACCGCCGACTGGCGCCGGGTCTGGGCCTCGACCGAACCGCTGAGCAGCCGGCGCCGCCGCGTCTGGCGCAGCTGACCCGTTGATTCCGCCGAGCCCCGGGTCACGCCGCGACGGCCGACCCGGGGCTCGCGTTCTCTCCACGGCGAAGACCCGGTCGGCCGCCGGCATCCGCCGGGGCCGTGACGCACGGAGGCCCGTATGAGCATGCCGCCCGAACCTCCCGAGCTGCGGCGTCTCACCGGCCGACGACGCCTCCCGTCACCGGGGGCGGCGCTGGTGGTCCTGCTCATCTTCGTCGTTCCGCTCGCCCTGCTCACGGTCGGCTCCGTCTTCGCGGCGCGTCGGGCGGTGGACGCCTATCGCGCCACGCACGGCGGCGTCCCCGGCGTCTTCACGGTCGAGCGGAGCACCCGCCGGCCGAAGGGCGGGTACGTGACCACGGGCTCGTTCGCCTCCGGTGACGGTGCCGTGCGGCGCTCGGTGACCCTCGACGGGAACCGGCGGCATCCTTTTGACCGGCGCATCCCCGCCGAGCTGTCCAGTGCCCACGCGGGCGTCGCCTATCCCGCGAAGTCTCACGCGTGGATCGGCGACGCCGTCACCACGCTGATCACGGGCGGACTCGTGCTCGGCGGCGTCCTGCTGCCCGCCCCGATGCTGATCGGCCGGATACGCCGCCGCCGGTTCCGTTCGGCCTGACCCGAGGCTCGCGCCCGGCTCACCCGATGAGCGCGCTCGCCACCGGCGGCGCCGCCTCCGCGCCCACGAGGTCCGCGCAGACGGCGCGGAGGTGTCCGGCGAAACGCTCGACCTCCCGGTCCGCTGCGGCGACCGCCTCGGTGAGCGTGTTCCGCGCGATCCGCGCGATCCGCGCGACCACCGGGGCGGGTGCCGCGCCGTCCTCGACGGGTCCGCTCAGTGTGAGCACGGACCCGTCGCCGCTCACCAGCAGCCAGGGATGACCGATCCACAGCGTGGCGGGCGCCGGGTCGTCATGCCGGAGGGCCGTCCGCCATTCATCGAGGTCACCGAGGTCACCGCAGCAGCCGGGGAGCGCGAGACACCGGCCTTCGCGGGTCTCCAGCACGTAGCCTCCGGACAGCGCCGGAACCTCCTCCAGCGCGTCCTGTCGCGTCGCCGGATCGCGGAGCCGGTCGGGCAACGCCTCGTCGTCCGGCTCGTCCGCGAACGCCGACGCGAGGACCAGCCGAGCGAGGCCGGCTCCGCGCAGCTCGACGGCCGGGACCAGCCAGGGGTGCGCCGCCACCGGCGCGGGCAGGCCCGCCGCGACGATCCGCTCGCGGCAGTACGCGTCCCACCGCGGTTCGCCGATCGGCCCGAGATCGGCGTCGTCGAGCACACCCGTGTACGCCTCGACGACCGGTACCAACCGGACATCCTCCACGTTCCCCTCCTTTCTCCAGCACGGTGGGCGCACCGCGCCGCGCTCAATACCGGTCCATGTCGACGTCCCACGCCTCCTGGGCGACCTCGAGCTCCGAGGAGCCGCGCCAGTGCCGGAGCGCCTCCCGCCATTCGTCCGGCCAGTCGGTCCGGTCGCCGCCGACGCGGGTCAGCGTGACGGCGAACAGACCGGCCGCGAGGTCGTCCCGCCCGTGCAGGCCCCTGACGACCGCGAGGAGCAGCGCGGGATCGACCTCGCTCTGCCTCCCGTAGGAACGGAACCGGTGCGCGAGGCGTTCGGCGGTCCGGGCCGCGAGGACCGGCCGGTCCACGAGCAGGTCGGCGAGATCGGCGAGGTGGTCGACGAGGTCGCCGGCGAGCCGGGCGGTCTCGTCCTCCGACCCGGCGTCGGCCGGTCCGGCCGTACCGGGGCCGGAGCCTTCGAGTCCGGCGGTGCGCTCCGGCACGGGAAGGAGCGCGAGGCCGAGGCAGACCGCCTCCGGCAGGTGCCCGGGATCGGCAAGGAGCCGGCGCATGGCGTCCCGCACGAGGCGCGGCTCCCAGGGCACGGGCATCCGGCCACTGATCCAGTCCGTCGAGAGCGTGCTGACGATCGACCGTATCCGGGCGCGCGCCCGTTCCGGGATCGCCTCGCGGTCGTCCGCGGTCGTACTCGCCCCGCCGTGCCGGTAGGCGGTGCGCAACCGGTCGAGCACGTCGAGGATCTCGTCGTGCAGCGTCCCGGACGCCAGGAGAGTCAGGAGCACGTCCAGTTCGGCGTCGCCGTCCGGGTCGGCCGGATCCCCGGCGGACCGGATGATCTCCGCGAATCCGTCTCGGTACCAGGGCGCCCACGTCGAGAAGGCCCTCCTGCCGCGGAAGCGGACGCCCGGCCCGTCGGCCGCCAGGAACAGCCGGCGGACGAGGTCCGCGTACAGCGGGCGGTGGGCCGGCCCGTACTCTCGGGGATTCGCCTGGAACAGCGTCCGGAGCATGAGCTCTCCGGCGTACCGCTCGGCGGCCGCCCGCAGCGCGGGAATCGAGCGTGGGTCCTCCGGCATCCTCCGCAGCGCGACCGCGACCGCGACCCGTACGTCACGGTGGGTGTCCGGGGCGTTCCACGCGCGCAGCAGCAGGTCCACCGCACCCGGCACGCGGCAGCCGGCCAGCCGCCGCGCCGCCTCCTTGCGCACGGTCACCTTGACGTCCGGGCCGAACAGCGCCCGTTCGAGGATCGGGCGGAGCCGGGACGGGGGTACCGACCCGCAGCACCGCGCGACGGCGGCCACCGCCGCGCGAGAGGCGGGTCCGCTCGCGCGGGCCAGCAGGATCGGCAGCGCCTCGACGGGCACGTCCACGCCGCCCATCGCCTCGACCGCGGTCTCGGCGATGACCGGCTCGGCCTCTTCGGCCAGGCGGGCGAGGTCGGTGCCGGCGCCGGGGAGCCGGCCGATCGCCCGGACGGCCGACATCCTGGCGGCGACGGGCGGCCGGTCGTCCTCGATCAGCTCGCGCAGCCGCTCCCGGACCCGGTCACACTGACCGGGGGTCCACCGCCCCGGCAGACCGCCGCCGGTGTCCGGAACCCAGGGACCGGACTCCGGACCGCGCCGGGCGGAGCCGTCGCCGACCGGCAGGCCGAGCAGGTCGGTGCGGCGCCCCGCGACCGTCCGCCAGACGGCGGGCAGCTCGACCGTGGACGGATCGTCGCGCACGAGCGAGGCCGCCCGGTCGTCCCGGCCGGGCACGCCGGCCAGCCAGAGTCCGGCCGCCCGGCCGGCCAACGGCTCCGGTGCGTGCAGGACCGCCAGGCGCAGCTCCTCCTGGAGCTCGTCCAGTGCCCAGGCCCTCCTGCCGAGCGCCCGGGCGAGGGCGACGACCAGGTGGAAGTCGTCGCGTTCCCGCGCGGCCCGGAGGTGGGGACGCAGCACCGCGAGGAGGTCCCGCTCCTGACCGGCTCGCAGGACGGTGTCCAGCCGGTGCCATCGGTCGACCCGAGGGCGCTCCGGCCACCGGCGTCGCCCGCCGGGGTCCGGACATGCCTCCTCGTTCCAGGCCAGGGTCATCGCGCCGAAGCGTCGCACGAGCCGGTCGTACACGCCGAACGCCCAGGTGACGAGGCGCGGCGAGAGGGCCGGATCGTGGTGCCGCAGCACCCGGGCGGCCAGATCCCGCAGGGCCGCGCAGGTGGCCGGCGAGGAGTCCCCGGCTTCGGCGACGCGTACGGCGAGACGTTCGAGGACGTCCGCGGACCGGTCGTCCAGCAGTCCCGGGCGAAGGTCGCGCAGCGCGGCCAGCAGGGCTCCGCGCAGAGGGTCCTGCTCGTTCTCCGTACGCCGGGCCAGCTCGTCGAGCAACTCCGCGACCAGCGTCCGGTCCCCGGTGCGGGCCGCGCACTCGAGCAGCAGCGTACGGCCCGCTCCACGACGCCGGGGGTCGCCGCCGAAGGCCGCCTCCCGGAGCGGACCGGCCGCCTCCTCGTACGGCAGATGGGAGGTCAGCCGAAGCGGGAGTTCGGGGTCGTCCAACCTGCTACGCGCCGAGTGCCAGACGGAGGCGTGCCGCTCCAGCGCCCGCCGCGCCTCGGCCGCCGCGCATTCGGGTGAAAGGAGGGCCAGGACGGAGTTCGACCACATCGATGCGGTCCCCGCGCCGGCCCGGACGGCCTCGAAGATCGCCGTTCGGCGGGCCGGGGGCAGCGCGCCGAGCAGCGGGCCCAGCCGGTGGTACAGGCCGTCGGCCGACGCCACGATCTGCGCGTCGGAGCACGCTCGCAGCCACCTGAGCAGCGAGGGCGGTGGCGCGGATCGTGCCAGACCCCCGAGACGGGCGCCGAACAGCACCCGGGCGGCGCGATCGGCGTCCGCCTCGAAGAGTGCGCCGGCGACCGCCGCGGGCAGCCGGGCCCTGCCCCAGCCGATCTCCTGGCGTTCCAGGATCGACAGGACGCGACCGGGCCGGGCGCGGGCGGCGGCGGTGACCGCGTCGCCGTGCCGCCGCGACCAGTGGCGATCCTCGGACAGCTCCCGCTCGACATGGTCCAGGACGGCGTCCGGGTGACGCCGGCCCAGCGTCCGCCAGGACGTGACCGCGTGGGCCAGGTCCGGCAGCCGACGGGAGACGACGGCGGACGTGCACGCGGGTAGCAGCGCGGCGCCCTCACGGTCACCCCAGCGGGCGCGGATCTGCGGGAGGAGACGGTCCGCGAGGACCGAGCGCCGTGCGTGCGCCAGCGTGCGGTACAGCGCCAGCCGGAGGTCGACCGGCGCGTCGTCGAGGACGGCGGCCGCGGCCTCGTCGGACACCGGGAGGGTCCGCACCGCGCGCAGGGCCGCCCGGCGCAGTGCCGGATCCGGTCCCCTGAGGACCGCCTCGACGTACGCCAGGTCGCGGGCCGCCATCGCCAGGTGCAGAGCGGTCCGCCGCTCGTAGCGGCCGCAGCGGCCGAGGTCGGCCAGGAGCTCCCGGAACCGCGGGGTCTCGCGGTGCAGGCGCGCGTAGCGGGCCTGTTCCCGCATGCGGCGCGGGTACGGAAGAGGTTCGAAGAGGTGAAGGAACTCGACAGTGCTCGGGGCCGGTGCTCCGACCGGCTCGGCGGGCCTCAACGGCCCGGGCGGAGGCCGCCCTTTCCATCGATCATGCGCTCGATGATGGCGGATCGCCTCGCCGTCCGCAACCGCGGCGAGCACGGGCGGGCGCGCCCCGGGGAGGGTGAGGAAGGGGCCGGAGATCCGACGCCTTCCTCACCTCCGGGCGGCTAGCGCTGGGCCTCGTACTGGTCCATCGCACGGCCGAGCTTGGCGAACTTCTCGGTGCGGTTCACCGCGGGCTGGACGCCCGGGTTCGGACGGTTCGTGTCCTGGTAGCGCCAGCCGAGGTTGCTGAACGCGACGATGATGTAGTCGCGCTTCGCCTGACCGGGCAGGGAGTGCACGATGCCCGCGTCACCGGCCGCGACCGCCGTGAGCCCCGTCTTGTGGGCGAACGTCACCTGCGCGGCGTCCTGGCACGGCTGCACGGGGTAGAGGTACTTGCCGTCGGTCGGGTCCTCGTTGACCGTCACGGTCCCGTCGGGGCCGATCCACCGCTGCGAGATCCGCTGCGGCATGCCCTGGGTCGGGTAGGTGTAGCCGCAGTAGTTGGTCGTCGACAGGACGTTGTTCCAGCCCTGGTCGCCGAGCTCCTTCAGGAAGTACTCGCGCGAGGACCTGCTGAGGACGTCGCTGGTGACGGGCTTGCCGTTCGGGGCGGTCCACGCCGTGCCGGAGACGCCGTTGAGGAGCATCAGCAGCTTGGCGGTGTCCAGCGACGACATGGTGACCTGCGGGGACCAGTCGCCGTTGGCCGGGTCGGTGCCCTTCAGCTGGAGCATGTCCAGGCCGAGGTCCTGGAACCGCTGGTTGAGCCAGTCGACCCCGCCGTGCTCGTGCATCACCTTGATCAGCGAGCACGTCGCGCCGTTGTCGGAGATGGTGATCATCCGGTCGAAGTACTCGCCGATCGTCCGGGTGGTCGCGCCCTCGCAGCGGTCGGAGGGCTTCGTCGGCGTGTAGGCGTAAGTGTCGCTCAGCTTGATGACGCCCTTGTCCACCAGCTGCAGGATCCCGAAGCCGACCGTCAGCTTGATGATCGACGCCGGGTAGGGCTCCATGTAGTCGATGGGCGCGTTCTCGCGGCCCGGCACGGTGTCGATCGTGCCCTGGCCGCCGTTGGCGTCCCACTGGGTGTCGTCCCACAGGCGGTACCGCACGGCGGTGGTGCGGAGGTTCCTGTCCACGGGAACGACGACGCCGTTCTTGTACTGCGGGCTCATCAGGACGGTTCCGGAGGAGACCGGCCGTCCCTTCTTGTCGAGCTCGATGACGGTCACGTCGACCTGGGGCTGCTGGTGGATCGTCGTGCCGGCGGCGGCCTTGAGCGCGGGAGCGTTCTTCGGCCGGCCGGACTCGCTCTCCGGCTGGGCGGCGATGGCGCGGGCCAGGGCCGATCCGGGCGGGGTCGTGTCGATGACGTCGCCGAAGTCGAGCCCTGCCATGGTCTGCTGGAGCCGCTGGGCGAGTTCGCCGGACGGCTGCGTGGCCGCGTGCGCCGGCCGGGCCAGGGTGGCCAGCAGCACCGCGGCGCCGCCGAGCGCGACCAGGGCTTGACCGCGTTGTCGAATGCGAAGTGAGATCACCGCGCCAGCGTAGACGAAAAGATGATCTTGTTCGCTACCTTTGTCACAAAACGGTTACGAGATCCGGCGCGCCAGGCGGCAGGTAGGCCGGACATACGGACGCGACCGTTCAGGTCAGATCGGCGACCGCCTTAGCCATCCGCGCGCGGAACGCTCTCTTCTCCCGATGACCTCACTGTGCCCGACGGTGGACCATGCCGACATCCCGTGCTTCCTGGGCGACTTCGGGACGGATGACTCGCGCCAGTAGGACCTTCCCGCCATTCGTCCGGCCGGCCGGCGCGGTCTCGGCCGATGCGCGGTCAGCGCACTAGGCGGCTGTCGAGGAGGGCGAGATCCCCGGTCGTGGATCGCCCCACACGTGCAGGCCCACGACCGGACGTTCAGCGGCATCGAATCGGTGACGGTCCCGCAGGTCGAGCATTGTCTGGAGGAGGGGAACCATCGGTCGATCCGGTGGAAGGTGCGCCCGTACAGGCGGGCTTTGTACTCCAGCATGGCCAGGAAGGATGACCAGCCGACGTCGTGGACGCTCTTGGCCAGCGAGGTGCGCGCCAGTCCGTTGATGGCCAGGTCTTCCACGTGAATCGCTTGGTTATCGCGGATCAGTTTCGTGGAGAGCTGGTGATGGAAGTTCCGGCGTGCGTCGGTGACTCTGGCATGCTGGCGGGCAACGGCCAGCCGAGCTCTGGTCCGGTTGTTGGATCCGGGTTGTTTGCGGGCCAGCGCCCGCTGCAGGCGTTTGAGTTTCTTCTCCGCTCGGCGCAGGAACCTTGGTGAGTCGATCTTCCGCCCGTCCGACAGGACCGCGAAGTGAGACAAGCCCAGATCGATCCCGGCCTCGGACTCGACCGGCGTGAGGGGTTGTTCGCCGACCTGAATCACGAAGGAGGCGAAGTACCGCCCGGCGGCATCCTTGATGACCGTGACGCTGGATGGTTCGGCGGGCAGGGGACGGGACCAGTGGACCGTTACGTCACCGATCTTCGGTAACCGCAGCTTCCCGCCTGCTGTGATGGCGAACTTGGCGTTGCGGGTGAAGCGGATCGCCTGCCGGTTGTCCTTACGAGACCGGAACCGGGGAGGGGCGGCCTTCGGTCCCTTCCGCTTCCCTGTGAGGGACGTGAAGAAGTTGCGGTAGGCGGTGTTCAGGTCGGCCAGTGCCTGTTGCAACACCACGGCCGACACCTCACCCAGCCACGCCCGCTCGGGCGTCTTCTTCGCCTCGGTGATGATCCGTTTGGACAACTCCCCACCAGAGGGGCACGGCAGCCCGGCCGCGTAGGCGTCCTGTCGCGCGCGCAGGGCGTCGTTGAACACCACCCGCGCGCATCCGAACGCCTTCGCGAGGGCGATCCGCTGCGCGGGCATGGGATCCAGGCGGTAAGCATACCGTAACTGCATGACACCGCACCCTACCGCGGCCTGCAGCCGGTTAGGGCTGTTTCGAGACGGGACCAGCCCGACCCGCCGGTTCACCTAGACGGAAAACCCGCTCATTCTGCTCGCTCACGCGAAATATTTTTTGATCCCCATCGGCCCTCCCTCTCCTCCTGAAAAGATCGGCGTTTCCGGTGCCCCCGTTGGGCAGACCCGTTCCACCCGTGCGGGACAGCGCGGCTCAGAGGTCCAGTGTCAGACCCGGCGGCACGCCGATGAGCGACGCGGCGCCCTGCGGGTCGACGTCGATCGAGACGGTCGCGGCGCCGACGCGCACGTTGCTCACCGACAGCGGGCCGAAGCCGGGCAGCGGGGACACGGCGAGCCGGCCGGCCGGCACGTCGACGTCGAGTCCGAGGAGCGCGGTGACCAGGGCCGGTGAGACCGCGGCCGCCCACGCCTGGGGCCGGCACGCCGCCGCGTACGGCACGGGGCCCACCGGCCCGCCGTCGTCGGCCGGCCCGGCCGGACCGCTGTGCCCGGAGTTCCCGCCCGCCCGGTGGCTCCGCTCGGCGCCCGAGCCGTGACCCGCCGGGGCGTCCTGGCCGCCGAACAGCTCGGGCAGCCGATGACCGAAGCTCGGCGCGGCGGCGATCAGGCCGCGCGCCAGGCTCGCGGCCACGTCGTGATGACCGGCCCGGACCAGACCGAGCACGGCGATCACGGTGTCGTGCGGCCAGACCGAACCGAGGTGGTACGACAGCGGGTCGAAGCCGGCCGAGGCCGTGCCCAGCGTTCGCAGCCCCCAGCCGGAGTCCAGCTCGGCCAGCCGGGGCGCGACCCGGTCCTCCTCGGCCGGGGTGAGCAGGCCGGTGCCGAGCAGGTGCCCCATGTTGGAGGCCGGGCCGTCCACGGGTTCTCCCCGCCCGTCCAGCGCGATCGCCGGATAGCCGTCCACCCAGAACCGCGCCCGGAACCGCTCCGCGAGGGCCGCCGCCCACTCCCGGCGGCGGTCGCCGCCCGACCGGCCGAACGCGTCGAGCAGGTCGGCGCCGAGCACGGCGGCCTGATAGGCGTACGCCTGGACCTCCGACAGGGCGACCGGCGGCGTCGCCGGACGCCCGTCGGCGTGCTGGACGCCGTCGGTGGAGTCCTTCCAGCCCTGGTTGACGAGCCGGTCCGGCGATCCGGTGTAGGACACGAAGGCGTCGCCGAAGCCCTCGAGCCAGTCCAGCGCCCGCTCGGCGGCGGGCAGCAGCGCTTCGACCTCGGCGGCCGGCATCCCCCACCGCCACGCCTCCGCGAGCGTCGTGACGAACAGCGGCGTGGCGTCGACCGTGCCGTAGTACACCGGCGGCAGCCACCCCGCGGCGTGCGCGGGCCGCAGCTCGTGCGGGATCTTGCCGGGCGCCTCCTCCGTCTCCGGGTCGTGGCGGACGCCCTGGTGCCGGGCCAGGGTCCGCAGCGTCCCGGCGGCGAGCTCGTACCCGAGCGGGAGGGCCAGCCGGGCGGTCCACAGGGAGTCCCGGCCGAACAGCGTGAGGTACCACGGGCTGCCGGCCGCGCAGTACAGGTCGCCCTCGTCGGCGAGCAGCAGCGCGCCGAGATCCGCGATCCCCTGACCGACCAGCGCGTCCAGGCGCCGGTCGGCGGACCGTACGGTGAGCGGCGCGGCCGACCAGGGCGGCGGCGCATCCGGCGCCAGCGGCCGGAACCCCTCCACCGGCGGGGGCGTCGCCCGTACGGTCAGCGTGGTCGTGAACTCCTCCCCCGGCGCCAGGGTCGGCTCGGCCCGCAGGCGCCCGGTCAGCAGCACCGCGTAGCCGTCCGGGCCGGTGTGCGCGACCCCGTCGCGCAGCGACACCGCGCCCGCTCGGGCGCCGTCGCCGTGGTCGCCCGTCCGGCCCGGCTCCCCGGCGTGCCATGCCTTGACGTCGCTGATCTCGGCGAGGTCGGCGGCCGCCTCGACCGCGACGGCCACCGTGACCGGCTCGGTCCCCGTGTTGCGGACACGGATCTCCTCGGTGCCGCCGTCGCGGCCGACCGTACGGGTCCGCTCGACCGTCAGGTCGCCGAGCGCCGCGGTGAAGCGGGCGCCGTCCGCGCCGACGAGGGTCGCGTCGACCGGCGCGGGCTCGGCTCCGTCGAGGGTCACCACGAGCCGTGACAGGACCCGGCGGTCGGCGACGTACAGCCCGTCGGCACCGCCGGTCAGCTGCCCGCTCGGCGGGGACAGCCAGAGCGCGGGCGCGGCGACGCAGGTCAGGTGCTCATGGAGGGAGGACTGGGACACGGTGACTCCGGGGGTGGGCAAGGCGACGCCCCGCCCGGGTGGACGGGGCAGGGCGAAGGGACGCCCCGCCCGGAAGGCCGGGCGGGGCGTCACGGGTTCAGCGGAGGGTGACGGCGAACACGGCGCTGCCGCCCGCGGATCCGGCGTCGGCCACGACCTCGGTGCCGCGCGCGGTCGTGCGGACCTGGTACTTCACGGCGCGCCCGTCGAGGGTCACCGCGGCGACCTTCGCGCCGGTCGGCAGGACCTGACCGATCAGCAGGCTCGCCTTGGCGGACCGGCCGGTCACGGTGGTGCGCAGCGACTTCCCGGCGGCCTCGGCGGTGACGTCGACCGTGCCGCCGCCAACCCGGATGTGGCGTCCGGCGACGCGGGTCTGGCCCGGCGGAACCTGCGGGACGACCTCCAGCCGCGCCCGGCCCATGTCCGGGGAGACGCCGAGCTGCTGGTGGACGACCGGCCAGAGGTTGCCGTACGCGCCCCACGCCTGCAGGACCATCGAGCGTCCGGTCAGGGGACGGTCGATGTTGGCGGGGTCGAAGTCCGGGCTCGGCGCGATCTCCGGCATGGCGCCGGGCATCTCCCACAGCGACGGGTCGAGCTGGATCCGGGCGTTGTCGGTGGTGTACGTCCGCTGCTGGGCCAGGCGGCCGTAGTTGCCCTCGGCGACGGCCATGATCCCGTTGCCGAGCGAGAAGACCTCGCGGTCGCTCTGCACGGACGAGACCACGCCGTCACAGGACGGTCCCTTGTTCCCGCCGTCGGCCGAGGTCGGGCCGGTGCCCGTGTGGTAGAGCCCGGTGGTGCCGGTGTAGCAGGACTGCTCGCGCCGGGCCAGCGCCGCCCGGGCGTGCTGGTCGTCGGCGAGCGGACGGGTGACCTGACCGGGGCGGACGAGTTCGGCGTCCATCGGCGTCACGCCGATCCAGTGCCGCTGGAAGATCTTCGTGTTGTCGTTGGCCGGGTCGTCGGCCTTGTCGATGGAGTCGGCGTACTGGGCGGTGTCGCCGCCGTACCACCAGGCCCCCTCGAACTTCTTCTCCATCGCGTCGGCGCGCCCGCCCGCCCAGGCGGCGGTGGCGCCGTCGCCCTCGGCGGTGGCCAGGTCGGCCAGGTCCCGCAGGCCACGGATGGTGTACACCGCGTTGTCCAGCTTCTCGACGCCCATGCCGGCACGCTCGACGTTCCCGGACCCCTCGGGCCAGCCGTCGCCGTCGGCGTCCAGCTTCTCCACGATGTAGTGCATGTTGCGCTTGGCGAAGTCGTACATCGAGTCGAGGAACGCCCGGTCGCCGGTCCAGCGCCACACCAGCGCGACCGCGCTGGGGAACTTCGCGGTCTCGTCGGTGTTTCCGGCCTCGCCGTTCGCGCCGAAGTAGACCGAGCCGTCCGAGACGACCTCGTGGATCACCTTGCCGCTGCGGTCGTTGACGATGTCGCTGGTGTCGCGGACGGCCCGCAGGTGGTCCTCGATCGCGGAGAACTGCCCGGCCGCCACGGTCGCGTAGGCGGTGTACTCCCCGTCGGTGCCGAACAGCCACGGGTAGTCCGGCCAGCCGGCGCCGAGCCAGCGGGCCTTGGCGACGGTGCCCTTGGGCGCCGGGTAGTCCTTGCCCTCATGGGTGACCCGCATCTTCAGGTCGCGGGCCTCCTGCACGGAGTCGGCGAGGTTCTGCTTGCTCCACTCGACGCTCTGCTGCAGGAGCCGGTCGCCGGGCAGGTCGACGACGGTGTTCGCGGCGACGGCGCGGCGCGCGGCGACCTTGCGGGCCAGCAGGCCGGCCGGGTCGTGCAGCGCGGTGCGCAGCGCGCCGTTCGCCTCGGAGAGGCCGTGGTCGGAGCCGGCGACCGCGATCCAGACGGTGGCCTTGCCGCCCGCCGGGACGGTCACGTCGTAGGAGAGCCGCCCGCCCGTGCCCTTGCCGAACGCCGTGTCGTCGCAGCGCTTGGGCTGGTCGCCGGTCGCGGGGCAGACGACGGCCGGATCCTGCGGCCCCCGGTGGTCGGGACCGAGCCGGTGCGCGACCGGCGTGCGGTCGGCGGCGACGAGCGCGGCGTAGTCGTGCCGGGTCGCGTTCGGGACGTTCGGGGTGCCCTGCTCGCGGAAGACCAGCGTCCCCTTGTCGTACGCCCCGGTGTCCGGGAGGTTCATCGCCTGCTGGTCAGGGCTCGTCGAGCCCCACGGGTAGGCGGTCATCAGCTCCGAGTGCGCGTCCACGTCGAGGCGTACGGTCTTGCGGGAGTCGGAGCTGAGGGTGATGCCGATGAGCCCGGCGCGTACGCCGTCGGGCGCGACGTCCGTGCGCTCGGCGCGCACGCCGTTCGCGGCCGTGTAGGCGATCCGGGTGTACCCCTGCCCGGCGGTGAACCGCTGGGCGGCGGCCTGCTTGCCGAGCCACGCGCCGTCCAGGCCGAACCAGACGCCGTCGAGCAGCTTGAGGGGCGGGGTCCAGATCCCGCCCATCTCCCCGGTCGTGTGCCAGCCCGCCGCCGGGTACAGCCCGTCCTCGGTGGACACCGAGTAGAACCGGTCCCCGATGACGACCGACCGCCGGTCCGGCAGCCGGGTCGTCTCCGACAGCTCGGCGGGGGCGGCGGAGACCGCGGGACCGGTCGCGGCACGGGCCGGGGCCGGCCGCGCGGCGACGGTACCGGCGGTCAGGACCAGTGCTACCGCGACCGCGGATACGGGTCGTAGGGCGTGGCCTCTCATGCGCATCACCTCTCGTGGATCTTCCCCCGAGCGTTCATTGCCCTGAAGGTGTCCGGTGGATCTCTGTCACCGGACACCCCTAGGGACGAAGACGGCCCGCCGTCCGGGGTGCCGCGGTCGGCGACACCCTCGGCCGGCGGGCCGCGTCATCAGTCGGAGACCGCGAGCCAGACGGCCGTTTCCGTGGGCAGCAGCCCGCCGTCGAGCGGGCCGCTGGCCAGCAGGACCTCAGCGTCGGCGGGCAGCTCCTGCGGCGCCCCGGACAGGTTGACGACGCAGGCGAAGCCCGGTGCGCGGGTGAACCGCAGCACCCCTTCGGGCGCGTCGTCGTCCCAGGTCAGGTCGCCGTCGCCCAGGGCCGCGTGCTCGTGCCGGAGCCGCAGCGCGGCGCGGTACAGCTCCAGCGTGGACGCCGGGTCCCCGGCCTCCGCGTCGGCCGTGAGCCCCTTCCAGGACTCCGGCTGCGGCAGCCAGGGCGTGCTTCCGTCCGGACCGAATCCGTATGGCGCGGTGTCACCGGACCACGGAATCGGCACTCGGCAGCCGTCCCGGCCACGGGACGTGTGCCCGGAACGTTCCCAAACCGGGTCCTGCAGGGCGGACTCGGGCAGGTCCTCGACCTCCGGGAGGCCGAGCTCCTCGCCCTGGTAGACGTACGCGCCGCCGGGCAGGGCCAGCATGAGCAGCGCCGCCGCCCGGGCCCGGCGGGTGCCGAGCTCCAGGTCGACGGGCTCCTCGACGTCGTGCTGCGGGCCGCGGCCGCCGGTGTGGGTCCGGCCGTACCGGGTGACGTGGCGGACCACGTCGTGGTTGGACAGGACCCAGGTGGCCGGGGCGTTCTCCAGGGCGAACGCGCCCAGGCTCGCGTCGATCACCTCGCGCAGGCTCGCGGCGTCCCACGAGGCGCGCAGGTAGTCGAAGTTGAACGCGGTGTGCAACTCGTCGGAGCGCAGGTAGCGCGCCAGCCGCTCCGGAGTCGCCACCCACGCCTCGGCGACGAACGTACGGTCGCCCTCGTAGCGGTCGGCCACCCGCCGCCAGCCGCGGTAGATCTCGTGGACCCCGTCGCGGTCCCAGTGCGGGTGGTCGAGCCGCATGCTCGGCTCCAGGACGTCCTCCGCGTCGCCGCCGAGGTCCGGCAGGCCGTCCTGCTTGATCATGCCGTGCGCGACGTCGATGCGGAAGCCGTCGACACCGCGGTCGAACCAGAACGCCAGCACCTGTTCGAACTCGGCGCGGACCTCGGGATTCTCCCAGTTCAGGTCCGGCTGCTCGGGGGCGAACAGGTGCAAGTACCACTCTCCGTCCGGCAGCCGGGTCCAGGCGCTGCCGCCGAACGTGCTGCGCCAGTCGTTCGGCGGCAGCTCGCCGTCGGCTCCGCGACCGGTCCGGAAGACGTACCGGTCGCGTTCGGGGCTGCCCGGGCCGGCCGCGAGCGCGGCCTGGAACCACTTGTGCCGGTCAGAGGTGTGATTGGGAACGATGTCGATGATCACCCGGATGCCGTGGTCGTGCGCGTCACGGATCAGGGCGTCCGCGTCGGCCAGAGTGCCGAACATCGGATCGATATCGGTGTAGTCCGCCACGTCGTAGCCCCCGTCCGCCATCGGAGAGGGGTACCACGGCGTGATCCAGACGGCGTCGACGCCGAGGTCGCGCAGGTACGGCAGCCGGGATCGAATCCCGGCGATGTCACCGATCCCGTCACCGTTCGCGTCGGCGAAGCTGCGAATGTAGATCTGGTAGATGACGGCGCTGCGCCACCAGGGGGCGTTGACGTGCACTGTTTCCCTTCAGGGGGGTCGGGGAGGGTGTCGTGCCCTACTTCACGCCACCGGCGGTGAGGCCGGCGATGATGCGGCGCTGCAGGAGCAGCACGACGATGACGAGCGGTACGGTCACGAGGACGCCGGCCGCCATCTGCGTGCCGAACGGCTGGTCGAAACCGTACGCCCCGGTGAACTTGGAGATCGACACGGTGGCCGTCTGCATCTCCTTCTTGTTCACCATGCTCAGGGCGATCATGAACTCGTTCCACGCTGCGATGAACGCGATGATCGCGGTGGTGAAGACGCCCGGTGCCGCGAGCGGAACGATGATCTTTCGGAAGGCCTGGCCGCGGGTGCACCCGTCGACCATGGCCGCGTACTCCAGTTCGAACGGCATCTGCCGGAAGAACGCGTTGAGGTTCCACACCGCCAGCGGCAGCACGAACGACAGGTTCGGGATGATCATCGACTGGTAAGTGTTGATCCAGCTGATGTTCGTGAACAGGTGCAGCAGCGGAACGATCAGGGAGATCGTCGGGAACATCGAGGTCGCCACGATGATGCCGAGCACCACGTTCTTGAACTTGAAGTCCAGCCGCGCCAGCGCGTACGCCGTGAAGGTGCCGACGACGAGCGTGAGCACCGTCGTCACGCCCGCCACGACGATGCTGTTCAGCAGCGCCCGCTGGAACCCCACGTCGTGCTTGAACACCGCCGTGAAGTTCTTGATCGAGATCGGCGAGGGGATCGGCGAGTTGTCGAACTGGTCCTCCGGCCGCCGGAAGGCCGAGACGACCATCCAGTAGAACGGCGCCAGACAGTAGAGCGCCACCACGATCATGCCGAGGTACGAGAGCGCCCTGCCCGCGCTGAAGCTCCGGCGCTCCTTGGCCCCGGACTTCGAGGTGGAAATGGCGGTCATGCCGTTGCCTCCCGGGTGGGCCGCGAGCCCTTCTTGGCACGCTTGGCGGACGCGGACTTCTTACGCGCCCGCGCGTCGCCGATGATGTCGGCGCCGAGCAGCTTGACGAAGGCGTACGCGACGACCGCGACGTAGACGAACAGGATCGTGGCGTAGGCGGCCGCGGGACCGTACCGCAGGTTGGTCGCCTCGTCGTAGGCGAGCATGGACAGGGTGTTCACCGAGTCCTTGTGCGCGCCGATGAGCACGAACGGCAGGTCGAAGAACCGCAGCACGTCGAGCAGCCGGAACAGCACGGCGACGAGCAGCACCGGCTTGATCAGCGGCAGCGTGATCTTGACGAACGTGTACCACGTGCCGGCCCCGTCCACCTTCGCGGCCTCGTAGACCTCGCCCGGGATCAGCTGGAGACCGGCGAGGACGAGCAGGCCGACGAACGGCGCGGTCTTCCACGTGTCGGCGATGAGCACGGCGACCTTCGCGTGGAAGCCCTCCGTGGTCCACAGCACCTGGTGGCCGATGATCGCGTTGGCCACGCCGTCGGCCTGGAAGACCCAGCGCCACAGCAGCGCGGACACCGCGGTCGGGATCGCCCAGGGCACCAGAATGCTCGCCCGGACGAAGCCCCTGCCGCGGAAGGCCTGGTGCATGACCAGCGCCATCGCCACGCCGAGGATCGTCTCGATGATGACGCCGACGACGGTGAAGAAGGTGGTGTTGTAGAACGCGTTCCAGAACGCGTGCGAGCTGTCACCGGTCAAGATGTCGGTGTAGTTCTTCAGGCCGACGAACTTGTCGCCCTTGACGACGAACCCGTTGGCGTCCAGCCCGTTGCTGCGCTGGTACAGCGACTCACGGAGCGCGTCGACGATCGGGTAGCCGACCACGAGGGCGAGGACGAGGAAGGTCGGCGAGAGCAGCACGGCGGCCAGGCGACCCGAGCCCTGGACGTCGCTCTTCTTTTTCTGCTTTACCGGGGCGACGGTTCCCGGTTCGGCGGTCGTAGTAGTCATGGAGCCCTCCTGGGGGCCCGTGGCGGGACGACGGGCGTCCCGCCACGGGACGCGGCTACGGCGTGATCAGCTGTCCGAGCTTGTTCTGCAGGTCGGCCAGCGCCTGGTCGGAGGTCGACTTGCCGGTGAGCGCCGCGTAGGCGGCCTCCTGGATCGCGGCGGTCACGTCGCCGTACCGCACGGCCTGCGGCCGGGGCTTGGCGTTGTCGAGGGAAGCCTTGAGGGTCGTCAGGTAGGGGAACTTCTTCTGCAGCTCCGGGTCGGAGTACAGCGACGCCAGGGTCGGCGCCTCCGAGGAGTTGATGAGGTTGGCACGCTCGGTCTGCTCGCTGGTCAGGTACTTGATGAAGTCCAGCGCCGTGGCCTTGTTCTGAGCGAACTTGGAGATCGCCAGGTTGTGGCCGCCCAGGGTCGGCGCGCCCGGACCGTTCAGACCCGGCAGCGGGGCGACGGCGAACTTGTCGACGACCTTCGAGTCGCCCTTCTTGTTCGACAGGGCGTAGGCGTACGGCCACTGACGGTAGAAGACCAGGTTGCCCTTCTCAAAGGCGCGCCGGGACTCCTCCTCCTTGTAGCTGATGGCCTCCTTGGGGATCATTCCGTTCTTGAAGCCGTTGACGAGGAAGTCCAGGCCCTGCTTGGCCTGCGGGGTGTTGACGTTCGGCTTGCCCGAGTCGTCGACGACGACGCCGCCGGCGCTCTCGACCGCCTCGGAGAAGTTGACCGTGAGGCCCTCGTACTTCTCGAACTGGCCGGCGTAGCAGTTGGCGCCCTTGATCTTGGCGCAGTCCTGCTGCATCTCCGCCCAGGTCTTCGGCGGCGCCGTGATGCCCGCCTTGTCCAGCAGGTCCTTGTTGTAGTAGAGCAGACCGGAGTCGGTCTTCCACGGCGCGGCGTACAGGTTGTTCCGGTACTCACCGGTCTTGGTCGCCGAGGGCAGGAACTTCGTCAGGTCGAACTGGTCCTTCGGAAGCTGCGAGACCCACTGGTTCGCGGCGAACTCCGCCGTCCACACCACGTCCAGGTTCAGCACGCTGTACGCGTTGGACTTGGTCTGGGCGTTCTGCACCATCTGCTGCCGCTGTGCGTCGGCGTCCTCCGGCAGCTCGATGATCCGAGCCTGCTCCTTCGGGTGCTGCTGGTTCCAGGCGTTGACCAGGTTCTGCAGGTTGCCCGACGTGTCCTTACCGGTCGCCAGCGTGATCGGCCCACGGCCGCTCAGCGCACCGGAGTCGTTCGACCCGCCCTTGCTGTCGTCGCTCTTGCTGCCGCCACACGCGGCGGCGACCACGGCGACGCTCGCCGCGATGACCGCGAAGCGGGTCATTCTCGAAACGGATGCCACCTTTACTCCATCCTGAGGGATTGTTCGGTACTGCTGCCGGATCGGATCCCCGGCCCTCGTCACTCCCGTGCCACGAGCTCTGGGCGCAACATCACCCCCTCGGGCGGGGAATCACTACCCTGCACCCGCGCCGTCAGCAGACTGACGACGCGTCGCGCCACCTCGTCGAGCGGTTGCCGGATGCTCGACATCCGGGGCGAGATCAAAGACGCGGCGGGTGAGTCATCGAAGCCCACCACGCCGACGCGCGGACGGCCGTCCGCGTCCAGGCCGCCGGCGAGCCTGGCCCCGACGGCGTGCGTGTCGCTGCCGCACACGAACGCGGTCGGCGGCTCGGGCCGCGCCAGCATGCGCTCGGCCGCCGCGACGGCGACCGCGACACCCTCGCCGCACACGCCGATCAGTCCGTCGGTCTCCAGGCCGTGCCGGCCCATGGCCCGCAGCCAGCCCCTCCGCCGCTCGTCGCCGAACCCGGTGCCCTCGGGCCAGCCGAGGTAGGCGATGCGCCGGTGGCCGCGGCCGATCAGGTGCTCGACCCCCTGCTCGATGCCGTACGCCCCGTCCACGTCCACCCAGGTGTACGGGCCGTCCTCCTGACCCCAGGGCCGGCCGAAGCACACGAAGGGGATGCTGCGCTCGGCGAACCACGGGAGCCGCCGGTCCCGCGCGGACACGTCGGCCAGGACGAACCCGTCGACGGTGCCGGTGCGGATCAGGTCCTCGTAGGTCGCGAGTTCCTCGTCCACGGCCGTCGGGGCGAAGAGCAGCAGGTGGTAGCCGGCGGCCCCGGCCGCCGCGGTCAGCGAGTAGAGGAAGCGGTCGAGGAAGTTGCTCACGCCGATCGGCGCGGGGATCTTCAGGCCGAGACACCGGCTGGCACGTTCCCGGAGGTTCTGCGCGGCGCGGTTCGGCCGGTAGCCGAGCTCCTCGATCGCCCGCCGTACGCGTGTGGCGGTGTCCGGCGCCACGCGCGCGGGACGGTTCAGCACGTTGGAGACCGTCTGACGGGAGACACCGGCGGCCGCGGCGACATCGGAGATCGTCACTCCGTTCGCGTCTCGACCGTTCATCCCTCTCCCTCGCGTTTCGCGATATTTCTGGTGACCCGGGGCGATTTGATCGTTCAAATTGCCACCACGCGAGAAGGCGTGTCAAGCAGATGTCGAACACGTTTCCGGCTCGTTACATGCGCGTGTTGGTACCGAGTCCGAGTGGTCCGGACCACTCGGGCCCGAGCAGCTCACAAGCCCCGAAACGGGCAGGTTTCTCCCCTAGGGAGGACGATGCCACGCCGGACGCGCTCCAGGAAGAGGGATAAGGAACGCGGGCGCGGGCAGGGCGTTCGGCGAGCCGTCCGGGAACACCGGGGCGGGCGCGCGTCGTTGCCGCTATACGACCGAGGAAGAGGGGGGATGTGGGTGTCCGCGACGTCGGACCCTTCCAGTCCTGAGGCGAGGGCACCGCGATGGTGAGCGCCCTCGCCGGTGTCGCCGCGATCCTGGTGCTGACGGCCGCGACCGGGTACTTCGTCGCCCAGGAGTTCGCCTTCATCGCCGCCGACCGCGCCACGCTCGCCGCGCAGGCCGAACGCGGAGACAGAAGGGCCCTGAGGGCCCTGGACGTGACGAGCCGGCTGTCGTTCATGCTGTCCGGCGCGCAGCTGGGGATCACGGTGACCGCGCTGGTCGTCGGCTTCATCGCCGAGCCCGCCACGTCCCGGTTGATCGCCCCGCTGCTCGAGCACGCGGGCCTGTCCGGCGGCCAGGCCGACGGCGTCGCGGTCGTCGCCGGGTTCCTGCTGGCGACCGTGGTCCAGATGGTGCTCGGCGAACTGCTGCCCAAGAACCTGTCACTGGCCCGCGCCGAGCCGGTCGCCAAGGCACTCGCCGCCTCGACCCTGGCGTACCTGACGGTGGCGGGCCCGGTGATCAGGTTCTTCGACACGGCGGCCGCCCGGCTGGTGCGGCTGTTCGGCGTGGAGCCGGTGGAGGAGCTGCACCACGGCGCGACCCTGGAGGAGCTCGGCGACATCATCGGCGAGTCCCGTCGCGCGGGCCATCTCCCGCCGGACCTGTCCGACCTGCTCCAGCGTGCGCTGACCTTCCGGGAGCGTACGGCGGCCGAGGTCATGGTGCCCCGTCCCGACGTCGTCGCCGTTCCCCGTGCCACGACCGTGGCGGAGCTGACCGACCTGGTGACCCGCGTGGGCCACACCGACTATCCGGTCTGGGGACGGGACATCGACGACGTCATCGGCGTCGTCGGGGTACGCGAGCTGGCCGCGCTCGACGTCACGGACACGCCCGGACCGTCCCGCCCGAACAGCACCGGTGCATCCGGCACCGGCTCCCCCGGCGGCGACCGGACCGTGGACGCGGTGATGCGCCCCGCGCTGCTCGTCCCGGACACCCTCGAACTGCAGGCGGTCACGGCCCGGATGCGCGAGGCGGGTCAGGAGTTCGCCGCCGTCGTCGACGAGTACGGCGGCCTGGCCGGGATCCTCACGTTCGAGGACATCGCCGAGGAACTCGTCGGCGAGATCGCCGACGAGAACGACGCGGCCGAGGCGGATCCCACCCGTGGCAAGGGCGTCTGGGTGCTGAACGCCGGCACCCGGATCGCGCAGGTCCGGGACCTCACGGGGCTGGCACTGCCCGTCGACGCCGCGTACGACAGCCTCAGCGGGCTCGTCATGACACGGCTGCACCGCCTGCCGCGAGCGGGCGACCGGATCGAGGTCGAGCTCGACCCCGAGTACGGCCCGCCGGGGCACGCCGCGATCGAGGTCCTCGCCGTCCGCCGGCGCGTGGCCCGGACCGTGCGGCTGCACGCGCTGCCACTCGCCACCGCCGCGCCCGGAGAGTCCCTCGGGGGGTTCGCGTGAACCCGCTGACCTCCGCCCTGGTCACGCTCCTGCTCCTGGCCGGCAACGCCTTCTTCGTCGCCTCGGAGTTCGCCCTCGTCGCCGCGAAACGCCCGCGCCTGGAGCGGGCGGCGGCACGCGGCGGCACCGCCGCGCGGGCCGCCGTCGCCGGGATCGACGAGCTGTCGCTGATGCTGGCCGGCGCGCAACTGGGCATCACCATGTGCTCGCTGGGGCTCGGCGTCGTCACCGAGCCGGCCTTCGAGGGCCTGCTGGACGCGCCGCTGGCGGCCGTCGGCGCCCCGGCGGCCGTCGGGCACGCCGTGGCGTTCACCCTGGCGCTGGGCGTGGTGACCTTCCTGCACATGGTGGCCGGGGAGATGGCGCCGAAGTCCTGGGCGATCGCCCACCCCGAACGCTCGGCCCTGCTCCTCGCGATCCCGTTCCGCGGGTTCGCCCGGCTGTCGCGCCCGCTCCTGACCGTCCTCAACGGGATCACCAACGGTCTGCTCCGGCTCTGCGGCGTACGGCCGCGCGCGGAGGCGGAGGTGCCGGCCGACCCGCAGCGGCTGTCCCACCTGATCGGCGAGTCGCGCCGCTTGGGGTTGATCGACAACGCCGAGCACGACCTGCTGGGCCGGGCCATCACCACGCGGAACGCGGGCATCGACCACCTGGTCGTGCCCGCCGAGCGGGTCACCGCGGTCCCCGCCGACGCCGACCCGGAGGAGATCAGGAGGGCCGCCACGGCGAGCGGGCACACCCGGCTGCTCGTCCGGGACGGCCGCGCCCGCATCCGCGGGCTCCTGCACGTACGGGACGCCCTCCCCCACGGCGCCGACGGCCGGACCGCCGGCGACATGACCTACCCGGTCCCGGCCCTTCCCCCGGACACGACGGTGCTGGCCGCGGTCAGCACGCTGCGGCGTGCCCGCGCGCAGCTCGCGCTCGTCGCGACGCCGGAGAATCCGTTCATCGGCATCGTCAGCCTCGACGACCTGCTGAGCGAGCTCCTCGCCGGCAACCCGCACTGAGCCGGCCGCCACGACGGACGGCCTCCGGCAGCCGCGGCGACCCGCCCGGCGAACTCCTCATCGGCGGTGGCCCGCTCATCTTCGCCACTCGTCGAGGTGCAGGACCGATCCCCGGTCCGACGCCGGCGCGTTCCGCAGCGGGAGATCGCGGTGCCGCGGCTCGGGCGCGGGACGGACCGTCAACGGCAGGACGTCGGCGGTGGCCGGTTCCTCGGCCGGCGCGGCCGCGTACACCGGGACCTTGATCAACAGGAGGACCAGCGCGGCGGCCCCGGTGGCGGCCGCCGCCAGGGTGAGGACGCCGGGCAGCCGCGCGGCGGCGACGCCCACGCCGCAGAGCCCGGCGAGGCCCGCGGCGGCGCACAGGGTCAGGGCGACCTGCGGAACGGTGAGTCCCATCGCCCGCAGCCGGTGCGCCGCGTGGTCGGTGCCGGCGGTGAAGCAGGACAGGCCCGCGCGCGGGCGCGCGATGACGACGACCAGAGTGTCCACGGTGGCGACGAAGGTGAACAGGAGAAGCTCGGCGAGCCTGGCGGTCGCGCCGCCCGGAACCCGGACCAGCACGGCCGCGGCCGCCAGGAGGAAGCCGATGAACAGCGAGCCGGCGTCGCCCATGAACATCCGCGCGGGCGCCCAGTTGTGCACGAGGAACCCCAGGCAGCCGGCGGACAGCGTGATCAGCAGCAGCGCCAGGCCGCGCTGGCCCTCGAGGTAGGCCGCGCCGGCGCTGAGGCAGCCGCCCGCGACGGCCACCGTCGCGGCCGTCCCGTCCATGTTGTCCAGGAGGTTGAAGGAGTTGGCGAGCACCACGATCCACGCCACCGTCACCACGGGGTCCAGCCAGTGCCCGAAGACGCCGATGCGTCCCCCGGCCAGGACGACCGCCGTGGCGGCGACGACCTCCACGACCAGCCGGAACACCGGGTGCGTCGGTCTGAGGTCGTCGAGCAGCCCGACCAGCGCGACGACGACGGCGGCCACGACGAGGACCGTGATCCTCCGGTCCCAGTAGGGGATCGACACCGTTCCCGCCGCCAGGACGGCCACCGCGATCGCGACCCCGCCCAGGTACGGGGTCGGCCGGTCATGGGCCTTGCGGACGCCCGGCCGGTCGACGATCCCGCGCCGCAGCGCGTACCGGCTCAGCCCGGCGCTCAGCATGTCGGCCAGCAGGAGCGCGCCGAGGGCCGCACCCGCCGCCGTCAGCCACGACGCCACGGCCGCCCGCTCTCGACCTGCCTGATCGTGCCGGGCATGGCGCCCCTCCCGAGTCGGCCGACGGCCCCGCGGACGGATGCCACCGTCCGTGACCACTCCGGGAATCAGGCTAGAGATCGTCGATCAAAACCAGGGTCGCGCCGGCTACATGATCCGAGAAAGTCGGCCGGGCCGGCCGCTTCCCGATGAGTCCCGTATCGGCCTCCCCCACGTCCGCCGGACGGCCGGGCGGTGCGTTTAACCAGGTCGGCACCGGAAATGTCGCAATAGGCACATACGGGGAGACACAGGGGGGAAGGTACCGCGAGATGACTCAGCGACCTGAGACGATGCCGGAGAAGGACGCGGTCGATCTGCTGATCCGCCAGCACGAGGAGATCCGCCGCCTCTTCGAAGAGGTCGACCGGAGCACGGGCCACGCCCGCGAGGAGGCGTTCGAGAAGCTCTGCCGGTTCCTGGCGGTGCACGAGACGGCCGAAGAGGAGGTCGTGCACCCCCTGGCCCGCCGGGTCATCCCCGACGGCGACCGGATCATCGACGCCCGGCTGGAGGAGGAGAACGAGGGCAAGCGCGTCCTGCAGGCGCTGGAGAAGATGGGCACCTCGGCGGCCGGCTTCGAACCGCTGTTCGCCGAGTTCCGCAAGTCCGTCCTCGAGCACGCCGAGCGCGAGGAGCACGAGGAGTTCACCCGGTTGCGCGAGATGGGCGGCACCGAGCTACGCGGACTCGCCGCGGCGATCAAGGCGGCCGAGGCCATGGCGCCGACGCACCCGCACCCGGGCGTGGAGTCCGCCACCAAGAACATCCTCATCGGCACGTTCGCCTCCGCCGCCGACCGGACACGGGACGTGGTCCGGAAGGCGCTCGGCCGCGACCGGAAGTGACATGACGCCGCCGCTGGGCGGTGCACCCCAGATTTGGCGGAATAGGCGCGCTAAACGATTGTTTACTATTTGCGCTCTTGACGCTACCCACCGTCACCGGCACAGTTGAAGAGACCGTGCATTGCGGTCGATTCGGAATGCGATGGCGCATTTATCGCCAGTCACCTGACTCGGTCATCACGCGAGGGACCGGGTCGGACCGGCGATCCCGGCTCAGGCGAATCCGGGAGGGCGATCGGGAGACGATCCCGATCGCCCATCACGGCAGGGGTGTGCCCCTGCGCGCGGCCGACGGACGGATGCGCCCGCAGGGATGGTCCGGCCGTGGGACGGTCCCCCGGAGGCGGCGGGCTCAGCGGTCCAGGGCGAAGTGGGCCTGGACGCGGGTGCCCTCGGCGGTGCGGGAGATGCGGACCAGGTCGGCGACCTGGTTGACCAGCAGGAGGCCGCGCCCGCCATGGGCGTCGGGGCCCACCGGCCGCCGCCCGGCCAGCGGGTCGGCGAGCCGGCCGGAGTCGCTGACCTCGCACACGACGTGCCCCGGCCGGGACCACACGCGCAGCGTGCCGCCACCGCCGCCGTGCACGATGGAGTTGGCGGCCAGCTCGTTGACCGCGAGCTCGAGGTCGAGCAGCCGATCGCCGCCGAGACCGCGCAGGGCCGCCTCCGCCATGGCGAAGGTGCGTACCTCGCCCAACCCGTCCGCGCCGAACTCGAGGGCCACCGTGTCCACGGGCTCCGGGCCCAGGTCGTTGTACACCTCGATGACCTTCTCTGGATCGAAGTCGGAACTGACGCGCTCGACGCCGCGCTCGATGAGGACCGGGTGGGTCAGGGCCGCGTCCGCCAGCGTCCGCCGGTCGAGCTCCGCCGCGTCGTACGGGCACAGGATCGTCACCGCGCGCCCGGCGAAGGCCACGTTGATCAGGGCCTCGTGCTGGGCGCAGGCGGGATACTCCGTCACCGAGCGGCCGCGCCAGATGGGCTCACCGATGATCCGCACCCGCCGTCCGGGGTACGCGTCGACGAAACGCCGCAGAACACCGGGGATGATCCTGCCCGGGTTCCGTCCGGCCACGCTCATGTCGACGAAGCGCACCAGCCCGGCCGCGGCGCCCAGCCGCGCGCGCAGCAGCGCCAGCCGGCGCCCCGGAACGGCGATCGCCACCGGCTCGCCGACCTCGAGCCCGCTCCGCACGAAGGGCAGTGTCCCGGCGAGGTACTCCCGTTCACCGTGGTACAGCAGCGCAGGGTGGGAGAAGAGGGCGGGGGCGCTCATCCCGGTCCACCTCGCTCGTCGGCCACTGAGGAACACTACCGTGAGGTTACGTCCGAACGTCCAGGATAAGGCGACCTTCACACCGCTCAGCGATCTGGTCGTCACGCTCCCTCCTCCCCCGCTGCGCGCGGGCCCATGACCACGGCCGCACCGGCGGGTTGCCGGTAGGGTCGAGGTGACGTGAATCGTCTCGGCCAGGTGGGGAGGGTGACGGTGTCCGGTGAGCGGGCGCGCCGGCGGGTTCCGGCGATCCTCGTCTCACTGCTGCTGTTGCTCGGCGTCGGCGGCGGACTCGGCGCCGCCGCCTCCTCCCAGGGCGCCGATCGCCTGACCGCCGCGGTGGCGGCGACCGCGCCGTCCGCGGGCGCGGCCCCGGCCGCCGAGCACGGTCGGCACCTGCCCCGGCTCGACGAGCACCGGCAGGTCGGCAAGACGCCGCTGCGGGCCGTCGGCCCCGAGGGCATCTCGGCCTCGGCGGGACTGCCCGTCTGGTGGCGAGGGCCGCACCGGACCTCCTCCCGTACGCCGGCGGGTGACCGGTCGACGCGGCGCGGCCGGGCGCCTCCGGTCCTTCTCCCGTACGCGTCGGCGTAGCCGGACGGTCGCGAACCGCGCCGCCGGTCGTCGGCGCGCGTACCCGGGTGTCCACTGCCCCGGAACACGGACGTGCCCTGCCGCATGACGGCTCGCGTGGCCGGATGTCCGCCTCCCGGAACGCGGATGTGTCCCGCCGCCTCCCGGAACGCGGATGTGTCCCGCCGCCTCCTGGAACGCGGATGTGTCCCGCCGCTTCCCGGAACGCGGGTGTGTCCCGCCGCGTGACGGCGCGTCCGTTCCCGACCGTGCCCTGTCCGCGGGAGGCGTGCGCGTGCCGCCGTCCCGTGGGCCGCCGGTGTCCGACGCCGGCGCCCTGACGTGGAGAAACGACCGTGACCTACCTCTTCCTCGCCATCGCCGTCCTCGTGGGCGGCGGGGTGCTCCTGATCGCCTCGATGTTCCGCCGCGACAACGCGCGGCTCGGTCTGCCGGCGCTGGCCGTGCTGATCACCGCGAACGTGCTGGCGATGGTCTACGCGGCCTTCGACCAGTGACCCCCACTCCGATCGACGAGCCTGAGAGGACTCCTGTGGAGATCGAACGCTGCTCCCTGCCCGGAATCGGCCTGCAACACGTGTTCACGACCGAACGCGGCCGACGTGTCGGGATCGTCTCCCACCACAGCGGCCGGCGTGACGTGGTCGTCTTCGACCAGGACGACCCCGACAGCGCGGCCACGACGATCGTGCTGACCTCCGAGGAGGCCGGCGCGGTCGCCGAACTCCTCGGCACCGCCCGCGTCGTCGAACGCCTGGCCGAACTGCACCGCCACGTCGAGGGCCTGGTCAGCCGGCAGGTCCCGATCGTCGCCGGCTCGCCGTACGACGGGCGGCCGCTCGGCGACACCCGCGCCCGCACCCGTACGGGCGCGTCCATCGTGGCCGTCGTCCGCGGCGGCGGCGTGGTCGCCAGCCCGCGCCCGGACTTCGTCTTCCAGGCGGGCGACATCGTCCTCGTGGTCGGCACCGCCGACGGCACCGCGGCGGTCGCCGCGCTGCTCGGCACGCGGTAGCCGCCCATGCATTCGACGACCCAACTGATCGAACTCGGCGCCATCATCCTGGGCCTCGGACTGCTCGGCGCGGTCGCGGTCCGGTTCTCCGTCTCGCCGATCCCGCTGTACCTCCTGGCCGGGCTGGCGTTCGGATCCGGTGGCGTGCTCCCGCTCACGACCAGCGAGGACTTCGTCTCGGTCGGCGCCGAGGTGGGCGTGATCCTGCTGTTGTTCACCCTCGGCCTGGAGTACACGGCCGACGAACTGGTGACCACGATGCGGACCTCGGCTCCGGTCGGCCTGTCCGACCTGGCGCTGAACGCCGTACCGGGCGTCGCCACCGCTCTCCTGCTCGGCTGGGGTCCGGTCGCGGCGGTGGCGCTGGGCGGCATCACGTACGTCACCTCCTCCGGGATCACCGCGAAGGTGATGGGCGACCTTGGCCGGCTCGGGAACCGCGAGACTCCCAGCGTGCTGTCGGTGCTGGTCTTCGAGGACCTGACCATGGCCGCGTACCTGCCGATCCTCACGGCGCTGCTGGCCGGGGCCGGGCTGCTCGGCGGCCTGTTCGCCCTCCTGGCCGCCGCGGTCACCATCGGCCTGATCCTGTTCGTCGCGCTGCGCCACGGCGACGTCGTGCAGCGCTTCGTGGCCAGCCCCAGCCGTGAGGTGCTCCTGCTGAAGGTTCTCGGTCTCACCGTCCTGGTGGCCGGGCTCGCCCAGCAGCTGCAGGTGTCGGCCGCCGTGGGGGCGTTCCTCGTCGGCATCGCGCTGTCCGGTCCGCTCGCGCACGACGCCCGGCAGTTGCTCAGTCCGCTCCGGGACCTGTTCGCGGCGGTGTTCTTCGTGTTCTTCGGCCTGCACACCGACCCGGCGGACCTGCCGCCGGTGGCCGGCATCGCGGCTCTGCTGGCGGTCGTCGGCGTGGTGACCAAGCTCGCCACCGGGTGGGTGGCGGCCCGCCGGGCGGGAGTGGGTCCGGCGGGCCGGCTGCGGGCCGGGACGGCGCTCGTCCCCCGTGGGGAGTTCAGCATCGTCGTCGCGGGCCTGGCGGTCGGTGCCGGCACGAACCCGCGCCTCGGGCCGCTCGCCGCGGCGTACGTCCTGATCCTCGCCGTCGCCGGGCCGCTGCTGGCCCGGAGCGCCGACTCCCTCGCCCGTGCCGTCGCCGCGTCCGGCGGCGGACGCCGGGCATGACCCCCGATCCGGCGGCACCCCGCCGCCGGTCACGGGGACGCCTCGAACCCGATCCGGCGGCACGCCGTGGCCGGTTCGCTCGCCGTAGGGCGGATCGATTACCTCTCCCGCGCTGGGACAGACTGGCGTAAGGAATCGAACGTCGACGGCCCGCGAGGGCCGAAGGAGCATCCGATGGCGCATGAGCGTGCGGGGCGGCCCGCGCAGCCGGAAGACCTGGTGGACGTCGCGCGGCTGGTGACGGCCTACTACGCGTACCAGCCCGACCCCGCGCGGGTCGAGCAGCGCGTGGCCTTCGGCACGTCGGGGCATCGCGGATCGGCGCTGAACACCGCCTTCAACGAGGCGCACATCCTGGCGACCAGCCAGGCCATCTGCGAGTACCGCGCGGACCAGGGGGTCGACGGTCCGCTGTTCCTGGGGATCGACACGCACGCCCTGTCGGAGCCCGCGCGGGTGTCGGCGCTGGAGGTCTTCGCCGCCAACGGCGTACGGGTGCTGATCGACAGCCGGGACGGCTACACGCCGACGCCGGCCGTCTCGCACGCCATCCTCACCTACAACCGCGGTCGCGAGTCCGGTCTCGCGGACGGTGTGGTCGTCACGCCCTCGCACAACCCGCCCGCCGACGGCGGTTTCAAGTACAACCCGCCGTCCGGCGGTCCGGCCGACACCGACGCGACCTCGTGGATCCAGGACCGGGCGAACGCGCTGATCGCCGAGGACCTGAAAGAGGTCAAGCGCATCCCGTACGCCCGCGCGCTCGCGGCGGACACGACCGGCCGCTACGACTTCCTCGGCGCGTACGTGGACGACCTGCCCTCCGTCCTCGACCTGGACGCCGTCCGCGAGGCGGGCGTACGGATCGGCGCGGATCCGCTCGGCGGCGCGAGTGTGGCGTACTGGGGCGAGATCGCCGACCGCCACCGGCTCGACCTCACCGTCGTCAACCCGCACACCGACCCGACCTGGCGGTTCATGACGCTGGACTGGGACGGCAAGATCCGGATGGACTGCTCGTCGCCGTACGCGATGGCGTCGCTCATCGCGCGCAAGGACGAGTTCGCGGTCTCCACGGGCAACGACGCGGACGCCGACCGGCACGGCATCGTCACGCCGGACGGCGGCCTGATGAACCCCAACCACTTCCTCGCGGCCGCCATCTCCTACCTGTACGCCCACCGGCCCGAGTGGCCCGGTGACGCGGAAGTGGGCAAGACCCTCGTCAGCAGCAGCATGATCGACAGGGTCGCGGCCGGACTCGGCCGCCGTCTCGTGGAGGTCCCGGTCGGGTTCAAGTGGTTCGTGCCCGGTCTGCTGGACGGCTCGCTCGGGTTCGGCGGCGAGGAGAGCGCGGGCGCCTCGTTCCTGCGCCGCGACGGCTCGGTGTGGACCACCGACAAGGACGGCATCCTCCTCGCCCTGCTGGCCTCGGAGATCACCGCGGTCACCGGCCGCTCCCCCAGCGAGAACCACGCCGAGCTGGTCGCGCGGTACGGCAACCCCGCGTACGCGCGCGTCGACGCGCCCGCGTCCCGTGCGGAGAAGGCGATCCTCAAGAGGCTGTCCGCCGAGCAGATCACCGCGGACACGCTCGCCGGTGAGCCGATCACCACGGTGCTCACCGAGGCTCCGGGCAACGGCGCGCCGTTGGGCGGCGTGAAGGTCTGCACCGAGAACGCCTGGTTCGCCGCCCGGCCGTCCGGCACCGAAGACGTGTACAAGATCTACGCCGAGTCCTTCCAGGGCCCGGACCACCTCGCCCGCGTCCAGGAGGAGGCCCGCGACCTGGTCAACGCCACGCTCGCCGCCGCCGGCTCCTGACCCGCCTCCGTCGCCCCGCGCGTACGCCCGCGCCGCGGCGCCCCGGCCGGGGCGCCGCGGCGCAGAATGAACGTATGAGCGAGTCATCGACCGCGCACGGGGACAACCCGACACTGCCCGCGCTGCGGCGGCATTTCGAGGACCTGCGGGACGGCACCCACGGCGGCGTGGAGACGCGGGCGGACAAGGAGGAGCGGTTCGCCGACACGGTCGTGCTGCTCGCCCAGTACGCCCGCCGGGTGCTGACCGAGATCGACGAGGGCCTGTTGGAGGGGACGGGGCTGATCGACGAGAGCGGACTGCGGCGGACCGAGGACGGCGGGCTGACCGCCTCATGGACCCTGTCCTGGCCGGAGCAGCGCGCGGCGGGCGTCCGCCCGATCACGCTGAACGCCCACTTCGAGCGAGGTTTCCACCATCCGCACCTGCGCGGCGCGACGGTGGGCGAATGGCCGCTCAACGTCTTCACCGACGAGCAGGCCGCCGCGGAGGTGGGCACGCTGCGCGCCATCGCGGCGGCGGACCTGCACAACCTCGTCTTCCAGCGCGACTACCGGCTGGTGCCCGCGATCACCCGTCCGGACGGCGGCTGACCGCCGCGCCGCCGGGAGGTCAGCCGGCGGCCGGACCCCGCCGCCGCACCAGGGGCAGGTACACCTCGTCGACGATCTCGATGAGGACGTCGTCGGGTGCGGTCGGGACCCCGCGCACGACGAACTCGTTGCGCAGCAGGACGATGGCCACGGTGGCGACCCGTGGATGAAGGGCCTCGGGGGCCGCCTCACCGCGTGCGACCGCGCGTCCGAGGATGGTCAGCCAGGGGGCGGCGACGGCGTCACCGGACTGGTCCTGCAACTGCGCCAGGACCTCCGACGCTCCGCCCGCCGCGGCGAGCAGCTCCCGCAGGATCGCGCCGAGGGGGGAGCTCCAGTGGCGGTTCGCCCGGCGGAGGTACTCCAGGGCGTCGCCGCGCAGGCCACCGGTGTCGGGGGTGGCGGCCGTCGTGGTCAGTCGCCGGTAGGCGGCGATGCCGAGCGCGAGACGGTTCGGCCAGCGGCGGTAGATGGCGTTCTTGTTCGTGCCGGCCCGCGCGGCGACCTTGTCCATGGTCAACCCGGCGTATCCGGACTCGGTGAGCTCGTCCACCGCGGCGCCCAGGATCGCCTCTTCCAGTGCGGCGCCGCGCCGCCGCGTCCGCCCGGCGCCCGGCCGCGTCATCGGACTCTCCGTCATGGCCCCTTCTCGTCGGCCTTCGCCTCGTCGTAGCGGGCCCGGGCCGCCGTGACCTCGGGCATGCTGGCCTCCAGCCACTCGATGACGCCCAGGAGTCGTTCGGCGGCCTGGCGGCCGAGCGGGGTGAGGCTGTACTCCACGCGCGGGGGGATGGTCGGCTCGGCCTTCCTGAGCACGAAGCCGTCGCGTTCGAGCGCCTGGAGGGTCTGCGCGAGCATCTTCTCGCTCACGCCGTCGACCCGGCGGCGCAGCGCGTTGAACCGGTACGTGCCCTCGCTCAACGCGCCGAGCGCGAGGATCCCCCAGCGCCCGGTGATGTGCCCGAGCGCCTCGCGGGAGGTGCACCGGCCGGCGAACACGTCGAAGACGACGTCGCCGTAGGCGTCGCGGACCGCTTCGCCGTCGCAGGCCGGGGTCGGCGATCCGTTGGTCGCGCGGCTGTCCATGGCGTCAGCATACTTCTCCACCGCACTACCCATTGATCATGTACTCACTCTTAGATTGCACTGTAGAAAAGTTAGTACTACGGTCAGCGTGTGCTCACCTCGGGGCGCTGCCGCCGAGGCCGTTCGAAGCTGGAGACTCTTATGATCATCGTTACCGGCGCCACCGGCCAGCTCGGCCGTCTGGTGATCGACGGGCTGCTGGAGAAGGTGCCCGCGGACCAGGTGGTGGCCGCCGTGCGCAGCCCGGAGAAGGCCGCCGACCTCGCCGCGCGCGGCGTGCAGGTCCGCGAGGCCGACTACGACCGTCCCGAGACGCTGCGCCCGGCGTTCGAGGGCGGGACCCGGCTCCTGCTCATCTCCGGCAGCGAGGTCGGGCGGCGCGTTCCGCAGCACGCCGCGGCGATCCAGGCGGCCCAGGGCGCCGGCATCCCGCACGTCGTCTACACCAGCGCACCGCACGCGGACACGTCGGTCCTCGGGCTGGCCGCCGAGCACAAGGCGACCGAGGAGATCATCCGTGAGACGGGACTGACGTACACGCTCCTGCGCAACAACTGGTACAGCGAGATGTACGTTCCGGCGATCGTCCACGCCGCCGAGACCGGCGCCGTCATCGGCGGCGCCGGCGACGGCCGGATCGGCAGCGCCACCCGCGCGGACTACGCGGCGGCGGCGGTCGCCGTGCTGACGGGGACGGGTCACGACAACCGGATCTACGAACTCGCCGGGGACGTCGCGTGGACCCTCGGCGACCTCGCCGGGGAGATCTCCCGGGCGTCCGGCAAGGAGATCGTGTACCGGAACGTGTCCGGGGAGGAGCACCGCGCGGCCCTGGTCGCGGGGGGCGTGCCCGACGCGTTCGCCGACGTGCTCGTCGACGTCGACCGCGGCATCGCGGCCGGGGCGCTGGCCGACACGCCGGGCGACCTGAAGGCGCTCATCGGCCGGCCGACCACCCCGATCGCCGACACCGTCGCGGCGGCGCTCGCCGGCTGAGGTCCCGGCGCTCCGCCGCTCGAACCGTCTCGTCACCCGCGGCGTTCCGGACCCCGGCCCCCGGGTGGCCCGCCGCCGCGCGCGGCGGCGGGCCACCCGGACCCGGAGTGGCGGGGCTCCGGGCGCGCGGGCCGGCTCCTGCCGACCGGCCACCGGCCCGCGCGGGTCTGGGACGCGTCCCGCCTCAGTTGGTGGCCACCAGGTGGTCCCGGAGGCCGACGCCGTACGACGTGGGCGTGCCGTCGTACGAGCTGATCAGCGACGGGCCGCTGCTGCAGTCCCAGGTGTTCCACGTCCACCCCAGGTAGCCGACGGCGTGCGAGTCGGCCCAGTTCATCACGGTGTCGACGAAGCCGTGCGAGCAGTCGTTCTCGCCGATCTCGCTGAGCGTCAGCGGCACCTGCGCCGCGACCGGCCCGAGCTGGCTGTCGTAGCAGGACGTGCTCGAGCAGGTGTTGAAGTTGTAGATGTGCGCGAACGCCGCCAGGTTGTTCTTCGGGTCGGTCGGCCGGTACTGCAGCCACTGCGTGAGGTCGTTGGAGTACGCCAGCCCGCCGACGAGGATCACGTTGCCGGCGCCGGTCGCCCGTACGGCGTTCACGAGACTCTGGAAGCCGGCCACCTGGTAGGGGATGCCGGAGCAGGTCCCGCCGTCCCGCCAGCAGGTCCAGCCGGAGGTCTCACTGCCGGTCGCGCGCTCCGGGTACGGCTCGTTGAACAGGTCGAAGACCACCGCGTCGTCGCCCTTGAAGGCGTTCGCGACACCCGTCCAGAACGACGGCGCGTACTGGGCGTCCGGCATCGGCTTCTGGCAGGTGGCGTGGACGTCCGAGCAGCCGGACGAGGGACCGGTGTAGGTGCCGTAGTTCCAGTGCATCTCGAGGATCGGGGTCATGCCGTGCGCCTCGAGCCGCGACACGAAGGACTTCACCTCGGCCTGGTACGCCGTGCCGCCGTACCGCGAGTCGATGTTGCTCAGGCCGAGCCAGCACTCCTCGTTCAGCGGGACCCGGACCGCCGTGATCTTCCACGCGGCCATGGCGTTGATCGACGCGTCGTCGACCGGGCCGTCCCAGATGCCCCGGCCCTGGACGCACATGAACTCGCCGCCGGAGCGGTTCGCCCCGCGAAGGCGTACGGTCGTGCCGCTCGCGGTGACGAGCTTGTTCCCCGAGACGTGCAGCGCGGGCGCGGGTCCGGTCGTCCCGCCACCGCCACCGCCTCCACCGCCGCCTCCGCCGCCGGAGCCCGAGCCGGTGCACACGGTGCCGTTGATCGAGAAGGACGTCGGATCGGTGTTCGTGCCGGTGTAGGTGAAGTTGGCGCCGATCTGGGCGCTGGCGCCGCTCGCCAGCGTACCGTTCCAGCTCGCGCTGGTGACCGTGATGTTCTTACCGCTCTGGGACCACGTGCCGCTCCAGCCCTGGGTCAGCTTCTGGTCGCCGGTGTAGGCGTAGGTCAGTGTCCATCCGTTCAGCGGATCGCCGAGGTTCTTCAGCGTGATGGTGGCGCTGAAGCCCGACCCCCAGTCGTTCTTCGCGTAGCCGACGTCGCAGGCCACGGCGGCGTGCGCGGTGCCGGCGCCGGTGACGAGGCCGACCCCGCAGACGCTGAGCAGGAAGGCCACGAGAAACGGGATCACGCGTCGAGGTCGCATTGACGGCTCCATGGCGGGTTGCGGGAGAGATGTGGGAGCGCTCCCAAGCTGACCGAAGGTAACCCTGGGGACCGAAGCCGGGAAAGACCCTTTCATCGCCGTTCACACCGGAGACCTCGCAGAACCGGCCCCTGGGCCGCTCGCCTCCCGCGGGTACGCTGACAGGACACGCGGCGACACTCCGGGCCCGGCGCCCGCCGTCGCCCCGACTCGAGGAGCGCGACGGCGCGGACCCCGGCAGGGGCGCGCGACGGGAGTCGCGCGTCACACATCCGCCGGGACCACCCGGTCCGGGATCCGCGCGACCGGGCGCTGGCCGTTTCCGGCCATCGTTAATGTGATTAACAAATAATGTTAATGTGGTTAACGATCATCGCAGGAGATCCCTGCCGGATGCGATCCGACGATCTTCAGGAGGCGCCGTGACCAGGTTGAGGTCACATCCGATCATCCTGGCGGCATGCGCCGTGCTCGCCCTGGCCGCGCCCGCGTCGGCGGCCGCCCGCCCCTCCTCCCCCGCAGGCGGCGCGACGAACCGGGCCGGCGCGCTCGCCGTCGCGCCCTCTCCACCGCCCGGCACCGCCTCGGTCACGACCTCGGCCACCCCTTCCTCCGCCGCCGACCTGAGCTCCGGCTGGAAGATCCAGTCCTCGGCCGTCGCGGGCGGGTCGGGCGCGACGATCTCCCGCCCCGACTACGCGACCACGGGCTGGCTGGCGATCAGCCGCCCGGAGACGCTGATGGCGGGGCTGCTGGAGAACGGGCGCTACCCGAACATCTTCTTCTCCGACAACCTGGCCAAGGTCCCCACCGACCAGTTCAACGCGAACTGGTGGTACCGCACGCAGCTCACCGTCCACCCGCGGCGTGACGGCCGCACCGTCCTGATCATGAACGGGGTGCTCGGCACCGCGGACCTGTGGGTGAACGGCACCAAGGTCGCCGACCGGTCGCAGCTCCAGGGCGCGTACTCCCGGTTCGAGTACGACATCACGCCGTACGTCCGGGACGGCCAGAACGCCATCGCGCTCGACGTCGCCAAGAACGACCCGAAGACGTACCTGACCGACAGCCTGCTCGACTGGAACCCGCCGGCGCCGGACCGCAACACCGGTCTGCGCTTCGCGCCCCAGCTCGCCCAGGCCGGCCCGGTCGCGCTGCGCAACGTGCACGTCGTCCAGCACAACGCCGCGAACCTCGGCAGCTCGGACCTCACCGTCAGAGCCGACCTGCGCAACGACACGGACGCCGAGCAGAAGGCGCGGCTGGACGCCACGATCACCCGGAGCGGAACGCGGATCGCCGTGTCGGCGAACACGAGCGTCCCCGCCAAGTCGACCCGGACGGTGACGCTGACGCCGGCGGACCACCGGGCGCTGCACCTGGCGCACCCCGCCGTCTGGTGGCCGTACCAGCTCGGCGCGCAGCCGCTCTACCACCTGACCGTGAGCGCGAACGCCGGCGGCCGGGTCTCCGACCGCACCGACGAGGACTTCGGCATCCGTACCGTCACCTCGTACCTGACGCCGGTCAAGCCGGGCACCCACACCACGCACGGCGGGCGGCAGTTCGTGATCAACGGCGTCCCGCTGGTGATCCGCGGCGGCGGGTGGTCGCCGGACATGTTCATGCGCTACTCGCCGCAGAACATCCGCGACCAGCTCGCCTACGTCAAGAACCTGGGACTGAACACCCTGCGGTTCGAGGGGAACCTGCCGCCCGACGACATGTTCGCCCAGCTGGACCGGGCCGGCATCCTGGCCATGCCCGGCTGGCAGTGCTGTGACCGGTGGGAGGATCCGTCCTCCAAGTGGCCGGACGCCCTCAAGGCGAACGCCGGCGTCCAGGCGACCCACGTGGCGCAGTGGCTGCGCGACCACCCGAGCGTCTTCACCTTCTACCAGGGCAGTGACGAGGCGCCCGACGCGGTCAAGGAGGCCATCTACCTGAAGGCGTTCGCGGCGGCCGACTGGCCGACGCCGCAGGTCGCCGCCGCGGAGTACAAGTCGTCGCCGCAGCTCGGACCGTCCGGTTCCAAGGAGGGCCCGTACAACTACGTCCCGCCGGGCTACTGGTGGGCGAACGGGCCGGAGACGGTCGATCCCCGCGACCCGACCTTCACCAACCAGGGGAGCGCCTGGGCGTACGGCACGGAGACGAGCGCCGGCAACACGGTGCCGACCCAGGACTCCCTCAACCGGTTCCTGACGCCGGAGGAGCAGAAGAAGATCTGGGACCTGAGCACGACGAACGGGCCGGGGACCGGGCCGGACCTGTTCCACGTGTACCCGAAGTTCAACAGCTACACGAAGACCGCCCGGATGGGGCAGTACAACACCCCGCTGTGGAACCGCTACGGCCACTGGTCCGACATGGCGTCCTACCAGCGGATCGCGCAGATGGGCGGGTACGAGGTCACCCGCGCGCAGTTCGAGGCGTACCTCGGCCATTCCAAGGATCCGGCCAATCCCAGCACCGGCGTCATCTACTGGATGCTGAACAAGGCCTGGCCGTCATTGCACTGGAATCTCTACAATTACGACCTCGACCAGCCCGGCGTGTACTTCGGCGCGCAGAAGGCCGGCGAGCCCGTCCACGTGATGTACGACTACGCCGACGGCTCGATCAGGGTCGCCAACCTGACGAACGCCCGGCAGTCCGGCCTGACCGCCACCGCGCGGTTCATCGACCTGAACGGCACGGTCAAGGCGACGGCCCGGCAGGCGGTGCCCGCGCTGGCGAGCCAGGACGTACGGACCGTGCTGACGCCGAAGGTGCCGGCGGGCATCTCCCGCACGTACTTCCTGGAGCTGACGCTGACGCGTCCGGGCGCGACGGTGAGCCGTAACGTCTACTGGCTCTCCACGAAGACGGACGAGGTCGACTGGCCCAAGTCGCTCGGCCAGGGCAGCGGCGCGGTCTTCAAGTCCGACGGTTACGCCGACCTCACGGGTCTGCAGAGCCTGCCCGCCGCGAACGTCAAGGTGTCCGCGTCGACGCGCCGGAACGGCGGGGAGGCGACCACCACGGTGACCATCCGCAACGTGGGTTCCAAGCCGGTGCCCGCGGTGTTCACCCGCGCCGACGTGCGCCGGGGCACCTCGGACGGCCGCGCGCTGGGCGGCGACGACCAGGTCCTGCCGATCGAGTGGAGCGACAACGCCGTCACGCTCTGGCCGGGGCAGAGTCAGACGCTGACCGGACGCTACCGCGTCGCGGACCTACGGGGCGCGGCGCCGGTGGTCGGGATCACCGGCTGGAACCTCGCCGGTCTCACCGTCCCCGCACGCGGCTGACCCTCTTCGCTCCTTATTTCACACGACCGGAATCATGACCGGATCCGGACAATGGACACCGCCCGGCGGCGCGTGTTCGGCGGAAAGACGGCCTCGAAGGTCGTCCGCCCGGCCGAATCGCGCCCCGGGCGCTCCTTCGCGTCCCCTTCGGGAAATGGCCCGATGGCCGCCGATCCGCGCGATCGGCGGCACCGCGTAACTGTCCGATCCCGCTCCGCTCATAATGACGGTGCGCGTGACGACTTTTCACTTTTCGGCACTTTAAATGTCCGTACCGCCCTACACTCCTCTCGCAATCCGGTCTCGATCACCATGCGATCGGCCCTCTGGAGAGGCAGGTCGATGCCGAGGACGCGCCACAGGCAAGGACGGCTCGGCCCCCCACGGCGCCGGAGGCTGACGGCGTCGCTGGGCGACAGGATCTCCGCGCTGGGCGGAGTGGTCGTCATCGCGGTGGGTCTCGCACTGGCCGCCATCGTCGAGCAGGCCGTCATGCCGCCGGCCGCCCGGCACGCGGTCGCCGACCGCCGCCCCGTGCACGTCAGGCACTCGCGCACGCCGCGTCCGGCCCCGTCCCGATCCTCGCCGTCGCGGGCTCCGGTGAGCCCGGCCGTCCAGCTCAGCCGGAAGGTCGAGACGGTCGTCCTCGCCGAGCGCAGCCGCGTGGCCCGGCGGGACTACGGGGTCGGGGCGCTGCCGACCCCCATCGTGCGGCTGACCAGGATGGACCGCGCGCGCACCTGGGCGTTCGGCACCGAGACGATCCCGCCGCCGCGCGGGATGACGGTCATGCCGGAGTCCTCGCTCTACGTCGCGCAGCGCACCCGCGCCGGCTGGCAGGTGGCCCTGGCCGGCACCCCGCAGTTCACCACGCTCCTGCGGAAGGCGCCCGCCGCGGTCGTTCCGGCCGGTGAACGACCGGTGCTCGAGCGGTTCAGCGCCGCGGCCGACCCGCCGCTGGACACCGGCCTGATGCTCCCCTGGGGAGTCGGCCAGTCCTGGACCCTCCTGGCCACGGACGACGGCGTGTCGGGCTTCGACGGCGGTGACGGGCGGGTCCTCGCCCCGGGCGACGGCCGGATCTACCGGCTCTGCTCCTCCGCGGCCGGCCACGGGCTCGTGCTCCTCATCCACCCGAACGGCCTGGCCACCGAGTACTACCAGATGTCCGACGTGACGAAGGTCCGCGACGGCGACCTCGTGAAGCGCGGCGACTACCTCGGCCGAACCGGTACGGAACAGCCGTGCGGAGGCGGGGAGGCGCCGCAGCGGATGGTGCGGTTCGCGGTCACCGACGCGACCGGCACGATGCGGCTCGACCACTTCCAACTGGGCGGCTGGACACTGCGCGAGACGGCGGCGGCGACGTTCGCCGAGCGCGCCGGCGTCCGCGTCGACGCCGGCAACCCGCTGCTGAACTTCGGGGCCACGCCCCCGTCTCCCGCCCCCGCGCCGTCCGGGAGCCCCTCCCCCGGCCGTACGCCCAAGTCGGGCCCGCCGAGCGTGCGCGTTCCCGACGTCCCTCTGCCCGGCGGGAGTCCCGGTGCCGTCGTCTGAGCGGGCCGCCGCCCCGCGGCACGCTCCCAGGGAGCCCGGGGCACGGCGGAGGCGGGCGCGGCGCCGTCCCTCCCGAAGACCCGGGCGTACCCGGGCGACGTTCCTCACGTTGGTGCTCCTCGCGGTCGTCCTGGTCGTCGGCCGGACCTCGTGGGGAGCGGCGGAGATCGAGCGGCTGCGGCGGTTCCTGGAGTTCTACGTCGGTGTGTTCACCCTGCTGGCGGCGACCGCGGCGGTCGTCGCCGGGGTGGCCGCCGCGCAGCGGACCCTGCCGATCGGACTGCGCATCCTCGCCCAGGGCGCCCACCGCGCGACCGCGGTCATGGCCGTCGGTTTCCTGGTCACGCACATCGCCTTGAAGGTCATGGAGGCGCACGCGACCGTCTTCGACGCGTTCCTGCCCTTCACCGGCCACGGGCGGCGCGCCGTCCTGGTCGGCCTGGGCACCATCGCCGGTGACCTGCTGATCGTCATCGTCGCCACCGGCGTGCTGCGCGGCCGGTTCGTCACCGGCCCCCGGCCATGGCTGTGGCGCACGGTGCACGCGCTCGCGTACGTCATGTGGGCCGTGGCGATCGTCCACGGCCTGGCGGCCGGCCGCACCCCCAAGGCCTGGGTCACCTGGAGCTACCTGGTCTGCGCCGCCCTGGTGCTGGTCGCGGCGACGAGCCGGCTCCCGCGCCTGGCCCGTGACCGTCGCATGCTGCGCGCGCGCAAGGCCAGAGGCGACGGCCGGGTGACGGGGACCGGGACGCGTCACGGCGCCGCCGACCCCCGCGACCGGGTGAGCGCGGAGGCCCGGGCCGCCGCGGAGACCGGCGACCTGCCCGACGAGCAGTTCTGGGCGGCGTTGCGCGCCGAGACCGCCCCATGGCTCGGTGACCGGAGATGACGGACTTCCGGTACGTGGGGCCGCCGCGCCTCGGCCGCGGGCTGGACCGGCACCAGCGCATCGACCAGACGGCCCACCGCGCGGTGCACGGGGAGTTCCGGCGGCGTAGCCTGCGCGAACTGCTGGCACTGGCCGAAGAGGTCGACCTGCGCGGCCGCGGCGGCGCGGCCTTCCCCTTCGCCCGCAAGCTGAAGGCGGTCGTGTCGGCGGCCCGCCGTCAGGACGCCCAGACCGTCGTCCTGGTCAACGCCACCGAGGGCGAGCCGGCCAGCGCCAAGGACAAGCTGCTGATGTCCCGCGCCCCGCACCTCATCCTCGACGGGGCGATGCTCGCCGCCCTCGCGCTCGGCGCCCGCGAGGTGGTCATCGGCGTGACCGACGGCGGCCGGGCCGGCCGGTCCATCCGCAGCGCGGTCGTGGAGAGCAACCTCGGCGGGTTCGTCCGCGTCGTCCGCCTCCCGGAGCGGTTCGTCACCGGTGAGGGCGGCGCGCTGGTCAACGGCGTCAACGGCGCCCCGGCGCTGCCCCCGGGCCGCAAGGTGCGGGCCGCCGAACGCGGCGTGGACGGGCTGCCCACCCTGTTGTCGAACGCCGAGACGTTCGCCCAGCTGGCGCTGTTGTCCCAGCTCGGCGCGGACCTCTACCGGGCCATCGGAACACCCGAGGAACCGGGCACCGTCCTCCTCACCGTCTGGGGGCCGAGCGGCCGGCCCGTCGTCGTCGAGGCCCCGGCCGGCACCCCGCTGTTCCAGGTGCTCGACCTGGGCCGCGCGGACGTCGGCCAGGGCGTCCTGATGGGCGGCTACCACGGCGCGTGGCTCACTCCCACCGCCGCGAACCGGGCCCGTGTCTCCCGCGCGGACATCGCCCGGGCGGGCGCCGCCCTCGGGGCCGGCATCATCCTGCCGCTCGCCGCGGACGTCTGCCCGCTGGGCGAGGTCGCCCGGGTCGCCGTCTACATGGGCATGGAGACCGCCGGGCAGTGCGGTCCCTGCCGCCTGGGGCTGCCGGCCCTCGCCCGGTCGCTGCGCGCGCTGGCGGAGGGCGACTCGCGCTCCGAGGCCCTCGCGGCCGTACGGCAGGGCATGCAGGTCGTCAAGGGACGGGGAGCCTGCCACCACCCGGACGGCACGTCCCGGTTCATCGCCTCGGCGCTCGAGGTCTTCGAGGAGGACGTCGCCACCCACCTGGCCGCGGGAGGCTGCGGCCGTCCGGTACGCGGGCTGCTGCCGATCGACGGCGAGGAGGCGGCCGCGGAGGAGTCCGAGGACACCGGGCTGCGGCTGACCGTGGACTGGACCCGCTGCGCCGGGCACGGCCTGTGCGGGCACCTCGTCCCCGACCTCGTGAGCCTCGACGAACACGGCTTCCCGGTCGTCGAGAGCACGTCGGTGCCACGGCGACTGCTCCGTCAGGCCCATCAGGCGATCGAGATGTGCCCCGCGCTCGCCCTGCGCTTCAGAGACCCCTGATCACGCCTCCGGAGGTCCCGTCTCCCCGCCGGTCGCGTCCAGGTGGTCCGCGAGGATCCGGCTGATCGTGCCGAGCGACTGGACCTGTTCGGCGTCGAGCGCGTCGAACAGCGCCCGGCGGACGGCCTCGACATGCCCCGGTGCCGCGGCGGCCAGCGCGGCGAACCCGTCGTCGGTGAGGACGGCGAGCTGACCGCGCCGGTCGGTGGGGCAGTCCTCCCGGCGCACCCAGCCGCGCTCCTCGAGCCGGGTGATCGCGTGGGACAGCCGGCTCGCGGAGACACGGGTGCCCTCGGCGAGCACGGACATCCGCAGCGTACGACCGGGTGTCTCCGAGAGGCGCACCAGGATCTCGTAGTAGGCGTGCGGGATGCCCGAGTCGCGGCGCAACTGCGCGTCGATCTCGTCGAGCAGCAGGCGGTGCGCCGTCAGGTACGCACGCCAGGTGCGCTGCTCATCGGGGCTCAGCCATCGGGTCTCGCTCACCCGGACGAGTCTAGTCCTGTTGTTGAGCTTTCAAATAGCTGCTAGGTTCCTTGAACGTTCAAGTACCCGGCTTTCCGGAGGAGTCCCGACTCATGTCCCGTCGCATTCCCTCACCCGTGGTCGACGTGGCCCTGCTCGTCGCCCGTGTCGCGATCGGCGTCGTCTTCGTCGCGCACGGCTGGCAGAAGCTGCACACCAACGGCCTGACCGCGACCGGGCACGCGTTCAAGATGATGGGCGTCCCCGCGCCGACGCTGTCGGCCTACTACGCCACCTTCGTCGAGCTCGGCGCGGGACTGCTGCTGATCCTCGGGCTCCTGACGCCCATCGCCGGCGTGCTGCTCTTCCTCGACATGGTCGGCGCGTTCCTGACGGTGCACGTCGACAAGGGCCTGTTCGTGGACAAGGGCGGCTACGAGCTCGTCCTCACCCTCGCCGCCGTCACCCTGGCCTTCGCGGCGGTGGGCGCCGGCCGCCTCAGCGTCGACGGGCTGTTCCGCCGGCGCACCCCCACGACCGCGTCCTGAGCGACCGCGCCCGGCCTGGCGGGGCCGCCTACCGCTCCGGCGCGGCGGGCGGCCCGTCCTCGCTCAGGTCGTGCAGGCCGATCCCGTGCCGCCGCAGCAGCCGTTCCAGCTCGGCCAGGTGGTAGCAGTAGCCGTCGCCGACGAGATAGCCCCGCCGGCTGACGCGATAGCAGGGACGGTCGTCGAGGACGATCGCCTCGATGACCCAGCCGCCCGCCGCGCTCCAGCGTCCCGCCACGCCACAAAGGCTATGTGACCTGCGACGATGACCGGACTGCGAGGAGCGCGGCACCCCAAGTGGCCGGCGTTACGCCGGCAGGACGTCGCGCGCGGCGATCGCGGCGCCGCGGGCCCCGGCCATGTCGAGGTCGGGGACCAGGGCGAATCGCGCGGCGCGGGCCTGCTCGTCCCGGAGCACCGTGTGCTCGCGGACCTTGTCCAGGAACCACTCGCGGAACTTCGGGCCGGTCTCGACGACGCCCCCGCCGACGAAGTACGCGCTCGGGTCGGTGAAGTTCGCGGCGATCGTGAAGAGGCGGCCGAGCGCGATCGCCTGCTGCTCGAAGATCTTCAGGGCGAGCGGGTCCTCCTTCTCGGCGTACCCCCGCACGAGCTTGGCCGCCTTGCCCGGTGTCTCGTCCGCCAGCGGATGCCCCTCGAACCGCGTGAGCCAGTACGGCAGCAGGTTGTTGGCGATGCCGGTGAGCGAGGCCACGCTCTCGGCGTCGGCGGAGAAGCCGCAGTTGCAGGCGGGCATCGGCTGGGCGTCCTCCAGCAGCCCGTGCATCGGGATGTGGACGTGCCCGAGCTCGCCGGCCATCCCGGCGGCGCCCTTGACGACCTTCCCGGCCTCGACCACGCCGCCGCCCAGGCCCGTGCCGACGATCGCGGAGACCGACGAGTGCCGGAACGCGTCGGCCCCGAAGTGGGCGTGGTGGGCGTACAGCGCCGCGGCGTTCCCGTCGTTGTTGTAGACGACCGGCAGCCGCAGGCGCTCCTCGAGAGCGGTGCGGATGTCGAAGCCCCACCACTCGGGCTGGGGGAAGTTGGTGGCGCCCTTGCTCGAGATCACGCCGGTCGCGCTCGCCGGGCCCGGGGTGTCCAGGCCGACGGCGCGTACCCGCGCCGGGTCGACACCGGTCACCTCGAGGACCCCCGCCAGGGACGCGGCCAGGGCCTCCACCGCCACTTCGGGCCCTTCCAGCACCCGGCTGGGGGTTTCCACGAGACGGTCGACGAGGAAGCTCCCCTCGGCGTCCAGCACCGTCGCGTTGTTGCTGGTCCCGCCGTTGTCCAACCCGACGACCACCCACGTGTCCGGCATTCCACATCCCCTTTCGGCCCCATGATGGTAAGGCTCGTGACGACACGCACGGGAGGGGCCTGATCCGGCCGCGGTCGTCCCGCACTCGCTCACCCCGGTCGGCCGGTCGCGCCCCTGTCCCAGGGGTGGCTCGCGCACGCGGTCCGTCGGCGGTGACTCACCCGGTTCAGCGCTCGGGGACCGCGCCGGCAGGCGGCTTGACCGCGACGCCGCCGTACCCCCAGATGTTCCGGACGGCGCGTTCGAGTATCTCCGCGGGCTCCCCGTCGGGGTTCCAGGTGGCGGCCAGGCCGGGCTCGACCAGGTCCAGGCCGTCGAAGAACCGCAGGATCTCGTCGTAGGTCCGCATGTTCATCGTCGACGAGGCGTTGGCCCAGCCGGCGGAGGCGGCCAGGCCGGTCTCCGGGTCCGGGTCCAGTGACGCGTGCGTCAGGATGAGCATGCTGCCGGGCGCGAGCCCGGCCCAGAGCCGCTTCACCAGGCCGTACGGGTCCTCGTCGTCGCGGACGAAGTGCAGCACCGACACCAGCATCAGCGCGACCGGCCGGTCGAAGTCGATGACGTCCCGTATCTCGGGAGTCGCGAGGATCTTCTCCGGCTCGCGCAGGTCGGCCAGGACGATGGTGACGCGGTCCCGGTGCTCGCCGGACAGCAGGGCCCGCGCGTGGGTCAGCACGATCGGATCATGGTCGACGTAGGCGATGCGGGCGTCGGGCGCCAGTTCGTGGGCGACCTCGTGCACGTTGCCGGCGGTCGGGATCCCGGTGCCGATGTCGAGGAACTGGGTGACGCCCCGGCGCACGGCGTACCGGACCGCGCGGCGCAGGAACAGCCGGCTCAGCCGGATGCTCTGCGGCATGTCCGGCATCGCCTCGAGCACCTTCTTCACGGCCGCCCGGTCGACCGCGAAGTTGTCCTTGCCGCCCAGCAGATAGTCGTACATGCGAGCCGTGTGCGGCACCGAGGTGTCGAGGCCGGGGCCCCGGCGGGCGTGCGCGTCCGCGTCGGCGGGTGACGAGTCCCCGGGTCCTGCGGATTCGGACGCCATGGCACCTCCAGCTTGAAACCACCACCGATCCGGCGCGGTGATCAAGGATACGACGACGCGCGCGGCACGATCACGCCGCGACGTGGCGTTCCCGAGCGGGTCCGCTCACTTGCGCATGACCTCCGGCTCCTGGCGGCGGAGCATCCGGGCGACCAGGAAGGACAGCACGACCACCTGCAGGAGCATGACGCCCATGTCCAGGCTCCAGGTGCCGAGGTCCTGCTTCCACAGCGGGTCCGGCGGGGTGTCCCGGTGGGGGATCAGCTGACCGGCGTCGAGCGTGCCGGCCATCGCGGCGAGCGCCCATCGGGCGGGCACCAGCCACGAGATCTGCTCCAGCACCGGCTTGCCGTCCAGGTGGACGAGGGCGCCGCAGAAGACCACCTGGACCAGCGTCGACATCACCAGGAGCGGCATCGTCATCTCGCTGGTCTTGACCAGCGCGGAGATCAGCAGGCCCATGGTCATCGCGGTGAAGGACAGCAGCGCGATCGCGAGCACCAGCTCGATGAGCGGAGTCGTGAGCACGCCCTTGTCGTGCGTCGTGACGCCGAGCATGGCCACCAGGGTCAGCACGATCCCCTGCCCGATGGTGATCAGGCCGAGCACGAGCAGCTTCGAGGCGAGATACGCGGATCTGGACAGCCCGACCGCGCGTTCTCGCTGATAGATCGGTCTTTCCTTGACGAGTTCACGCACCGCGTTGGCGGCGCCGGTGAGGCATCCGCCGATGCACAGGATGAGCAGGAGGTTGGCCGCCTGACCGTTCGTGCCCGGGCGTGCGAGCAGATCGCCGGTGGGCACCACACGGGCCAGCAGGCCCATGATGATCGGGAGCAGCACGGTGATGCCGAGGAACATCGGGTCCGCGACGATGCCCCGCACGTACCGCCGGATCAGCGTGCTGAGCTGCTCCGGCCAGCTCTGCGGCTTGGGCGTCTGCTGGTACTCCGTGACCGGCCCGGTCTGCGGGGCGGCCGGCTGGACCAGCTCCGACTGGACGTACCGCTGGTGCTCGGCGGACCGCAGGTAGCGGCCGCCCCAGTCGATGGACGGGTCGTCGAACGCCTGGAAGACGTCCGCCCAGTCGTCGAAGCCCAGGAACGGCAGCGCCTCCTTCGGCGGGCCGAAGTAGGCGATCCGGCCACCCGGCGCCATGACGAGCAGGCGGTCGCAGATGTCGAGGTTCGCGACGCTGTGGGTGACCACCGCGACCGTACGGCCGTCGTCGGCCAGGCCGCGCAGCATCTGCATCACCGACTTGTCCAGGCCCGGGTCCAGGCCGGAGGTCGGTTCGTCGAGGAAGAGCAGCGACGGCTTGGTCAGCAGCTCCAGGGCGACGCTGACGCGCTTGCGCTGGCCGCCGGACAGCGCGGAGACCTTGTTGTCCCTGCGGTGGTCCAGCGCGAGTTCCTTGAGCACCTCGTCGACGCGCGCCTTGCGCTCGCTCTGCCGGGTGTCGTCGGGGAACCGCAGCTCCGCGGCGTACAGGAGCGCCCGGCGCACCGTCAGCTGGGTGTGCAGGATGTCGTCCTGGGGCACGAGGCCGATCCGGGAGCGCAGCTCGGCGTAGTCGCGGTACAGGTCGCGCCCGTCGTAGGACACCACGCCCTGGTCGGCGGGGCGCAGACCGGTGAGGGCGCGCAGCAGCGTCGACTTGCCCGAGCCACTGGGCCCGATGACCGCGACGAGGCACTTCTCCCCGAGCGGGAACGTCACGTGGTCGAGCAGCACCTTGCCCTTGTCGACGGTGACGGTGAGGTCGTGCGCGCTGAGCCGCACCGCGCCGGCGTCGACGTACTCCATGAGGACGTCGTCGACGAGGTGGAACGTCGAGGGTCCGATGCCGATGATGTCCTGCGGGCCGATCGGCGCGCGCTGCACCAGCCGCCCGTTGACGTAGGTGCCGCTCCGGCTGCCCAGGTCGACGATCTCGTACGTTCCGCCGGTGGAGCGCAGCTCGGCGTGCTGACGTGACACCCGCAGGTCCGCGATGACCATGTCGTTCTCGGGGCCGCGGCCGATGCGCACCACCCGCGAGCCGTCGAGCCGGCGGATCTGCGTGGGCTCGCGGTACTGGCCGCTCATCGTCTGCACGATCGGCGACCGCGGCCGTGGACCGTGCGCCGGCCGGCCGGGGGCGCCGCCGGGACCGGGCGGAGCCTGCTGGTACGGGCCCGAGCCGCCGCCGTATCCGGGAGGCGCCTGGGGAGCGGTGCCGCCGTACGGGGCGGGACGGCCCGCGGTGGACGGATCCGCCGTCGGGCGCTGACCGGGGTAGGCCTCGGGGCCCGGCGGGTATCCCTGCGGCGCGGTCCCACCCTGGGTGGCACCGGAGGCGGGCGGGTACCCCTGCGGCGCGGTCCCGCCGGGGGCGGCGCCGCCGGCGGCGGGCGGGTATCCGTACGGCGCGGTGCCGCCCGCCGGGGCGCCCCCGGAGGTCTGCGGATAGCCGTGCGGCGCGGTCCCGCCCGTGGCGGCCTGCGGAGGCGGGGGGTACTGGCCGGGGACGCCCGGCTGCGACGGGCCGGCGGGCGACGCCGCCTGCCAGGAACCGTCCTGCTGGTACGGCGCGGCCGGGCGGGGGGACGGCTCGGACGCGGGCGGCCGGCCGGGGGACGTGTAGCCGCCGCTCTGCCCGGCGGGCGACGCGCCGGGAGAGCCCGGCTGTACGGGTCCCGGCCCGGCCTGCGCGGCCCGGAAGACGAGCGGGACGCCCTCCTCGGGGTGACCGAGGCGGACCTGGGTGCCCGGAGCGACGACGGTCCGCTGGACCCGCCGGCCGTTCTGGAAGGTGCCGTTCGCGCTGCCGTTGTCCTCCAGCACCCACTGGCCGGCTTCGAATCGAAGGATCGCGTGCGTCCGGGAGACCCCGTCGACGGCGATGACGATGTCCGATCCCGGATCCCGGCCCAGGCGGTAGGCGCGTCGTGGATCCAGAGCCACCGAAGTGCCGTTGCCATCCACGAAAAGCTGAGTCACGAAACCGCCTTCCCGTCAATGCCCCGTAGCCCGGCGGAGCGGCTTGCCAGACCCCCGCACCCCACTGGCCGAGGCTAAACACTAGGGCTTCGCCGACATAAGCTGCAATCTTTCGGAAAAGTGGTCGGCGTCCCCCAGGACCGCCATGTTGTGAGGGACACCCGATGTCCTGGCGGCGCGCCGGATTTGCCCCCGGGCCGCCTATCCTCGATCATTGACCGAATGTCCCCCGAGCCTCAGGCGTCTCATCAGGCGCATCCGGAGAGTGCCCCCGGGCGATGACCACCACGCTGCAGCCGGCCCCCAGGGCCGATATTCCACGTACCCGCCGGGCGACCCATCGGCGATGGCTGTTCCATCCGATCGTGCTCGCGACGGCCGCCGCGGCGATCCTGCACCTGCTGTGGGCCAGGTTCGCCGCGACCGACGGCGGCGACCTCGCCGCGCAGTACGCATGGACGCACTTCGCGCTGCGACATCCCGGCTCCGCCTACGACTTCGCGTGGTACGGCGGCATGCACCCGGCGTCCTACAGCGTCATCTCGGCGTACCTCATGGCGCTGATCGGCGTGCGCACGGCCGCGGTGATCGCCGGCACACTATCAGCCGCCCTGGTCGCGCTGCTGCTCGTCCGCTCCGGCGTCTCCCGCCCGCTGGCGCCGGCCCTCTGGGCCGCGTTCTCGCTGTCCTGCAACGCCGTGTCCGGCCGCGTGACGTTCGCGCTGGGCGTCCTCTTCGGGCTGGCCGCCGTCACCGTGGTGTTCGTGCCGCGCGGGCCGCGGGCGCTCCGCGCCGTCGCCGTCGTCGCCCTCGGCGTGCTGGCGACGCTTGCCAGCCCGGTCGCGGGACTGTTCCTGGAGGTCGTCGCCGCCGCGCTGTTCGTCACCCGGCGCCGCCCGGCCGCCTACGCGGTGGCCGTCGGCCCACCGGTGGTCGTGGGGGGATCCGCGCTGTTCTTCCCCTTCTCGGGCGTCCAGCCGTTCCCCTGGTACCTCGTGGTGGCCCCCGTCGTCGCCTCGGTGGCGGTGGTCGCGTTCGCGCCGCGCGGCTGGCGCGCCGTACGCATGGGAGCGGTGGTCTACGCGATCGGGACCCTCCTCACCTGGGCGATCCCCTCCCAGGTGGGCAGCAACGTCGATCGGATGGCGCTGCTGTTCGGCGGCACCGTGCTGCTGGCCGCGGCACTGCACCGGCGCGCGGCCGTCCTGTACATCGCCTTCGCGGCCACGGTCGTCTCCCAGGTGGCGCGGCCGGTCTTCGACCTCGTCAACACGGCCGCGACCGGCGGGCACACGGCGAGCCTGGTGGCCGAGCTGCGCCGGGTGCGCGCCGACCAGAGCCGGGTCGAGGTGGTGCCCGAGCGCACCCATCTGGAGGCGTCCGCGCTCGCCACGGAGGTGAACCTGGCGCGTGGCTGGAATCGCCAGGCCGACGTGCAGCGCAACGCCGTGTTCTACGACGGGACCCTCAACCCGGACACCTACCACGCCTGGCTGCGCCGCTGGGCCGTGGGCTACGTCGTCCTGCCCTCCGCCCAGCCCGACTGGCAGGCCATCGACGAGGCGCGCATCGTCCGGGCGGGCCAGCCCTGGCTGCGGCCGGTGTGGCACAACCGGCACTGGTGGCTGTACCGCGTCACCGACGCCGTCCCGCTCGCCGACCCGCCGGCGACGGTGAACCAGGCGCTCGACAACGAGCTGGACGTCACGGTCCCGGCCGGAGGGTCGGTGCTGATCCGGGTCCCCTGGTCCCCGTGGATGAAGGTCCTCGACGGCCGGCCGGGCTGCCTGGCCAAGGACGGCGACTGGACCCGCCTGTACGCCCCCGAACCCGGCCGCTACCGCATCGGCGCGCCGTACCGCCTCCCCCGCGGGTCCTCCTGCCCGAGCTGAGCGACGCCCCCGGCGGCACGGCCCGCAGGCCGCCGGGTCTTCGCCGCCGGTGTCGCCCGCGCGACGACGAGCGGGATGACGGGCGGCCCACCGTGGCGGCGCAGCGACCGCCGAGTCGTCCGAGTCGAGTCGTCACGGCGGCGTCACGGCGCGCCGCGGTCGCGGTGGGCGCGTCACACGCCGAGGCACCCGATCGGCCGACGGAGCCCGGATTGAGTCCGCGGACGCGTCACACGCCGAGGAGCCCGCTCAGCCGACCGAGCGCGGAGTGAGTCCGCGGGCGCCTCACCCGCCGAGGCACACGCTCAGCCGGCGGAGCCCGGAGTGAGCCGGCGGGCGCGTCACACGCCGAGGCGGCCGTTCAGCCAGCGGAGCGCGGGGGTGAGTTCGCGGTTCCACACGCTGAAGTGGTGTCCGCCGGTGGGCAGGGTGATCGAGGCGACGCGCATCGGGGAACGGGCGAGCGCGATGAACCGCATCGTCGCCTGATAGTCCTTCTCCCCCACCTTGCTGGTGGTGACCAGGACGTCGACCGGCGGGGCGGGCCGGTGCCGGAGCCGCCAGACCAGGTCGTTCTCGTTCCGGTAGGCCGGGCTCCCGCCGTACAGGTCGCCGGTGGTGATGTCGCGCAGCGCCTTGTAGTAGCCCGACAGGGAGATCGCGGCGGCGAACCGGTCGGAGTGGCGCATCGCGAGCTTCAGCGCGCAGTATCCGCCGGTCGAGTCCCCCATCGCGCTCCACCCGGTCGGCGCGGGCACGGTGCGGTACGCCGTCTCGACCGCGGCGGGCAGGTCCCGCGCGAAGAACGTCTCGGCGAGCGGGCCGTTCGGGACGTCGGTGCACTCGGTGTCGCGCGGCGGAGTGAGCATGGGCCGCATCATGACGAAGATCATCGGCTTGAGGCGGCGGGCGGCGATCTCCTGGGCGGCGGTCTGCGGCAGGCGCAGGCGGGTGACGAGGTTCTGGGCGTTCCCCGGGTAGCCGGTGAGCGCCAGCGTCACGGGGAAGCGGCGGGTCCGGTCCTGGAAGTACTGCGGCGGCAGGTAGACGTAGGCCAGGGCGGTGATCCCCGATCGCGCGCCGTGGATCGTCACGGCCTCCAGCCGGCCGTCCTTGGCGGGCAACTGGTGGCCGTCGACGAAGGCGTCGTGCGCCGGAACGAGCAGCGGGTCCGGTCCGGTGGAGGCGCTCGCGGCCCGGGCGTGCGGGCCGACCGGATCGCCGGTGCCGCCTCCCCCGGCTCCGGGCATGCCGAGCAGGTCGCCCCAGGATCCGTAAAAGGCGAAGTACGCGTTGGCGACGGTGAGCAGGGCGGCCAGGAGCAGGACCTGGGAGACCAGCAGCAGGCCGACCCGCGCCGGGACCCGGCGCGCGGCGCGCGGCGCGACCCATATGACACCGGCCAGCGCGGCCAGGGCGAGGACACAGACGAACAGGATGAAGGGGGTGCCGGTGAGGCCCATCGACGTCAGCTCTCCGGACTCAGCCGGCCGCTGAGCCATCGCAGTACGGCAGGAAGGTCCCGCTGCCAGGTCGGGAGCGTGCCGCCGCCGGTGACGGTGAGGGAGTCGGCACTCGCCGGCGGGCGGACCAGGGCGGTGAGCCGCCGGGCCGGCTCGGTGGTCCCGCCGGCGGTGATGACGAGCAGGTGCGCCGGGGGCGGCGGGCGGTGACCCAGCGTCCAGAGCAGATCGTTCTCGTTCCGGATGGCCGCGCTGCGCCCGTAGAGGTCGCCGGGCGGCGCGCCGTACGACGACGCGGCGCAGGCCGCCGCGGTGAACCGGTCGCCGGCCCGCAGGGCGAGCCGGGCCGCGCAGTAACCGCCGGCCGCGTCACCGATCACCCCCCAGCCGGGGCCGTCCCGCGCGACCCGGTACGAGGCCGTCACCGCCATCGGCACGTCCTCGGCGAAGAACGTGCCGGCCTGCGGGCCGCCGGGCGCGTCGACACAGGCGCCGACCGGGCTCATGAGGACGTACACGGTCGGCTGCACCGCGCCGCCCGCGATCTGGCCGGCCGCGACCGACGGCAGGCGCAGCCGGGTGAGCGTGCCCGGCACGTCCGCCGTGAGGACCAGGACGACGGGCAGGCGCCGACTTCGGTAGGCGTGATGGGAGTACTGCGGCGGCACGTACACGTAACCCGTGGCCGTGATGCCGGAGCGGAGGCCGTGGAAGACGACCGCGTCCAGGCGTCCCTCGCCGGCGGGCAGACCACGCGACAGCGTGTCGGACCGGGGCCGCAGGGACGGCTGCGCCGCCGCGGCGGGCGGCGCCGTCGCGTCCGTTCCGCCGACGACCCGTACCCGGCTCTTGTCCGTGCCGAGCAGATCGGCCCAGGAGCCGAAGAAGCCGAACGAGGAGTTGACCGCCACGAGCACCGCGAACACCACCACGGACTGGGTGCCCACGACGAGGCCCGCCCGCGCCGACGCCTGGCGCACGCCGCGGCCCGCGACCAGGGGCAGCAGGACGACGCAGGTCACGAACGCGGCGAACCCGAGGATGCCGAGCAGAATGACGAACGGGCCGTCGGTCAAGCCCATCAGGAGACCTTTCCCGGCCCGGCGATCGGCCGCAGCCGGGTCCGGCGGGCCCGCGCGACGAGACGCCGTACGGGCCCCTCGAACAGGACGAAACCGATCAACGTCACCGTCACCCCGACGACGGCGCCGCCCGCGATGTCCTTCAGCGGAACGCCGCCGACGGCGAAGGTCACAGCCATGATCGCCGCGGCGCCGCCCGCCAGCAGGCCCAGCCGGCGGCTCACGAGGAGCAGCCCGGCGGCGGTGGCCGCCGCGACCGCCACGTGATCGCTCGGCGCGGGCAGCTCGGCCGTACGCGCCGCCATGCCGTGCGGCAGGGGCAGCGGGACGGTCGTCAGGTGCTCGATCGGCTGGTTGACCAGGGCGGCGGCGACGGCGCCGACGGGCGCCCAGATCGCCGCGGCCATGACCGGGGCGCGCCGGTGCCGGGCCGTCCACCACCCGGCCACGAGCAGCACGGCGTACAGGCCCGGCCCGAAGGTCACCCAGCCCACCAGGGCCAGGTGCGACCAGTGGCCGCCGGGCGAATAAGCGCTCATTACGTGTTCTCGCTCCCGTAGGAGCATTGATCCCCTCGACATCGCTGTCGCAAGCGTAGGAACACGTTGGTCAGCACTCGTTCAACGCATGGTTAGCGTGATCCTCACCTTTCCCGCCGCCGCCCGGCCGCGCGAGAAGCATGATCACCCACAGCAGTCACGTTGTACCATTCAGGCAGTGAGTGCCCACGGCGGCCGGTGGTCGGCCATGGCCCCGTCCGCCAGTGGATCTGGAGGAACCATCACGTCAGCCGTCCCTCATCCCCTGTTTCACCGATGCTCCATTCGACAGGGGAGGTTGAGGCCATGAGCCCGCGAATCCTGACCCGCCGACGCGAGACCGAGCCGCTCGTCGAACGGTTCGACGGGTCGGTCGTGGGGCGGCTCCCGGTGCGGACCTGGGTCGCCGCCGGACTGCTCGCCGCCGCGCTGTGCGGGGTGGTCGTCGGCACCCGGCTGACCGACCTCGGCTTCCGCGACATCGACGTGCGCGGCTGGGCCGGGGCGCTGTCCGCCCGCGCCGGCCGGATCCGGTGGGAGTTCGTACCGCTGGTCGCCGCCCTGGCGACGCTGCACTACCTCGCGTCGGGGCTCGGCGTGCGCGCCGCGGCCGACGGCGTGTCCGGCCGGCGGCTCCGCCTGTGGGAGGTGACGGCGTCGCAGTTCGCCGGAGCCGCGGCCAACCGCCTGGCGCCCAGCGGGCTCGGCTCCGCCGCGGTCACCTGCCGGTACCTCACCCGGCGCGGCCTGCCGATGTACGAGGCGACGGCGGCGATGGCCGCGGCCGGCCTCATGCGGGGCGTGACGAAGCTCGGCCTCGTCGTGCTGGCCGTCGGCGTGTGCAACGGCCTGGACGACCCGTCGATGCCGGACATCCGCGTCGGCCGGATCATGAGCCACCACTCCGGGATCATCGTCCCGGTCCTCCTCTCCGCCGCGGGCGTGGCCGTCCTGCTCGCCCTCGTCGTGTTCTACTGGCCGGGCGGGCGGGGACGCGCCTGGGCCCGTGCCACGGTCACGGGTGTCGGCAGGTCGCTGCGGCACCTCGTCCACCGGCCGCGCTGCCTGCTGTGGACGGTCGCCGCGTCGACCGGCGCGCATATCGCGCTGGCGCTGGCGTTCGCGGTCAGCCTGCTCGCCGTGCCCGGTACGCACAGCGGCGCCTTCGGCGCGCTGCTGGCCGTCTACCTGCTCGGCGCCACGGCCGGTGCCGCGATCCCGACCCCCGCCGGGGTGGGGTCGACCGAGGCCGCGCTGATCACCGCGCTGGCGGCCGCGCACGTCCCGACCGGCCAGGCGGCCGAGGGGGTCCTGCTGTTCCGGGCCATGACGTTCTGGGCGCCCGTCCCGGTGGGCGTGCTCAGCACCCGGCTCCTGCGCCGCACGCACGCCCTGTAGCCCCGCGAGGCCGCCCCGCCGGTCGCCTCGGCCCTGGCCGACCCGGCCCTGGTCGGCTCGGCCCTGGCCGGCTCGGTGCCGGTCGGCTCGGCTCAGGTGAGGCCGTTCCGGGCGGCGAAGACCGCGAGCCGCACGCGGTTCGGGCATCCCGTCTTCGTCATCAGACCCGCCACGTGCGTCTTCACCGTCGTGACGCCGATGTGGAGGCGTTCGGCGATCTCCCCGTTGGACAGGCCCTCCGCCAGGAGGGTCAGGACCGCGCGCTCCCGTCCCGTGAGGGCCGGTTCGGGTGCCGCCGGGTCGTCCCGCCGGGCGCCGACCGCCTGGGCGACCAGCCGCCGCAGCACCGGCGTGCTGAACGGGCTGTCCCCGTCCGCCGCCCGCCGGATGGCGTCCACGAGCGTCTCCGGTGCGACGTCCTTGGCGAGGAAACCGCAGGCCCCGGCGGCGAGCGCGGGGTAGAGATGGTCGTCGTCGTCGAAGGTCGTGAGGACGACGACGCGCGTCGCGGGCCGTTCGGCGAGGATCCGCGTCGTCGCGGCGATGCCGTCCACGCCCGGCATGCGCAGATCCATGATGACGACGTCCGGTGCCAGCCGCGCCGCGAGCCGTACGGCCTCGGCGCCCGCCGTGGCCTCGCCGGTCACCTCGATGTCGTCGGTCGACTCGCACAGCATCCGCAGACCCGCCCGCACGAGATGCTGGTCGTCCACGATGAGCACCCGGATCACGCCGTCATCCGATCAGGACCCGATTCGGGCAGCAGGGCCGACAGACGCCACCCGCCGGGAGCGGGGCCGACCTCGAGGCTGCCGCCGACCAGGTCCACGCGTTCGCGCATGCCGAGCAGGCCGTGCCCGGCGCCGGCCGCCGGTGGGCCGCCGGCCGGTGGAAGGACGCCGGCCATGTCATTGCTGATCTCCAGGCTGACGGCGCCGTCCCCGGTCATCGCCGCGGCGAGGCGTACGGACGCCTGCCGCCCGGCGTGCTTCACGACATTGGTGAGGCCCTCCTGGACGAGGCGCAGCAGGGTCAGGCCGCGTACGGCGTCGAGCCCGGCGAGTTCGGGGGCGACCGAGGAGTCCACGGTGAGCCCCGACTGCCGGGCCCGGTCGACGAGGCCGTCCAGGGCGACGGGCAGGTCCGTCGGCTCGGTGAGCAGGCGGCCCGGGTCGTCCGGGTCGCGCAGCGCGGTGAGCAGGCGGCGCAGGTCGGCGAGGGCGCTGGACGCGCTGGCGTGCACGTCGTCGAGCACCTCGGTCACTCTCGGGTCGGTGCGCGGGATGACGTGGCGGGCCACGCCGACCCGGAGCGCCATCGAGGCCATGTGGTGGGCGACCATGTCGTGCAGTTCGCGGGCGATCGCGGTGCGCTCGCTCATGCGGGCGGCCCGCTCGGCCTCCGCGGCGCGTTCCTGCGCGCTGCGCGCGACCTGTTCGAGCGAGCGGACGTACGCGGCGAGCAGCACCGGCCCGCCCACGACGGCGGCCACCTTGTACAGCAGGGCCGGAACGTCGCCCGGCAGGCCGATGGCGGCGTAGACCACGGTCAGCGCCACCGCGACGAGCAGGGCGGGCACGCCCCACCGGCGGAGCGCCACCTCGAACAGCGCCACGCTCGCCATGATCTTGATGCCGATCGGCGGCGCGTGACCGAACGCCTCGGCCAGGGCGAGGAGCGCCGGCTGGCCGAGGGCCACGGTCAGCGGCAGCCGCCCGCCCGCCGCGCCCAGCGCGAGTGAGCAGAGCGCGAACCCCCAGTCGGCCGGGGCCTGCGGAGCGCCGGTCCGGTGCAGGAGGAGGTAGCCGAACGCGCAGGCGAGCAGGACCGCCCGGATCGGGGCGAACCCGCCGCCGAGCAGGACGGCCCGCGCCGGGGCGAACCTGGTCCCGAGCGGGATCGCGCGCGCCGGGGCGGTTCCGTTCCCGCGCAGGCGACCGAGCCGGGGTCTCTCCACACCGCAGAGGTTATGGCCTGACGGCATCGGCGCCGTCCTCCTCCGGGAGGAGGGCCGGCTCCTACGACCGGCCGCCGGGTCGGGCCGCACGGCGGAAGCGGCACCCGCACGGCGCCGCCGAGGGTGGGGGCATGACGACACACCTCGCCCACCGGGACGGCGCGCTCGCGGCGTTCGTCTTCCTCGGCGGCGCCATCGCCGTCGGGGTATGGACCGTGCTGCTCGGCTTCTACGCCTCCGCCGCCGCCCGTCCCCTCTGGATCGGTTTCGACCTGCTGCTCGTCGCCGGCATGGCGCTGACCGGATGGCTGGCCCGCCGCCGGGATGGACGGGCCGCCCTGACCGCCGCCGGGCTGACCGCCCTGATGCTCGCCGACGTGTGGTTCGACGTGATGACGGCGCGGCCCGGCTACCGGCCCACGTCGATCGTGATGGCGCTCACGCTGGAGCTGCCGTTCGCCGCCGCCTGCGCCGCCTTCGCGCTGCGGGTCCGGGCGCAGGGGTGGAGGTGACCGTGTTCGCGGCGCTGGGCCGGTTCGCGGCCGCACGGCGCCGGTGGGTGGTGGCGGCCGCCCTCGTCTTCGCCGTCTTCGCCGGTGTCTGGGGCACCGGCGTGTTCGGCGCCTTCACCGGCGGGGCCGGGTTCGATCCCCCGGCCGCCGAGTCCTCCCGCGCCGACCGGATCCTCGCCGGTCCGCTCGGCCGGTACGCCGCCGACGTGGTCGTGCTGTACGAGGACCCGGCGCGCACCGTGGACGATCCGGCGTTCGTGCCCGCGACGATGCGCCTGCTGGGCGCGCGCGTCTGGTGGGCGCCACGGCCGCTGGCGCGCTGGTGGGACCGCCACGGCCTGCGCGAGGACGCCGGCCCGGCGGCCCCGGGCCGAAGCGACCCGGCGACCACCCCCACCGGCGCGGCCCGGGCGTAGCGACGCGAGGCCCCGGGCCCGGCTCAGCGAGGCTCGGGCCGGGGGCTCAGCGGGGCTCGTCCGGCTCAGCCCGGCTCGGGTCCGGCTCAGCGGGGTGCGGTCCGGCGCAGCCAGAGCAGTCCGAGCACCGGCAGCACGAGCGGCACGAAGCCGTACCCGCTGCCGTAGCCGGACCACACCGTCGGGTCGGGGAAGGCGGCGCGGTCGGTGAGGCTGTAGGTGCCGACCGCCAGCACGCCGATGAATTCGACGGTGCAGGAGACGACGGCGACGCGATGGGAGGTACGGCCGGAGCGGGCCAGCATCACGGTGGCGAGCACGTACACGACCGCGGCGAACGCCGACAGCAGGTAGGCCACCGGCGCCTGGTGGAACTTGGTGGCGATCTGCACGCCGGCCCGCGACGAGGCGGCGAGGGCGAACACTCCGTACACGGCGACCAGCACCCGCCCCGGTCCGGATCGCCGCGCGGTCGGCTCAGCCATGCCACACCTGCTGCATGCGGACGATGAGGACGGCGATCACGAGGAAACCGGCGGCCAGGACGACCGGGCCCCAGCGGGTGCGCTCGGCCAGTCCCCAGAACGCGGCGATGGGCAGGATCACCAGCGACCCGGCGAGGTAGCCGATGAACATCGGCATCCCGCCGACCGGCCGGGCGCCGCCCGCCAGCCGGACGATCGCCCAGACGACCTGGACGAGCAGACCGGCCTCGCCCAGCGCGGCGGCGCCCAGCAGGACCACGCCGACCCGGCGGTTCAGGGCGGCCGTCACGAGCGCCAGACCGGCGAGCACGAGCACGCCGATGATCAGTGACACCGCCAGGGCCTGGACCACGCGTCAGCCTTCCTCAGGGATTCGCCGTTCGGTTCGCCTTCGGACGAAGACCGTACTACGGGATGTAGTACACGCCGTCGGCGACCCCGGGGCGCCGTTCGACGCGGCTCTCAGCGCTTCACGAGCTCGACGTCGAGTTCGACCCGGAGAGTGCCCCCGACCGTGGCGATCCCGACGCGCACGGCCTGGTTCCAGTCGACGGCGAACTCGTCGCGGTTCAGCTCCGTGACCGCGTGGAAGCCGCAGCGCGTGCCGCCCCACGGGTCCGGCCCGGTGCCGAGGTACGTCGTGTCCAGCGTCACCGGGCGCGTCGTGCCGCGGATGGTCAGCTCGCTGTCCATCGCCCACCGGTCGTCGGCGAGCCGCCGCAGCCCCTTGCTGCGGAAGGTGATGTCGGGGTACTCCTCGACGTACAGGAAGTCCTTGCTGCGCAGGTGGGTGTCGCGGTCGGGGTTCCCGGTGTCGATGCTGGCCGGCCGCAGGGTGACCTCCACGGTGGAGTTCTCCACGGGGTCGGTGACGACGATCTCGCCGCCGAAGTCGGTGATCCGCCCCCGGACGCTGACGAGCCCGATGTGGCGGGCCCGGATCTGGACGGAGGAGTGCACCGGGTCGATGTCCCAGACCCCCGGTTCGGGGAACCGGCGCCCGCCGGTCCCGGCGATCTCGATGTCCCCGAGGTCGAGGCCGGCCGGGCCGACCACCGCGGTCCGGGCCTCCGGCTGGTGTCCCGCGGCCGAGACGATGAGCGTGTAGACGCCGGGCGGGACTCCCTCCATGGAGGCGCGACCGCTCGTGTCGACCGCGACGCGGGCCGCCTGGCGGCCCGTGGAGTCGGTGAGTGTCAGGATCGCGTGCTCGACCGGCCATCCCCCGGGGGCGACGATCCGGGCCGTCACAGCGGCGTTCGCGTAGTTCACTGAGAGGCCCCTTTCAGGCGGTCAGCGTGACGTCGGCGTCCACGGGCCGGCCGCCGGTGATCTGGACGGGAACGGCGGCTGGGCCATGACCGGCGGCGACGAGCGTGTACGTCCCCGGTTCGAGGTCTTCGAAGGAGAACTCACCGGCCACACCGCTCACCGCGGTGCCGACGATCCTCCCGGACTGGTCCATCAGCGTGAGCCGCGCGCCGTCGTACGGCCGATCCTGCAGCCATACCTCGCCGTTCAGCGTGCCGCGCGCCAGGAGATCCAGGTCCTGCCGGGTCTGCGTGCCCTGCCGGACCGTGACCGCGGCGGCCACCGGCCGCTGGCCGGGAGCGGAGGCGACCAGCGTGTAGGAGCCTTCGGGGAGGCTGATGAACGAGAAGCCGCCGCCCTCGGTGCTGCGCGCCGTCGCGACGACGTCGCCCTGGACGTCGGTCACGGTGATCGCCGCGTCCGCGACGGGCTGGCGGGTGCCGGACAGCCGGACGATGCCGATCAGCCCGCCGACGCCGGCGATGGTCATGTCGTGGCGGACGGTCCCGGTCCCGACCGCCACGAGCGAGGCGATCGGCTCGTGGCCGGGCGCCGAGGCGATGATCAGGTAGGTGCCGCCCTTCTGCACGGTGAGGCGGTACTCCCCGTCCATCCCGGTGTACGCGGAACCGATCTTGCGGCCGGCCATGTCGGCCAGCGTGACCACCGCGTCGGCGACCGGCGGGCCCTCCGTCCGCTGTACCGTGCCGAAGACGGTGAGCGTCTCGCTCAGCGCCGTGTTCTCAGTCATCGGTCCATTCCTCCGTCGTGCGGCCGTTCCGGGGCCGCGGCCAAGGCTTCGAGGGCGGGCACGGCGGCGGCGAGGCCGACCCGCTGATCCGCCGGCAGCAGGCGGATCCGGTCCGCGAGGAACCCGGTGGTGCGCCGCCCGAGATCGTCCAGCAGTTCGTCACCGGCGTCGCTCAGGACGAGCCGGCACACCCGGCGGTCCCGTGGGTCGGGCCGCCGGTCGATCAGTTGCAGCTTCGCCAGGGCGTCCACGATGTGGGAGACGGTCGGGGTGCTGACCGCCATCCGGCGGGCGAGCTCCCCCACGGGGAGCGGCCCGCCGGCGGCGATGGTGGTCAACGCCGACAGCCGGCTCGGGGTCAGGTGATCCGGCCAGTCCTTGCGCAACCGGCGGTTGAGGGCTTCGAGCGCGACCCGGAGCCGTCCGGCGACCTCGGCGGACTCCTCGGCGGCGTCGGCCGGGGCCTGCTCCACCCGGGACCCGGCCTCCCCGCCCGGCGCCGGACCGGCGTCCGCGCCGGCGCCCTCAGGGCGGGGCGCCGCCTCCCCGTCCGGGCCGGGGCCGGTGGCCGGGCGGTCCACGTTCACGCGGTCCGCCCGGGGATCGGCGTCCATGGTCACTCGCCCAGCGCGACGCGCACGGTGGACGGCACTCCGGGCGGGACGCGGACGGTCGTCGTCACGGGACGGTGACCCGCCGCGACCAGCGTGTAGCCGCCGTCCGCGAGGCCGGTGATCCGGTAGGCGCCGTTCTCGTCGGTGACCGTGGTCGCGACCACCTCACCGCTCTCGTCGGTGACGGTCGTGGTGATCCCGCCGACCGGCTCGCCGTGCGGAGACCGCACCACGCCGGACAGCACGCCGGTCGGGGGTGCGCTGTCGGGCACGAGCGGGAAGTCCCGGACGATCGACGCCTCGCCCACGAGGACGGTCGCGGCCTGCGGGACGCGGCCCGGCGCGGTGACGATGACAAGGTGGTCGCCGTCGGTGACCGCGATCGAGTACCGGCCGTCCGGTCCGGTCGTGGCCCGCCCGAGCTGGTGCCCGTCCGGCCCGGTGACCGTGACGGCGGCGCCGGGCACGGGCGTGCCCGCGCCGTCGTGGATGAGGCCCGCGATGACCGGCCCGGTCCGGCCGTTCGACATCGCCCGCTGGGCGGCCGCCGGCGCGTGGGAGGTCGTCGGCACCATCTGCGGGACGGTGGGCTCGCTGAGCGCCAGCCCGGCCTCGCCGGTCACCCCGGCCAGCTCCGAGCCGAGCGACTCGTGCTCGGCGGGCCGCTCTCCGGGCTTGTTCCGCTTGGTCAGCAGCGACGCGATCGCGGCGACGACGCAGGCGGCGATCGCGAACCAGAACGCGATCGTCAGGCCGTCGTGGAACGGCTCGGTGATCAGGTGCGGGAAGAAGCTGCGCCCGGTGAGGTAGGAGGCGTGGTCGGCGGGCAGCTTGTGCAGCTCCGGGCCGAGGAGCTGCTGCATCGGGTTGTAGCCGAGGAAGGCCGCGAACAGCACCGCGATCGGCGGCAGGTGCGAGATCGTCTGAGCCGTCTGGTCCGGGACGCCCTGGGCGGTCAGCCCGCTGTACATCGACGACGGCAGGCTGTGCGACAGGCCCGCCACCATGAGGCTGAAGAAGATGCCGATGGACAGCACCATCGCGGCGTTCTGGAACGTGGCGGTCATGCCGGCGCCGACACCCCGCTGGTCGGCCGGCACCGAGTTCATGATGTCGGCGCGGTTCGGGGAGGCGAACATGCCGGAGCCGATGCCGTTGACGACGAGCAGCACGGCGAACACCCAGTAGGAGAAGTTCACCGGGATGGCGAGGAGCAGCAGGAAGCTGAGTCCCGTGACGAGCGCGCCTCCCACCGTGAACACCCGGACGCCGATCCGGTCCGACAGGATCCCGGACAGCGGCGCCGACAGCAGGAAGCCGACGGTCAGCGGGATCATGTAGATGCCCGCCCACAGCGGCGTGTCCTCGAAGCTGTAGCCGTGCTGGGGCAGCCAGATGCCCTGCAGCCAGATGATCAGCATGAACTGCAGGCCGCCTCGGCCGAGCGCGGTCAGCAGGCTCGCCAGGTTCCCCGCGGTGAAGGTGCGGTTCTTGAAGAGCGAGAGGTTGAACAGCGGCTCAGCGATCTTCGTCTCGATGTAGAGGAAGGCGCACAGGACAAGCGCGCCGCCGATCAGCGCGGTGAGCACCCACGGGTTGGTCCATCCCATGGTGTGATCTTTGTACGGCTGGATGCCGTACGTGATGCCAATCAGAACCGAGATCAAACCGATAGCGAAGGTCAGGTTCCCCCACCAGTCGATCCGCGCCTTCTTGCGGACGCCGGTGTCGTGCAGCTTGACGTAGGCCCAGAACGTTCCAAAGACGCCGAACGGCACCGAGACCAGGAACACGTAGTGCCAGTTGACCGGGCCGAGGATGCCGCCGAGGATCAGTCCGATGAAGGATCCGGCGATGCCCGCGATGGCGTTGATGCCGAGCGCCATGCCGCGCTTGGTGGCGGGGAACGCGTCGGTGAGGATGGCGGTGGAGTTCGCGAACAGCAGCGCGCCGCCGACGCCCTGGACGATCCGCCAGCCGATGAGCCAGAGGGCCGCCGACGACCCGTGCATCCAGCTGATCGACAGCAGGATCGAACAGACCGTGAAGACGGCGAAGCCCAGGTTGTACATCTTGACCCGGCCGTACATGTCACCGAGACGGCCGAAGGACACCACCAGCACCGCGGTGACGACCATGAAGCCCATCATCATCCACAGCAGGTAGCTGGTGTTTCCAGCACCGAGGGGGTCGAGGCCGATGCCGTCGAAGATGTTCGGCAGCGCGATGAGCACGATCGACTGATTGATCATGACCATCAGCACGCCGAGCGTCGTGTTCGACAGCGCGATCCACTTGTACCCGGGACCGAGGGCCCGGTGGTCCGGCCGTCCCGGCGCGTGGGCGCCCGTCGTCATCAGGGATTCGCTCCTGTAGTTCGTCAGCACAAATGTTGCTTAGTGCTAACTAACTATAGAGCAAGGCGATTCGCCCGAGACGCCCGGCCAGGGAGGAACGTCCCGGGACGCACCTTCGGAGAGCGGCGCTCCGGCCGTACGACCTGTGGAACGCCGCAGAGTCACCCGCAGGGACAGGCGGGCCTCAGGCCCCGTACACCGGCTCCGGTGACACGGCGTCGGCCAGCAGCCCTCGCACCACGGGCCCCAGCTCGGCGGGCTCCCACCGCGCTCCCCTGTCGGCGGCCGGCCCGTGCCGGAAGCCCTCCATCACGCAGATCCGGCCGCCCTCGACCTCGAACACCCGGCCGGTGACGTCACAGTCGGCCGAACCGAGCCAGGCGACGAGCGGCGACACGTTCTCCGGCGCCATCGCGTCGAAGCCGCCGTCCCCGGGCGCCGTCATGGTCGCGGCGAACACCTCCTCGGTCATGCGGGTGCGCGCGGCCGGCGCGATCGCGTTGACCCGCACGCCGTAGCGCCCCAGCTCGGCCGCCGCCACCAGGGCCAGTCCGACGATGCCCGCCTTGGCCGCCGCGTAGTTGCCCTGGCCGACGCTGCCCAGCAGCCCCGCCCCCGAGGAGGTCATCACCACGCGGCCGGTCCCCGGACGGCCCGCCTTCGCTTCGGCCCGCCAGTGCAGGCCCGCGTGCTTCAGCGGCAGGAAGTGTCCCTTGAGGTGCACGCGCGTGACCGCGTCCCACTCCTCCTCCGACAGGTTGACCAGCATGCGGTCCCGCAGGAACCCGGCGTTGCAGACCAGGGTGTCGAGCCGCCCGAACGCGTCGAGCGCGGCCCGCACCAGCGCCTCCGCGCCCTCGGCGGTCGCGATGTCGTACGGCGCCGCGACCGCCTTCCCGCCCGCCCCCTGGATCTCCGCGACCACGTCGTCGGCCGGGCCCGAGGAGCCGCCGGACCCGTCCAGCCCCACCCCGATGTCGTTGACCACGACGGCCGCGCCCTGCCGGGCGAACTCCAGCGCGTGGGCGCGACCGAGCCCGCGCCCGGCACCGGTCACGACGACGACTCGACCCTGGCAGATCATTCACCCTCCTGGTTCGTCCGGTCCGCGTTGGCCGCGTCGAGGAAGGCGGGGCGCTCTCCCCCGCCGTGCACCAGCAGTGCCGAGCCGCTGACGTAGCCGGCGAGGTCGGAGGCGAGGAAGACGCACGCGGCCCCGGCGTCGTACGGGTCGGCCAGCCGCCCCAGGGGCACGGTGCGCTCGACGGCGGCGACGCCCGCCTCGTCGCCGTAGTGCAGGTGCGACCGCTCGGTGCGGACCATCCCCAGGGTCAGCGCGTTGACGCGCACCTTCGGCGCCCACTCGACGGCGAGGCTGCGGGTGAGGTTGTCCAGGCCCGCCTTCGCCGCGCCGTACGCCGCCGTGCCTGGGGACGGGCGCACGCCGCTCACGCTGCCGACCATGATGATCGATCCGCCGTCGCCGCGCTGCATGACCGCGTTGGCCGCCCGGGCGACGTAGAGGGGCGCGACGAGGTTCAGCTCGATGATCTTGGCGTGGGTGCGGGGGGCGCCGTCGGCGGCCGGCAGGTAGGGGGTGCCGCCCGCGTTGTTGACCACGACGTCGAGCCGGTCGAGACCCTCGGCGAAGTCCCGTACGGCGGCGGCGTCGCGTACGTCGAGCGGGACGAACCGCAGACCGGACGGCAGCCGGTCCGGCGCGTGGCGGGCGACGGCGATCACCTCGGCGCCGGCGTCGAGGAACGCCCGGCTGATGCCGAGGCCGACCCCGCGCACTCCCCCGGTGACGACCGCGACCTTGCCGCTGAGATCGAGCGTGTAGGGCATGGCACCCCCTTCCTCTGTACACTACTTCTAACAAACGTTTGGTGGAAAGGTAGCGCAATGGGCATCTCCACCACGCTTCATCGATCGGGCGTCGCCGACATCGTCGTGAACGCCCCACCCGTCAACGCGCTGACCGTCCAGGGCTGGCACGACCTGGCCGACGCCGTCACGGCGGCCGGCCGTGACCCGGCCGTCCGCGTGGTCGTGCTCCGCGCCGAGGGGCGCGGTTTCAACGCCGGCGTCGACATCAAGGAGATGCAGGCCACCGAAGGGCACACGGCGCTGCTCGGCGCCAACCGCGGCTGCTACGCGGCGTTCGCCGCCGTTTACGAGTGCGCGGTCCCGGTCATCGCGGCGGTGCACGGCTTCTGCCTGGGCGGCGGCATCGGCCTGGTCGGCAACGCCGACATCGTCGTGGCCGCCGAGGACGCCTACTTCGGCCTGCCGGAGGTCGATCGCGGGGCGCTGGGCGCGGCGACCCACCTGGCCCGGCTGGTCCCGCAGCACCTGATGCGGGCGATGGTCTACACCTGCCGCACCGTCACCGCGGCGGAACTGCACCGGCACGGGTCCGTGCTCGAGGTCGTGCCCGCCGCCGAACTGCGCGCCACCACCCTGCGGCTCGCCGGGACGATCGCCGAGAAGGACCCGTACGTCATCCGCCGGGCCAAGGAGTCGCTGAACGGCATCGACCCGGTCGACCCGAAACGGAGCTACCGGTTCGAGCAGGGCTTCACCTTCGAGCTCAACCTGGCCGGCGCCGGCGATCGCCACCGCGCCGCCTTCGTCGCGGACAAGGAGGCCACGTGACCCCCGCGCCCCCTCGCGCGCACGCGCCCACGAAAGAGCTCTCGATCGAGGAGGTGGTCGGCTCGATCGAGTCCGGGACGACCGTCGGCATCGGCGGGTGGGGGTCGCGGCGCAAGCCGATGGCGCTGGTCCGGGCGATCTGCCGATCCGGCCTGCGCGACCTCACCGTGGTGTCCTACGGCGGCCCGGACGTCGGGCTGCTGTGCGCGTACGGGAAGGTCCGGCGCGTCGTCGCTCCGTTCGCGACGCTCGACTCGATCCCGCTCGAACCGCACTTCCGCCGGGCCCGGCAGCAGGGGACGATCGCCTTCACCGAGTACGACGAGGGCATGTTCATGCTCGGGCTGCACGCGGCGGCGCACCGGCTGCCGTTCCTGCCCACCCGCGCCGGACTCGGCTCCGACGTCATGCGGGTGAACCCGGAGCTGCGGACGGTCCGCTCCCCGTACGGGGACGGCGAGGAACTCGTCGCGATGCCCGCGCTGACGATGGACGTCGCCCTGATCCACCTGAACCGGGCGGACCGGCGCGGCAACGCGCAGTACCTCGGCCCGGATCCGTACCTCGACGACCTGTTCGCCAAGGCGGCGGCCCGGACGTACGTCTCCTGCGAACGTCTCATCGAGACGGCCGACCTGCGCAAGGAGGGCCCGGTGCAGAGCCTGCTGATCAGCCGGTCCCACGTCACGGGCGTCGTCGAGACCCCGAACGGCGCCCACTTCACCTCCTGCGAACCGGACCACGACCGCGACGAGGCGTTCCAGCAGGCGTACGCCGCCGCGGCCGGCGACCCGGCGGCCTGGGAGGGGTTCCGCGAGCGGTTCCTGACCGGCGACGAGGCGGCCTACCAGTCCGCCGTCCGCGCCTGGCGGAGGGAGGAGGGGCGATGACCGGCGAAGGAGGGGCCATGAGCGCGACGAGGGCCGAGGTGTGCGTGACGGCGTGCGCGGAGGCGTTCCGCGGCGACGGCGAGGTCCTCGCGGCGGGCATCGGCGGCGCCGTCACCGTCCTGGCCGCCCGGCTCGCGCGGCTGACGTTCGAGCCCGGCCTGCTGACGCACGACGGCACGTGCCTGCTGACCGGTGACGTTCCCGCGCTCGGCGAGAGGCCGGGCGAGATCGAGGGCTGGCTGCCGTTCCGCGAGCACCTGTGGCTGGTGCTGAACGGCCGCCGTCACGTCATGCTCGGCGCGAGCCAGATCGACCGCTTCGGCAACACGAACATCTCGTGCATCGGCGACTGGGCGCGCCCGAAGGCCCAGTTGCTCGGCGTGCGCGGCGTGCCCGGCAACACCCGGTGCGACACGACCAGCTACTGGATTCCCCGCCACTCCCCCCGGGTGTTCGTCGAGACGGTCGACATGGTCAGCGGCGTCGGGTACGACCGGGGCGCCCACGAGATCCGCGTCGTGGTGACCGACCTGGCCGTCCTCGACTTCGCCACGCCGGACCGGCGGATGCGGCTGCGCTCGGTCCACCCCGGCGTGACGGTCGAGGAGGTCGTCGCGGCCACCGGCTTCGCCCTCTCCGTCCCCGAGGACGTCCCCGCGACGCGGGTCCCGGACGCGGAGGAGCTGCGGATCATCCGCGAGGTCCTCGACCCGAACGGCCTCCGCGACCGGGAGGTCCCGGAGGGCTCCCGCCGATGAGAGCGGGGACGGGACGACGCGCCGGCCGGGGTGAGACGCGTCCGGCGATGGCCGCACCGGTCGACGACGAAAGGGGCACCGGCCCATGCGGACGGCGCTGACCGAACTGACCGGCGTCCGGCACCCGGTCGTGCAGACCGGCATGGGCTGGGTGGCCGGCCCGCGCCTCGTCTCGGCCGTCGCGAACGCGGGCGGCCTGGGCATCCTCGCCTCCGCCACCATGACCCTGGACGCCCTGTCCGCCGCGATCCGCGAGGTCAGGGAGCGCACGACGGCCCCCTTCGGGGTGAACCTGCGGGCGGACGCCACAGACGCCGGGCAGCGGATCGACCTGCTCATCGAGGAAGGCGTACGGGTCGCGTCCTTCGCGCTCGCGCCCAGGCCCGAACTGATCGCGCGGCTGAAGGACGCCGGCGTGGTCGTCATCCCGTCCGTGGGGGCGCGCCGGCACGCCGAGAAGGTGGCGGCGTGGGGCGCCGACGCCGTCCTCGTCCAGGGCGGCGAGGGCGGCGGGCACACCGGCCCGGTCGCCACCACGCTGCTGCTCCCCCAGGTCGTCGACGCCGTGGACATCCCGGTGATCGCGGCGGGCGGTTTCTTCGACGGCCGGGGCCTGGCGGCGGCGCTGGCGTACGGGGCGGCGGGCGTGGCGATGGGCACCCGCTTCCTGCTGACCTCCGACAGTTCGGTGCCCGAGGCGGTGAAGCGGGTCTACCTCGGCATGACCGAGACCGTCGTCACGCGGCAGGTCGACGGCATGCCGCACCGGGTGCTGCGCACGGACCTGGTCGACTCGCTGGAGCGCTCGGGCCGGGCCGCCGGCCTGGCCCGCGCCCTCCGCAACGCCGCCCGCTTCAAGCGGGTGTCCGGGATGTCATGGCGGGCGATGGTCCGCGACGGGCTGGCGATGCGGCACGGCAGGGAGCTGTCCTGGTCGCAGGTGCTGATGGCCGCCAACACCCCGATGCTGCTGAAGGCCGCCATGGTCGACGGCCGCCCCGACCTCGGCGTGATGGCCTCCGGCCAGGCCGTCGCCGTCATCTCCGACCTGCCCTCCTGCCAGGAGCTGATCGACGGCATCGTCGCCCAGGCCACCGACATCACGACCCGCCTCACCGACCTGACCACCGGCTGATCGGGCCGGCCGCCGGAAATCCGCTCGCCCGCGACCGGACCGCTCGTGCAGGATCGATCCCGGCCACGAGCAGAGGAGGGCAGGGAAATGCGGAAGATCCCGACCGTGTTCGTCCGCGACTGGGACGGTGACCGGCGCTACGTCACCCGCACCCCGAACCCCGAGTGCGGCTGGGTCTTCGACGGCCACGGCCGGCCGACGCGCAAGTTCGACGGCACCTGCGTTCGCTACGACGGCGAGCGCTGGTGGGCGCGCCGCGAGGTCAAGCAGGGCAAGGGGCGGCCGCCCGGCTTCGTCGAGATCGCCCATGACGAGCAGACCGGCAAGACGGTCGGCTGGGAGCCCGCCGAGCAGTCGGGCTTCCAGAAGTTCCTCGCCGAGGCGATCGCCGCCGATCGCTGGGAGCCCGGCACGTACGAACTCGTCGGGCCCAAGGTCAACGGCAACCCGGAGGGCCTGGACCGCCACACCCTGGTGCGTCACGGCGCCGAGAACCTCGGCGACGTCCCTCGCGACTACGCCGGCCTGGCCGCCTGGCTGCGCGCCCACCCGTGGGAGGGCATCGTCTGGCACCACCCGGACGGCCGAATGGCCAAGCTCAAGCGCCGCGATCTCCCCCCGGCCTGAACCCGAGCGCCGAGGATCTCCGTCGTTCCGACGACGAGAATCCTCGGCCGTACTCAGGAGGACCGCAGGCCGGTCGGCCACGGTCACAGGTCACCGCGGTACCAGGCGTCGATCTCGGCGTCGAGAGCCGCCTGGTCGAGGCGGGCGGGCCTGGCGTTCTCGATCCACCGCCGAATGAGCCGGGCGAGAACATCCACGGTCCGGTCGGTCGCGATCTCATGGACGGCGAAGAACGTGACGATCGGCCCGGTGATCGGATCATCGAGGTCGCAGCGAGCACACAGCACGATCTCCGTGAAGCCGGTGACCTCGGTGCCCTGTTCGGTCCGCCAGCCGTGCGGAAGCCGCAGTACGGCGAGGACGTCCCCGGCGCACCGCGGGCACGCGTGCTGCGTCCAGAGCGGTCGCCGCGCGCGGTGGCGCGTGGGCACGGCGGTCATGCGCCGATCGCGTTCGCGCCCAGCAGGGACTTGATGTCCCCGAAGAACGACGGTTCCGGCTGGACGCGAAACCGGTCGAGGGCGATCAGCAGTCCCTTCGCGCCGGGGCGCCCCGGCCGCAGCCTCAGGTGCACGGGTGCGTGGCCGGGGTGGGAGTCCAGGATGCGTTTCAGCTCGTGGATGACGTCGGCGGACACGCGGGACTCCGAAAGGGAGATCACCACGGGCGGCTCGGCGGCGGTGACCTGGGAGACGTCGAGGACGGTGACCTCCTCCCCGTAGACGCTCAGCGTCTCGTCCCGCACGTTGACGCGGCCGCGGATCGTGACCACCCGGTCCTCGGCCAGCGTCTCGCCGTACAGGACGTGGCTCTTGGGGAAGATCAGGCACTCGACCGAGGCGTCATGGTCCTCGAGGTTGACGATCGCCCAGGTGTCCCCGTTCTTGGTGATCTTGCGTTGCAGGCCGGAGATGATCCCGGCGACCCGCACGTAGCCCTCCGTACGACCGGAGGCGAGCAGTTCGGCGAGCGTGGTGTCGCGGGCGGCCTCCAGGACGCGCTCGGCGCCGTCGAGGGGATGAGACGAGACGTACAGGCCGAGCATCTCCCGTTCGAAGGTCAGCAGGCTGCTCTTGTCCCATTCCTCTTCGGAGATCGCGACGGAGAACATGCCGCCGGTCTCGTCCTCCGGCTCGTCGAGCGCGCCGAACAGGGAGTCCTGGCCGCGGGCCTCGTTGCGTTTCACGTCGATGACCGCGTCGACGGCCTGCTCGTGGACCATCACGAGGGCCTTGCGGCGGTGACCGAGGCCGTCGAACGCGCCGGCCTTGGCGAGGGATTCGATGACGCGCTTGTTGCAGACGCTCGTCGGGACCTTGGTCAGGAAGTCGTTGAAGTCGTTGAACGCGCCCTTGTCGCGGCGGCTCTGGACGATCGCCGCGACGACGTTGGCGCCGACGTTACGGATCGCGCCGAGGCCGAAGCGGATGTCCTCGCCGACGGCGGCGAAGTTCAGTTCGGACTCGTTGACGTCCGGCGGCAGGACCTTGATGCCGAGGCGGCGGCAGTCCGACAGGTAGACCGCCATCTTGTCCTTGTCGTCACCGACCGAGGTGAGCAGCGCGGCGAGGTATTCGGCGGGGTGGTTCGCCTTCAGGTAGGCGGTCCAGTACGACACGACGCCGTACCCGGCGGTGTGCGACTTGTTGAACCCGTATCCGGAGAAGGGGACCAAGACGTCCCAGACGGCCTTGACGGCCTCATCGGAGAAGCCGCGTTCCTTCATGCCCGCGGAGAATCTGCCCCACTCCGCGTCCAGGACGTCCTTCTTCTTCTTGCCCATCGCGCGACGCAGCATGTCCGCGCCGCCGAGGGAGTATCCGGCGAGTCGCTGGGCGATCGCCATCACCTGCTCCTGGAAGACCACCAGGTGGTAGGTGTCGCCCAGGATCGGGTCGAGCGCCTCTTTCAGGTCCGGATGGATCGGCTCGACATCCTGTCTGCCGGTCTTGCGCAGCGCGTAGTTGGTGTGCGCGTTCATCTCCATCGGGCCGGGCCGGTACAGGGCCGAGACCGCGGCGATGTCGGTGAACTCGCTCGGCTGCATCAGCTTGAGGAGCGTGCGCATGCCGCCACCGTCGAGCTGGAACACCCCGAGAGTGTCTCCGCGGGCCAGCAGCTCGTAGGTCTTCCCGTCATCGAGAGGAACCTCGAGGATGTCGATCTCGATGCCCTTGTTGGCTCTGACGTTGGCGATGGCGTCGTTGATGACGGTGAGGTTGCGCAGGCCGAGGAAGTCCATCTTGAGCAGGCCCATGTCCTCGGCCTGCGTGAACGGGAACCCGGTGATGATCGGCCCGTCGGCCTTCGGCCGCACCAGGGGGAGGACGTCGACCAGCGGCTCGGAGGACAGGATCACGCCGGCGGCGTGGATTCCGGTGCCGCGGGTCAGGCCCTCCACGCCCACGGCGGTGTCGACGACCCGCTTGACGTCCGGCTCCTCCTCGTACATCTTCCGCAGCTCGGCGGCCTCCCCGTGGCGGGGGTGGTTCTCGTCGTGGATCGCCGACAGCGGGATCTCCTTGCCGCCGACGGCGGCGGGGAACGCCTTGGTGATCCGGTCGCCGAGCGCGTAGGGATAGCCGAGGACGCGGCAGGCGTCCTTGACGGCGGCCTTGGCCTTGATGGTGCCGAAGGTGACGATCTGGCAGACCCGGTCGTCGCCGTACTTCCCGGTGACATAGTCGATCATCTCGTCGCGGCGGCGGTCGTCGAAGTCGAGGTCGACGTCGGGCATGGTGATGCGCTCGGGGTTGAGGAACCGCTCGAAGATCAGCTTGTGCTCGATCGGGTCGAGCTCGGTGATCCCGGTGCAGTAGGCGACCATCGAGCCGGTGGCCGAGCCTCGGCCGGGTCCGAGTCCGATGCCGTTGGCCCGTGCGTATCGGCAGATGTCGGCGACGACGAGGAAGTAGCCGGGGAAGCCCATGCCGTCGATGACGGACAGCTCGTAGTCGATGCGGTTCAGGACCTCTTGCGATGGGTCGCCCTTGTAGCGGCGCCGCGCGCCGGCCAGGGTCTCCTTCCGCAGCCACGACGACTCGCTCTCCCCATCCGGAACGGGGAACCTCGGCATCAGATCCCGGTGGGCGAAGACCTCGCCGTAGTCGCCGACGCGTTCGGCGATCAGGAGGGTGTTGTCGCAGGCGCCGGGCACCTGGCCGTCCCATAGGGACCGCATCTCCTCGGCGGTCTTGAGGTAGTAGCCGGAGCCGGAGAACCGGAAGCGGTTCCGGTCGGCGAGCTGCTTGCCGGTGCCGATGCACAGGAGCGCGTCGTGCGCACCCGCCTGGTCCTCGGTGACGTAGTGGGAGTCGTTGGTGGCCAGCGGTGGCAGGCCGAGCTGTTCGCCCAGGCGCAGGAGGTCGTCGCGGACCCGGCGTTCGATGGGGATGCCGTGGTCCATCAGCTCCAGGAAGTAGTTATCCCTGCCGAAGAGGTCCCGGTACGTCGCGGCGGTCTCGACCGCCTTGTCGTACTGCCCGAGGCGGATCCGGGTCTGCACCGCGCCCGACGGGCAGCCGGTCGTGGCGATGATCCCCCTGCCGTGCTCGGCGAGGAGCTCGTCGTCCATCCGGGGGTACTTCTGGACGTGGCCTTCGAGCCAGGCGCGCGACTGGAGGCGGAACAGGTTCCGCAGGCCCTCGGCGTCGGCGGCCCACATCGTCATGTGGGTGTAGAGACCACGGCCGGCGACGTCCCCGCCCGCACCGGTGGCATCGTCGGACCTGCGCAGTGAGAGGTTGTCGCTCCAGTACACGGCCTGTTTGTGGTACCGGGACGCGGGGGCGACATAGCCCTCGATGCCGATGATCGGCTTGACGCCCGCTCTGTTCGCCGAGTGGTAGAACTCGTACGCCCCGTGCACGTTGCCGTGATCGCTCATCGCGACGGCCGGCATCCCCAGGCGGCCCGCCTCCTCCATGAGGCGCCCGACCTTCGCGGCACCGTCGAGCATCGAGTACTCGGTATGGACGTGCAGGTGGACGAACGAATCCACCGCCCCACTCCCTTCGGTTGTACGGCGTCAGGACGTCCGACATTCGACCGAAGGCGAAGACGGGTTGTCCAACAACCGACAGCCCGACCTGTGACAACTTACGGTTGTGAAGAAAGATGAGCGGTCTTCCCCGTCATCACCATCTCCCCGCGTCACGCACCATGGCCGGCGCGCTGAGCCGCACCGGCGGATCGGATCCTCTCAAGGCCGTCGGCCCGCCGTGCGATCGCGGTTGCGGGATGCCGGCCCCGGCGCGCGGTCGGGTGTCAAGGCAGCGCGGCCAGAACGCGGGCACGGTGCTCGGCGGGGGTGCCCCAGGCCGAGCGCAGCGCCCGTACCTTGCGGATCCACAGGGACGGGTCGTACTCGTCGGTGTAGCCGATCGCGCCGTGCGCCTGCAGGGCGATCCGGGCGACGGCGTAGGCCGCGTCGGAGGCCGCGGCCTTGGCCGCCGACACGTCGCGCGGCAGGTGCGGTGAGCCGAACGACAGCGCGGCGCCGTAGACGAGCGGCCGGGCGAACTCCAGCCCGGTCAGGGCGTTCGCCAGCTGGTGCTTGACCGCCTGGAACTCCCCGATCGGACGGCCGAACTGCCGTCGCGTCCGCGCGTACTCCACCGTCGCGTCGAGCAACGCCCGTCCGAGGCCGAGCAGTTGCGCGGCGCAGGCCAGCGCGGCCAGGTCGTACGCCACCGCGGCGGACCGGCGCACGGCCGGTCCGGCCGCCAGGCGCTCGGCCGCGCGCACGGGGAACAGCCGGCGTGCGGGGTCCAGGGAGCGTACGGCGGGACCGTCGGGCGCCGCCGACCACAGGTCCGCGCCGTCCGTCATCAGGACCAGATCGGCGGCGTCCGCGTCGAGGGCGCGGCGGACCGGGCCCGGAGACACCAGCGAGACGACGGCCTCACCCTCGGCGATCCGCGGCAGCCATTCGGCGGCCGTGCCCGCGTCGCCGGTCCCGTCGAGGAGCGCGGCCGCCGCGAGCGTCTCGACGACGGGGCCGGGCACCGCGTGGCGGCCCAGCTCGTGCGCCGCGACGGCGAGTTCCACCGGGAGCGGCCCGGCGCCGCCATGGCGCTCGGGCACCGCGAGGGCGAACACCCCGGCCTCCGCGAGCGCGGACCACAGCGCACGGTCGTGGTCGCCGACCGCCCACCGGCGGATCAAGGCGGGCGTGCCGGCCTCGGTGAGGAGCTCGCGCAGGGTGTCGCCGAACAGGCGCTGCTCGGTGTCGAGGGCGAACCTCATCTCCTCGCCTCCTTGGGCAGGCCGAGGACGCGCTCGGCGATGACGTTGCGCTGGATCTCGTTGGTGCCTGCGTAGATCGGGCCGGCGAGGGAGAAGACGTAGCCCTCCAGCCAGTCCCCCTCCAGCTCCGCGTCCGGACCCAGGATCTCCAGCGCGGTCTCGTGCAGCTCGACGTCCAGCTCGGACCAGAAGACCTTGTTCACGCTGGCCTCGGCGCCGACGTCGTCGGCGCGGGAGATCGTCTCGAACGCCTTGAGCCGGTAGGCGCGCGCCTTGATCCAGGCGTCGGCGACGCGGTCGCGCAGCAGCGGGTCGGCGCCGTGCTCGCGCCACAGGGCCACGAGGCGGTCGGCGGCGGCGAGAAACCGGCCGGGGCTGCGGAGGGTGAGACCGCGCTCGTTGCCGGCCGTGCTCATCGCGACCTTCCAGCCCTGGCCGGGCGCGCCGATGACGTCGCGGTCGGGCACGAACACGTCGTCGAGGAACAGCTCGGCGAACGCGGGCTTGCCGTCGAGCCGCCCGATGGGCCGTACGGTCACGCCGCCGGCGTCGAGAGGGAACATCAGGTACGTCAGCCCGCGATGGCGTTCGGCCGCGGGGTCGGAGCGGAACAGCCCGAACGCGCGGTCGGCGAAGGCGGCGCGGGAGCTCCAGGTCTTCTGCCCGTTCAGCCGCCACCCGCCGTCGACGCGAGTGGCGGTCGCCCGCAGGGCGGCCAGGTCGCTGCCGGCGCCGGGCTCCGACCACGCCTGGGCCCAGATCACCTCGCCGGAGGCCATCGGCGGCAGGACGCGTTCCAGCTGGTCGTGGGTGCCGTGGGCGAACAGCGTCGGGGCGAGCAGGTTGATGCCGTTCTGGCTCACCCGTCCCGGCGCGCCGGCGGCGTAGTACTCCTCCTCGAGGACGAGCCACTCCAGCGGTGACGCGCCCCGGCCGCCGTACGCCTCCGGCCAGGACACCACGGACAGCCGGGCCGCGGCGAGCGTCCGCTCCCACTCCCGGTGGGCGGCGAAGCCCTCCTCGGTCTCCAGCGACGGCAGCGGCGTCGCGGGAACGTGGCGGCGCAGCCAGGCGCGCGCCTCGGCCCGGAAGGGCTCCACCGACGACAGGTCGAGATCCATGGCCGTCCGCCTCGATTCTTTCTAACAACCGTTTGGTAGAGTAACGCAGGTGAGCGAGACCGGCATTCCCTCCACCCGGGCGACGCCCGTCCCCGGTCACGGACTCCTGCGCGACCGCGTCGTGGTGGTGACGGCGGCGGCCGGCGCGGGCATCGGCGGGGCGACGGCCCGGCGCTGCCTGGAGGAGGGCGCGCGGGTGGTGATCAGCGACGCGCACGAGCGACGGCTCGACCGGTCGCTGACCGACCTGGAACGGGAGTTCGGCGCGGAGTCGGTGGCCGCGGTCCCGTGCGACGTGACCTCCGAGGACGACGTACGGGCGCTGTTCGCCGCGGCCGCCGAGCGCTTCGGCCGGATCGACGTCGCGGTCAACAACGCCGGCCTCGGCGGGACGGCCGATCTCGTGGAGATGACCGACGAGCAGTGGTCACGGGTGCTGGACGTCACCCTCGGCGGCACCATGCGCTGCACGCGGGCGGCCCTGCGGGTGATGCGCGAGCAGGGGCACGGCGTGATCGTGAACAACGCCTCGGTGATCGGCTGGCGGGCGCAGCGCGGGCAGTCGCACTACGCGGCGGCCAAGGCCGGGGTGATGGCGCTCACGCGCTGCGCCGCGCTGGAGGCGGCGGAGTACGGCGTGCGGATCAACGCGGTGGCGCCCAGCCTGGCCATGCACCCGCACCTGGTGAAGGTGACGAGCGAGGAGCTGCTGACGGAGCTGACGCGCCGGGAGGCGTACGGCCGGTACGCCGAGCCGTGGGAGGTGGCCAACGTTATCGTCTTCCTGGCCACCGACTACTCGTCGTACATGACGGGCGAGGTCGTCGCCGTCTCCAGCCAGCACCCCTGAGTCAGCTCCGAGGAAATCCCATGAGTCCACGACGGCGTGACGCCGAGGGCACCGCCGCCGCCCGAGCCGAGCGGCGGGCCGAACTGCTCGCCACCGCCGCGGAGGTCTTCGCCACCCGCGGATACGCCGCCACCACCGTGCGGGAGGTCGCGGACGCCGCCGGCATCCTCGGCGGCAGCCTCTACTACCACTTCGACTCCAAGGAGTCGATGGCCGATGAGATCCTCTCGACCTTCCTGAACGAGATGTGGGCGGCGTACGACCGCGTGCTCGCCGCGGACCTGGGGGCGCGCGACACGCTCACCGCCCTCGTCGCCGAGTCGTTCGGCTGCATCGACCGGCACCGGCCGGCGGTCGTGATGTACCAGAACGAGTCGCGGCATCTGGCGACCGGTCCGCGGTTCGCGTACCTGACCGAGTCGCGGCGGCGGTTCGAGGAGATGTGGATGACGCTGCTCGAGCGCGGCGTCCGGGAGGGCGCGTTCCGCGCCGACCTGGACATCGCCCTGGTCTACCGCTTCATCCGCGACACCGTGTGGGTGGCGGCGACCTGGTACCAGCCCGGCGGGCGGCTCACCGCCGCGCAGATCGCCGAGCAGTACCTCGCCATGGTCCTCGGGGGGATCCAGCACGAGTAGGAGACAGGCCGTGGGGCCGGACCGTGCCCCTCCGGCGACCCAGTAGGAGCAGGAGGCGTGTGATGGCGGAGGCGTACATCGTCGAGGCGGTCCGTACTCCCGTCGGCCGGCGGAACGGCGGCCTGGCCGAGGTGCATCCGGCGGATCTCGGCGCGCACGTGCTGACGGCGCTGGTCGAACGGTCCGGCGTCGACCCGGCGGCGGTCGAGGACGTGATCTTCGGATGCGTCGACACGGTGGGGCCGCAGGCCGGTGACATCGCCCGTACCTGCTGGCTGGCGGCGGGGCTGCCGGAGGAGGTCCCGGGCGTGACCGTCGACCGCCAGTGCGGTTCCTCGCAGCAGGCGGTGCACTTCGCCGCCCAGGCCGTGCTCAGCGGCACCTGCGACCTCGTCGTCGCGGGCGGCCTACAGAACATGTCGAAGATCCCGATCGCGTACGCGATGGTCGCGGGAGCGCAACTGGGGTTCGCCGGTCCGTTCGCGGGCTCGCGCGGCTGGGAGGCCCGCTACGGCGACCAGGAGGTCTCACAGTTCCGCGGCGCCGAGATGATCGCCGAGCGGTGGGACATCGGCCGGGCGGAGATGGAGGAGTTCGCGCTGGAGTCGCACCGGCGCGCGATCCGCGCCATCGACGAGGGCCGGTTCGGCCGGGAGATCGCCCCGTACGGCGACGTCACGGCCGACGAGGGTCCCCGCCGCGACACGTCACCGGAGAAGATGGCCGCGCTGAAACCCCTCGTCGAGGGCGGCCGGCTGACCGCCGCGCTGGCCTCGCAGATCTCCGACGGGTCCGCGGCGCTGCTCCTCGCCTCCGAACGCGCCGTACGCGACCACGGCCTGACCCCGCGCGCCCGCGTCCACCACCTGTCCGTACGCGGCGAGGATCCGATCCGTATGCTGTCCGCCCCCATCCCCGCCACCGCGTACGCGCTCAAGAAGGCCGGGATGACGATCGGCGACATCGCCGTCGTCGAGATCAACGAGGCGTTCGCGCCGGTCGTGCTGGCCTGGCTGAAGGAGACCGGTGCCGACCCGGCCGTGACCAACCCCAACGGGGGCGCGATCGCGCTCGGTCATCCGCTCGGCGCCACCGGTGCCCGGCTGATGACGTCGCTGCTGCACGAACTGGAGCGCACCGGCGGGCGGTACGGTCTGCAGACCATGTGCGAGGGCGGCGGCCAGGCCAACGTCACCATCATCGAACGCCTCTGAGCCGGGCCCGCCGCGCGAGCCGGGCCGGCGTCGCGGCCGTCCGGCATCCCGAGCAGGTCCATTAGTGTGGGCCGGTGGCACACCGGCAGAGCGCTCGAACGGTCGAGGCGAAGGTCGACTCGGGCACCGCGGAGCTGGTCCCCGATCCCTACCGCCCGCGCGCCCACGTCCTCATGCTGGACGGCGCGCCGCAGTCCCACGTGGACCTCGACGACCCCACCTATCTCGACTTCGAGTACGTACGGCGCCTCGGCCACGTCGTGGACCTCGCGGCCCCGGCGCGGCGGCCACTGCGGGTGCTGCACCTGGGCGGCGGCGCCCTGACCCTGCCGCGCTACGTCGCCGCGACCCGGCCGCGCTCGACCCAGCAGGTCGTCGAGATCGACGCGGCGCTCATCGAGTTCGTCCGCCGGGAACTGCCCCTGGAGCGGGGCCACCGGATCCGAATCCGGCACGGCGACGCGCGCGAGGTCCTGACGCGCGCTCCCGAGGACTCCTTCGACCTGGTGATCGGGGACGCGTACGCGGGAGCCCGGTCGCCCGCGCACCTGACCACCGTGGAGTTCGTCGCGGCCGTCGCCCGGGTCCTGCGCCCGGGCGGGTGGTACGCCGCCAACGTGGCCGACGGGGCGCCGCTGTCGTTCGCCCGGACACAGGTGGCGACGCTGCGGTCCGTGCTCCCGGAGGCCGCTCTCATCGCCGACCCCGCCGTGCTGCGCGGCCGCCGCTTCGGCAACCTGGTCCTCATCGCCGGGCGGATGCCGCCGCCCGTGGCGGAGCTCACCCGCAGCGCCGCCGGGGACCCCTTCCCGGGACGGGTCCTGGACGGGGAGGAGCTCGTCGGGTTCGCGGCCGGGGCGGTCCCGGCCACCGACGCGACCGCCCGCCCGTCACCGCCTCCGCCCAAGGGCGTCTTCGACCGGAGCTGACCGGCCCCGGCCCCGGCCCTGGGAGCGCGACGTAGCCGGCCGGAACGTCTCAGTCCTTGCGGCCGGTGACCGCGACGCCGAGGCCCAGGCCGATCATGGCGAGACCGCCGGCCCCGCCGACCAGCCGCAGCCGCCGGGGCGAGCGGCCGAACCAGGCCCGCGCCGTGCCGGCGATGACGCTCCAGACCGAGTCGGCGGCGAGCGCGACCAGGACGAAGATCAGGCCGAGCGTGAACATCTGGACGGGGACGTGCCCGCGTGCCGGATCGACGAACTGCGGCAGCACCGCGGCGAAGAACACCACCGACTTCGGATTGGTCACCCCGACCAGGAAACCGTCGAGGCACGCGCGCCACCCGCCGCGCGCGTCGGTGGCCGCGGCCGCCAGATCGGCGTGCGCGCCCCGGCGCATGAAGGCCCGTACGCCGAGAAAGACGAGGTAGGCGGCACCGGCCAGCTTCACCGTGGTGAAGATCAGCACGGACCGCTCCACCAGTGAGCCGATTCCCAGCGCCACCGCTCCGGCCATGACCAGGGCACCGAGCTCGTTACCGACGACGGAGACGAGCGCGGTGCGCCGCCCGTACGCCAGCGCGCGTCCGACGATGAACAGCACGCTGGGGCCGGGGATGACGATGATGTTACGCCCCGAGGTCCACGATCTTCTCCGGATCAGAGCGTGGGGGCGGCTCCGACGTAGTTCTCGGCGAGCGTCGTCGCGGCGGCCTTCGACGCGGCGACGTACTCCAGGTGGGACAGCTGGAGGCGATGCCCGAAGGCGTCCTGACGAGGGTCCTTGTGCAGCAGGGTCGTCATCCAGTACGAGAAGTGCTCGGCCCGCCACACCCGCCGGAGGCAGGTGTCGGAGTACGCGTCGAGCAGTTCGGTCGTGCCGGAGTCGTACCAGGCGCCCAGCGCCTCGGCGAGGACGATGACGTCGGAGATCGCGAGGTTCAGGCCCTTCGCGCCTGTGGGCGGGACGATGTGCGCGGCGTCTCCGGCGAGGAACAGGCGGTCGTGCCGCATCGGCTCCGCGACGAAACTGCGCATCGGCGTGATCGACTTCTCCAGGATCGGCCCGTCCCGCAGTTCCCAGCCGTCGTCGGTGGCGAACCGCGCCCGCAGCTCGGACCAGATCCGCTCGTCAGGCCACGCGGCGACGTCCTCCGCCGGGTCGACCTGGAGATAGAGCCTGCTGATCTTCGGGGACCGCAGGCTGTGCAGCGCGAATCCGCGCTCGCTGTACGCGTAGATCAACTCGTCCGTGGACGGCGGGACGTCGGCGAGGATGCCCAGCCACGCGAAGGGGTACTCGCGCTCGTGGATCCGGGTGTCCGGAACCGCCGGGCGGCAGACCCCGTGGAAGCCGTCACAGCCCGCGATGACGTCGCACTCCAGCGTCTCGACGCGACCGTCACGGCGGTAGGTCACCGACGGCGCGCTCGGGTCCACCGAGAGGACCTCGGTCTCGAAATGGAGCTCTCCCCCGGCGGCCAGCCGCGCGGCGATCAGGTCCTTGACGATCTCGGTCTGCGCGTAGATCGTCACCGTGCGCCCGCCCGTCAGCTCGGACAGCGGAATCCGGTGCCCGGCGCCGCCGAATCGAAGCTCGAGGCCGTGGTGGGTGAGGCCTTCGCGGTCGAGCCGCTCACCGACGCCGCTGCTGCGAAGGACGTCCACGGTGCCCTGCTCGAGCATCCCGGCCCGCTGGCGCCGCTCCACGTACGCACGGTCGCGGCTCTCCAGTACGACCGAATCGATGCCGCGCAGCCGCAGCAGGTGAGAGAGCAACAGTCCGGCCGGTCCGGCCCCGGCGATCGCCACTTGCGTGCGCATCGATCATCCTCTTCCGACGTCCTTCGACACGATCCTCGCGCCGGCGCCCCGGCCGTCACCCCCAGTCCTTCCACTCAGCGGAACCGCCGTGCGCGTTCACGTCCCGGGCCAGGGCGTTCGCCGCGGCGAGGACCGCCGGCACCAGGCGCCGCAGGTCCACGACGTTCCGGCGGGTGACGAGCGACAGCGCCGCGAAGACCGCACCGCCGGGATCACGGACCGGCGCGGCCACCGAGCACGTCCCGAGGGACATCTCCTCACGGGTCACGGCGTATCCGCAACGCCGGATCCCGGTGAGGCAGGCCCGCAGCCGGTCGGCGTCGGTGACGGTGTGCGCGGTGTACGGCGGCAGCCCCCGCGCGATGACCTTCTCCGCGAACTCCTCCTCGGCGAAGGCGAGCAGGACCTTCCCGACCCCGGTGGCGTGCAGCGGGAGTTCGGCCGCGACCCGGGTCACGATCGGCACCGACCGTGGCCCGCGCAATCGTTCGAGGTACAGCGCCTTGTCGCCGCTGAGCACCGCGAGCTGGACGTTCTCGTGGGTGGCGGCGTACAGCTCCTCCATGTGGGGCAGGGCGAGCTCGCGCAGGCTCCGCGCCGCCGAGGCCTGCGCGCCGATGCGCCACAGCCGCGTCCCGATGCGGTACGACCCGTCGGGCAGGCGCTCGAGGAAGCCGCCGTCGGTCAGCTCCCGGACGAGCCGGTGTCCCGTCGCGAGCGGCAGACCGGCTCGGGCGCAGATCTCGGTGAGGGTCAACCGGACACCGCCGGGCGCGAACGACTCGAGAATCGCCATCACCTTGCCCGCCACACTGGGCGGGCGCTGGACGCCCGTCATGGTCCCGCCTCCTCATCCGAGGCCTTCACGATAGGCAACGCCCCGCGTCCCGATGCCGGGTCGCGGGGCGCCGAGAACGCCGGTCAGCCGGCGTCGATCTTCAACGCCTCGAGGATCAGGTCGAGCTTCCTGTCCTGCTCGTCGAAGCGCTGGTCGATCTGCCCGAAGCGCTGGTCGATCTGCCCGAAGCGCTGGTCGATCTGCCCGAAGCGCTGGTCGATCTGCCCGAAGCGCTGGTCGACCTGCTCGAACCGCTGGTCGATCTGGCCGAACCGCTCGTCGTGCCCGGCGACCTGCTCGACGAGGACCGCGACCGCGCTGTCCAGGTGTTTCAGCCGCTCGCCGTGCTCCTGCTGGGTGGCCCAGACCCGCGTGACCGTGTCGGTGAGCGTCGCCAGCTGCCGGCCCTGCTCGTCGAGCTGACGTCCCTGTGTCTCGAGCTGAAGACCTTGTGCCTCGAGCTGACGGCCCTGTGAGGCCAGCTGACGGCCGTGCGTCTGCTGCGTCCGCTGGATGATCGTGAGCTGGTCGTAGATGGCGTTGACGTCGTTGTACAGCTGGTTGATCCGCCGCTCTGTGTCCGCCACGTCCATGACCCTACCTCCCGTGCCGAGCGTTCCCTGGGGGGATCGGGGAACTCGATCACGCACCCGCCGACGCGGAGCGTGAGCGACAGATTACGCTCTGGGTGAACACGATGCGAAATCGATCATTCACTCTGAGCGATCAGACCCTCCTCCACGAGCACCCGCTGGGCGACCGCGAAGGCGGCGTTGGCCGCCGGGACACCGCAATATACCGCGGTCTGGAGCAGAACTTCCTTGATCTCGTCGGTGGTGAGCCCGTTGCGGAGGGCGGCGCGCACATGCATCGCGAGTTCGTCCAGGTGGCCGCGGGCGACCAGCGCGGTGAGCGTGACACAGCTGCGCGTCCGGCGGTCCAGGCCGGGCCGGGTCCAGATCTCCCCCCACGCGTACCGCGTGATGAAGTCCTGGAAATCGGCGGCGAAGTCCGTCGTACGCGCCTGCGCGCGATCGACGTGCGCGTCGCCGAGGACCTCCCGGCGAACCCTCATCCCCTCGCTCATGCTGTCGTCCTCTCCAAGTGGCGTACCAACGCCTCGGTGACCGGCTCGGGGCATTCCAGGCCGGCCAGGTGGGCCCCGGGCACCACGACCAGCTCCGCACCGGGGATCCCCCCGGCGAGGACATCGGCGTGGTCCAGCGGAGTGGCCATGTCCTCCGCGCCCGCCACGACGAGGGTGGGAACGTTCACGTCGCCGAGCCGGTCCCGGACGTCGAAGCCGGCGAGCGCCTCGCAGCAGGCGGCGTAGCCCTCGGGGTCGATCCGCTGGAGCATGTCCCGCACGGCGGCCACGCCGGGGCCCGCGTAACCGGCGGTGAACCAGCGGCCCAGGAACATGTCGGTCAGCGGCTCCAGCCCTTCCGCCCGCACCCGCGCGGCGCGCTCGTGCCACGGACCCGCGTCCCCGAACCGAGCGGAGGTGCAGCACAGCGCCAGGCTCGTCAGCCGGTCCGGGTGGCGCAGCGCCAGGGTCGTGCCGATCGCCCCGCCCAGGGACACTCCGGCGTAGGCCGCGCGGCCGACGCCGAGTGCGTCGAGCAGGTCCACGACCGCGTCCGCGAAGTCCGCGACCGAACCGTGGATCGGGAGGGAGCCGTCGTGGCCGGGCAGGTCGAACCGGAGGGTCCGCCAGGAGGCGGTCAGCGCCGGAAGCTGCGGCCGCCACAGGTCGAGCGTCGTGCCGAGGGAGGGACCGAGGACCAGGACCGGCGCGTCCCCCGGACCGTCGAGACGATGGTTCAGCGCGCTCACCGCCGGTTCCTCCTCGCATAGGCGTCGAGGGCGCGGTCCACCAGTTCGGGCGCGCAGCCGATCACCGCGGCCAGGTCGACCCCGAAAGCCGCCCCGGACCCGCCCCGTTCGGGACCGGCGCCGGCGGCGTCCTCCGGTTCCGTACGCCCCTCGGCCCCTGCGTCCTTCTCGGAACCGGTTCCGGTGGTCCCGCCCCGCTCCGCGCGGTCGCCTTCCGGGAGCAGGTCGCCGAGCGGACGCCCCTCGCGCACCGCCCGCGCGACCGTCTCCTTGGCGGCCGCCCGGCCGTCTCGTTCGGCGAGCCGGCCGGCGACGTACTCCGCGAGGAGCTCCTCGCGGAGGTTCGCGCGCATGCGGTCCGGGAAGACCTCCAGGCCCGCGGTCAGTTCGGCCGCGGTCTCGGCGGCGCCGCCGACCAGGCGCAGGCAGTCACCGAACGGCTGCCACTCCGCGTGCCACTCCCCCGCCGGCCGGTCGAGGCCCGCGGCCTGGGCGGCGTACAGGATCTGGGCGTACGCGGGGACGCGCAGCGCGGCCGACCGGATCATCGTGGCGAGGACCGGGTTGCGCTTGTGCGGCATCGCCGAGGAACCGCCGCGTCCGGGGGCGGCCGGTTCGGCGACCTCACCGAACTCGGTCTGGGCGAGCAGCACGACATCGGTGGCGATCTTGCCGAGGGCGCCGGCGACGAGGGCGAGCGCGCCGCCGAGCTCGGCGACGGGCGTGCGCAGCGTGTGCCAGGGCAGTACCGGCTCGGCCAGGCCGGTCTCCTCGGCGAACAGCGGCAGCAGTTCGGTCGTCCCGAGCGCGGCCAGTGTCCCGGCGGCCCCGCCGAGCTGGGCCGGCAACCGCACCGCGGCGAGCCGGTCCCGAGCCTCCGCGACCGCGGCCAGCCAGCCCGCGGCCCGCAACCCGAACGTCGTGGGCACGGCCTGCTGTCCGAGCGTGCGCCCCGCCATCGGAGTGTCCCGATGCCGCCGGGCCAGCTCGGCGAGGGCGTCCGCCGTACGGCCGAGGTCCGCCAGGATCGTCTCGCGGACGCGCGACGCCACCAGCATGGCGGCGGTGTCCATGATGTCCTGGCTGGTCGCGCCCGCGTGGACCTGGTCGCCGGCGACCTCGCGCAGCGCGGCGACGAGGGGCACCACCGGGTTGCCCGCGCCGCGAGCCCGTACGGCCAGGTCGGCCGGGTCGATCCGGGCGCCGGCGACGGCGCGCGCCACGTCGCCGGGGATCAGTCCGAGCCGGGCCTGCGCGCGGGCCAGCGCCGCCTCCGCGTCGATCAGGGCGCGCACCCACGCCTCGGCGGACGTCGCCGCCTCGGCCGCGGTGCCGGCGGCGACCGGCGACAGCAGATCAGCCGAAGTACCGCTCAAAGAAGACCGTCTCCCGTTCTCCACTGAGGTGGACGTCGAAGCGGTAGGACCGCTCGCCCTCCCGCACCGCGACGAGCGTGTCACGCCGTTCCGCCGGCACCCCGGACAGCACCGGATCGGTGGTGTTGCCCGGTTCGCCGGGGAAGTACAGGCGGGTCGCGACCGGCTTGAGCAGGCCTCGGGCGAAGACCAGCACCGCGATGTGCGGGGCCGGGCCGCCGGGCTTGATCGTGGAGAACCGGTAGTTCCCGGCCGCGTCGGTCCCGCAGCGGCCGAACCCGGAGAAGTCCTTGCCGGCCCGCCGCAGCGCGCCGCCGCCCCGGGGAACGTTCCCGTCCGCGTCGGCCTGCCAGATCTCCACCAGCGCGTCCGGCAGCGGCTCGCCGGCGCCGTCCAGGACCCGGCCGCGGATCCGGATCGCGTCCGGACGCCACTCCGGGACGACGTACGGGCCGTCGGCGTACGGGAGGGCGTAGCCGAAGAACGGGCCGACCGTCTGCGAGGGGGTGGCCATCATGCCTCCATCGGGGTCGCGCCGAGGACGATGTCCCACTGATAGGCGAGGGCCCACTCCGGCACGGTGGTGTCGATGTCGAACCGGGAGATGAGACGTTCCCTGGCCTTCTCGTCGGGAATCGACTGGAAGATCGGGTCGTAGGCGAACAGCGGGTCTCCCGGGAAGTACATCTGCGTGACCAGCCGCTGGGTGAACGCCGTGCCGAACACCGAGAAGTGGATGTGCGCGGGCCGCCACGCGTTGTGGTGGTTCCCCCACGGATAGGCGCCCGGCTTGACGGTGACGAAGCGGTACCGGCCGTCGGCGTCGGTGAGGCAGCGGCCGGCGCCGGTGAAGTTCGGGTCCAGCGGCGCGGGATGCTGCTCGCGCAGGTGGACGTACCGCCCGGCGGCGTTCGCCTGCCAGATCTCGACCAGCGCGCCCGTCACCGGGCGTCCGCCGGAGTCCAGGACCCGTCCGGTGACGACGATCCGTTCGCCGAGCGGCTCACCGGAGTGCTGCCTGGTCAGGTCGTCGTCGAGCAGGCCCAGCTCCTCGTGGCCGAAGACGGGGCCGGCCAGCTCGATCGCGTCGGGCCCGTACTCGGGCATCACCAGCGGCCGGGACGGCGCCCGCAGCGGCGTGCTCCGGTACGGCGGGTAGAGGTAAGGCGGATTCGGGTCGGTCATCGGGTCACTCCGATCGGGGGTTCGGTGCGGTCGCGGATCTCCTGCTCGCTCACGCCGGGCGCGGTCTCGACCAGCGCCAGACCGTCGGGGGTGACGTCCAGGACCCCCAGGTCGGTGATGATCCGCTGGACGCACGCCACCCCGGTCAGCGGCAGCGAGCACTCCTGGACGATCTTCGGGCCGCCGTCCTTGGCGGTGTGCTCCATCACCACGATCACCCGCCGCGCGCCGTGAACGAGGTCCATCGCCCCGCCCATCCCCTTGATCATCTTCCCGGGGACCGCCCAGTTCGCCAGGTCACCGCGAGCCGACACCTGCATGGCGCCGAGCACCGCGACGTCGACGTGACCGCCGCGGATCATGCCGAACGACAGCGCCGAGTCGAAGAACGACGCCCCACGGCGGACGGTCACCGTCTCCTTGCCCGCGTTGATCAGGTCCGGGTCGATCTCGTCCTCGGCCGGGTACGGGCCGACGCCCAGCACGCCGTTCTCCGAGTGGATCACCACGTCGACGCCCGCGGGCAGGTGTCCGGGGATGAGCGTCGGCAGCCCGATCCCGAGGTTGACGTACATCCCGTCCGACAGCTCCGCCGCCGCCCGCGCGGCGATCTCATCCCTGTTCCAGCTCATTTCCCGCTCCGGCTCGATGGTCGCTGGGCCTTCTCGCTCGCCGCGGCGGCCTCGCTCACGGTGCGCTTCTCGATCGGCTTGTCCGCGGCCTGCTCCGGGGTCAGCGCGACCACGCGCCGGACGAAGATCCCCGGCAGGTGCACGTCGTCCGGATCGAGGAAGTCGACCAGCTCCTCGACCTCGGCGATCGCGGTCCGCGCCGCCATGGCGCACAGGGGGTTGAAGTTACGGGCGGCCTTGTCGAAGACCAGGTTGCCGTGCCGGTCCCCGCGCACGGCGCGGACGAGCGCGAAGTCGGTCCGGACGCTCTCCTCCAGGACGTACGACCGGCCGCCGAACTCGCGAACCTCCTTCGGCGGGGAGGCCACGACCACGTCGCCGTCCGGCCCGTAGCGCCACGGCAGGCCGCCCTCCGCGACGAGCGTGCCCACGCCCGCCGGGGTGTAGAACGCCGGGATGCCGCACCCGCCGGCGCGCAGCCGCTCCGAGAGCGTCCCCTGCGGTACGAGCTCGAGTTCGATCTCTCCGGACAGGTAACGACGGGCGAGTTCCTTGTTCTCCCCGACGTACGACCCCATCGCCCGGGTGATCCGGCCGGCGTCCAGCAACCGTCCCAGGCCGCGTCCGATGGTGCCGCAGTTGTTCGACACGATCGACAGCTCCGAGCTGCCCCGTTCGTACAGCGCGTCGATCAGTGTGAACGGGACGCCGCACAGCCCGAACCCGCCGACCGCGATCGACGCGCCGTCGCCGATGTCCGCCACCGCCTCCGCCGCCGAGGGAAGCACCTTGTCCATGCCTTCACCCTGCCAACCCGCGCCGTTTCCGCCGCCGCCACCTTCCGCTGAGCGGAAACCCCCAGGTTCCGCGGGCCGGCGCGTGCCGCGCTCCGCCCCGGACGGGCGTGTGCCGTCCGCCGCGCGCGAACATCGCGCACCGCGGCGATCGGGGTGATCATGATCGAGGACATGCGACTTCTGGTGATCGGTGGATCCGTCTTCCTCGGCCGTGCCTTCGTGACACGGGCGCTGCGGCAGGGACACCGGGTCACGACCTTCAATCGTGGGCGGAGCGGCACGGACGTGCCCGGAGCGGAGGTGATCCGCGGCGATCGGGAGAACGCCGCGGACCTGCGTCGGCTCGTCGAGGGCCGCCGCTGGGACGCGGTCATCGACACCTGCGGGTACGTGCCGCGGGTCGTCGGCCGGTCGGCGCGCGCGCTGTCGGGACACGCGGACACCTACCTGTTCGTCTCGTCCGTCCACGCCTACGCCGACTGGCCGGCACACCGGGTCGACGAGAGTTCCGCGCTCCTGCCGTGCCCGCCGGACGCCGGGCCGGACGCCGACGTCCCGTACAACGCCTTCAAAGCCGGGTGCGAACGCGCCGTCGAGTCCGGATTCGACGGCCGGGCCCTGATCCTGAACCCGGGCCTGATCATCGGGCCGGGGGAACAGGTGCCGCGGCTGACGTGGTGGCTGACCCGGATCGCCACCGGCGGGCCGGTCCTCGCGCCCGGCGACCCCGGCCGCGCCATGCAGCTGATCGACGCACGGGACATCGCCGAATTCGGCCTGGCCCGGCTGGCGGCCGGGGCGGCCGGCCGGTCCCTGGTGAGCGGGGTACCGGGCAACACCACCTTCGGCGCGCTCCTGGACGAGTGCGTCCGCGTCACCGGGTCGGACGCCGTGCCGACCTGGGTCGACGACACGTTCCTCCTCGAACGCGATGTGGCCGCGTGGACGGAACTGCCGATGTGGACTCCGGACGGTCCCGAGGACGCGGGCGTCTGGCTGCCGTCCTCGGCGAAGGCTCTCGAGGAGGGGCTGCGCTGCCGCCCGGTCGCCGACACCGTCCGCGACATGTGGTCCTGGATCCGCGAGGAGAACATCACCGCGGATCGGGCCACGGAGGGCGGCCAGGGCATCGCCCCCGACAAGGAGCGCCGCATCCTCGCCGCCTGGGCGGCGGCGCATGGGAACGACACAGCTGATTGATAACGTCGAGGCGGAAGTGAGGAGGAGCGGCTGATGCAGCTGGCCGATGGTGTGGGCGCCGTCATCTCCGACCGGTCGGGCGGGACGAGCGCCGCGCCGTACGACTCGCGCAACCTCGGGGGCGGCGTCGGAGACGATCCGGCCGCGGTCCGGGAGAACCGCGCCAAGACGGCGGCCGAGCTCGGTGTCGAGCGGACCGTCTACATGCGCCAGGTGCACAGCGCCGACGTCCGGTACGTCACCGGGCCGTTCGGCGACGATCCGCCGGCCCTCGACGGCGTCTACACGGACGAGACGGGCCTGGCGCTGGCGGTGCTCGTCGCCGACTGCGCGCCGGTGCTGGTCGCCGACCCGGTCGCGCGGCTGGTGGGCGGCGCCCACGCGGGCCGCGCGGGCACGGCCGCCGGGGTCGTGCCCGCGCTGGTCGAGGCGATGGCGGGGCGCGGCGCCGACCCGGCCCGGATGGTCGCGCTGATCGGCCCGAACGCCTGCGGTTCGTGTTACGAGGTGTCCGCCGAGCTGCGGGACGAGGTGGCGGCCGTGCTGCCCGCCGCCTGGTCGACGACCCGTCAGGGGACGCCCGCGCTGGACGTCAGGGCGGGGATCACCGCCCAGCTCACCGCCGCCGGTGTGACCGACGTACGGCACGACGCGCGCTGCACCATCGAGAGCCCCGAGCTGTACTCCTACCGCCGCGAGGGCCGTACCGGCCGGTTCGCGGCCTTCATCTGGCTGGAGTGAGGAGATCCGGCACCGGTCGTCGTCCTGGAACAGATCACGACGAACCGGTGTTGGAAGGGTGGCCCCGGTCCGCCGGCCTGAGGGCGGCGGAAATCGGGTGGCGCGATGTCCGCCGATCGGGCACGGTGGACGCCGGAGGCTGGACTTGTCCGGCTGCCTGCCTATCCTTCCGGTTGCGATGGGATCTTCGATTACCGACCTGCAGACCCGCCTGCCCGAGCTGATGCTGCGCGACCGGCATCGGCTACGTCGTCGTCTCGACGGACTGCGCAAGGTGCGCGCCGCCGAGGCCCGGGACAAGATCCTCGCGGAGGTCACCGCGGAGGTGGAGGCCGCGGAGCGCCGCGTCGCGCGCCGCCGGGCCTCGATCCCGGCGGTCACCTATCCCGAGGCGCTGCCGGTCAGCCAGAAGAAGGACGAGATCCTCAAGGCCGTCGCGGACCACCAGGTCGTGATCGTCGCCGGTGAGACCGGGTCCGGCAAGACCACCCAGTTGCCCAAGATCTGCCTGGAGCTCGGCCGGGGCGTCAAGGGGCTGATCGGGCACACCCAGCCGCGCCGGCTGGCGGCGCGGACGGTCGCCGACCGGATCGCGGAGGAGCTGGACACCGAGCTGGGCGAGACCGTCGGTTACCAGGTGCGCTTCGCCGACCACTCCGGTGAGGACACGCTGGTCAAGCTCATGACCGACGGCATCCTGCTGGCGGAGATGTCCCGCGACCGGATGCTGCGCCGCTACGACACGCTGATCATCGACGAGGCGCACGAGCGCAGCCTGAACATCGACTTCATCCTGGGCTACCTCAAGCGCCTGCTGCCCAAGCGCCCCGACCTCAAGGTGATCATCACCTCGGCGACGATCGACCCCGAGCGGTTCTCCAAGCACTTCGACGACGCGCCGATCATCGAGGTGTCCGGCCGCACCTACCCGGTGGAGGTGCGCTACCGGCCGGTCGAGGAGGACGACGACCAGGTCCAGGCGATCCTGGAGGCGGTGGACGAGCTCGCCTTGGAACAGCCGGGCGACGTCCTGGTGTTCCTGTCCGGCGAGCGGGAGATCCGCGACACCGCCGACGCCCTGGAGAAGCGCAAACTCAAGAACACCGAGGTGCTGCCGCTGTTCGCCCGGCTGTCGACGGCCGAGCAGCACCGGGTCTTCCAGGCGCACCGCGGCCGGCGCATCGTCCTGGCCACCAACGTCGCCGAGACGTCGCTGACCGTGCCGGGCATCAAGTACGTCATCGACCCGGGCGCCGCCCGCATCTCGCGCTACAGCCACCGTACAAAGGTCCAGCGACTGCCGATCGAGCCGGTCTCGCAGGCGTCGGCCAACCAGCGCAAGGGCCGCTGCGGCCGCGTCTCCGAGGGCATCTGCATCCGGCTGTACTCCGAGGAGGACTTCCTCGCCCGCCCGGAGTTCACCGACGCCGAGATCCTGCGCACCAACCTCGCCTCGGTCATCCTGCAGATGACGGATCTGGGCCTGGGCGACATCCTCGACTTCCCCTTCATCGACCCGCCGGACCGCCGCAACGTCAAGGACGGCGTGAACCTCCTGCAGGAGCTCGGCGCGCTCGACGGGGAGCGGCTGACGTCGCTGGGCCGCAAGCTCGCGCAGCTGCCCGTCGACCCGCGGCTGGCCCGCATGGTGCTGGAGGCCGACCGGAACGGCTGCGTGCACGAGGTCATGGTCATCGCCGCCGCGCTGTCGATCCAGGACCCGCGCGAGCGCCCGGCGGACAAGCGGGCCGCCGCCGACCAGCAGCACGCCCGGTTCGCCGACAAGGAGTCGGACTTCCTGGCCTACCTCAACCTCTGGAACTACCTACGGGAGCGGCAGAAGGAGCTGTCGGGCAACCAGTTCCGCAGGCTGTGCAAGCAGGAGTACCTCCACTACCTGCGCATCCGCGAGTGGCAGGACATCTACGGTCAGCTGCGGCAGGTCGGCAAGGACCTCGGCGTCACGCTGAACACCACCCCCGCCGACCCGCAACGCGTCCACGTGTCGCTGCTGGCGGGCCTGCTGTCGCACATCGGCCTGCTCGACACCGAGAAGAAGACCAGCGGCAAGGACGACGCCCGGCGCGGCCCGCGCGAGTACCTCGGCGCCCGGGGCGCCCGGTTCGCCGTCTTCCCGGGCTCCGCGCTCGCCAAGCGGCCGCCGCGCTGGGTGATGGCGGCGGAGCTCGTCGAGACGTCCCGGCTGTGGGCGCGCATGGCCGCCAAGATCGAGCCCGAGTGGGTCGAGCCGCTCGCCGACCACCTGGTCAAGCGCACCTACAGCGAGCCGCACTGGGAGAAGAACCAGGGCGCCGTGATGGCGTACGAGAAGGTCACGCTGTACGGCGTGCCGATCGTCGCGCAGCGCAAGGTGAACTACGCCAGGATCGACCCGGAGCTGTGCCGGGAGCTGTTCATCCGCCACGCGCTCGTGGAGGGCGACTGGGACTCCCACCACCGGTTCCTGCGCGACAACCGGCGGCTGCTCGAGCAGGCCGAGGAGCTGGAGAACAGAGCGCGGCGCCGCGACATCGTCGTCGACGACGAGACCCTCTTCGCGTTCTACGACGAGCGCGTCCCCGCCGACGTCGTCTCCGCACGCCACTTCGACGCCTGGTGGAAGAAGGCGCAGCACGACGACCCGCAGCGCCTCACCTTCTCGACCTCCATGCTGGTCAACGACGCCGCCGGGGAGGTCAGCCAGGCCGACTACCCGGACGCCTGGCAGGCGGACGGGCACCGGTTCCCGCTGTCGTACCAGTTCGAGCCGGGCACGGACGCCGACGGCGTCACCGTGCACATCCCGCTGCCGGTGCTGAACCAGGTCGGCGGCGAGGAGTTCGACTGGCAGATCCCGGGCCTGCGGCAGGACCTCGTGACCGAGCTGATCCGGTCGCTGCCCAAGCAGCTGCGCGTCAACTTCGTCCCCGCGCCGAACGTCGCCCGCGAGGTCCTGGCGCGCATGTCCCCCGGCTCGGGACCGCTGCTCGACGCCCTGGAGCGCGAGCTTCGCGCGATGACCGGCGTCACGGTCCCTCGCGAGGCCTGGGACCTGTCCCGCGTCCCCGACCACCTGAAGATCACCTATCGGGTGACCGACCGCCGCCGGACCCTCGCCGAGGGCAAGGACCTCGCCGCGCTGAAGCGCCGCCTGGCGCCGAAGGTGTCCGCGACGCTGTCGAAGGCCGCCGACGACATCGAGCGGAAGGGCCTGCGCACCTGGGACATCGGCGCGCTCTCGCGGGTGTACGAGCAGGGCCGCGTCAAGGCGTACCCGGCGCTCACCGACGAGGGCGACAGCGTGGCCGTGCGCACCTACGCCACCGAGGCCGAGCAGGCGCGGGCCATGTGGCGCGGCACCCGGCGGCTCGTCCTGCTGAACAGCCCGTCCCCGCTGAAATACCTGCAGAGCAGGCTGGACAACCAGGCCAAGCTGGTGCTCAGCCACAATCCGCACGGCGGCGTCCCGGCGCTCCTCGACGACTGCGTCGCCTGCGCGGCCGACCACCTGATCACCGAGGGCGGCGGGCCCGCCTGGGACGAGGCCGGCTTCCGGCGCCTCACCGATCACGTCCGCGCCGACCTCGCCGACACCGCCGCCGACGTCCTCGCCCACGTACAGCGCGTCCTGGCGGCGGCCCACCAGATCGACCGCAGGCTGAAGAGCACGAACAGCCCCACGCTGATCCCCGCGCTGACCGACATCCGCGCGCAGCTGTCCCGGCTGATCTATCCCGGCTTCGTCACCACCACCGGCCGCCGGCGGCTGCCCGACCTCCTGCGCTACCTGCGGGCGGTCGAACGCCGGCTCGACAGGCTTTCCGACGACCCGTACGGCGACCGCCAGCGCATGCAGCGGATCCAGCAGGTCGAGGCCGCCTACATCCGGGCCCGCGACGCCCGGCCCGGCAACGCGGACATCCGGCAGGTCCGCTGGATGATCGAGGAGCTGCGGGTCAGCTTCTTCGCCCAGCAGCTCGGCACCGCGTACCCCGTCTCGGAGAAACGCATCCTCAAGGCCCTCGACCAGGCCACCGCGCCTTAGAGCTCGCCGGTCAGGCGACGAGTTCCGCCTCGATCCGGGAGCGGCCCCGGGCGCGGGGGGCGAGCCGTACGGCTCCCAGCCATGAGGTGAGCCGGGCGGCCTCGGCGGCGACGGCGGAGGCCGCCTCGGCGCCGACGTCCTCCAGCAGCCGGTAGGCCACCTCGCCGTCCGGGCGCTGCGCCCAGCCGCCGACGACCCGCCCGTCGCACCAGACCGTGGGGCCGGCGTTGCCGTTGCGGTCGAACAGGAGCGGGCCGTGCGCGCCGAGATACCAGCCGCGCCCGGCCCAGCCCATGACCGTCGGGTCCAGGGCGGGCAGCAGGGCGACCCAGGGACCCGGATCGGGCACGGGCTCCACGTCGTCGGCCAGGACGTACCCGTCCTCGCCGTCGAGTTCGACCCGCTCGACGGCGATCCCCTCCAGGGCCTTCCTGACCTGGGTGAGGGTCAGCCCGGTCCACCACTTCAGGTCCGCGGCGGTCCCGGGCCCGTACGCGCCGAGCCAGCGGCGGATCAGCTCGGCCCGCGCCTCCTCCACGGGGACGCGCGGCAGGCCCTCGGGCAGCCACGCCTCGATCGGCGACCAGCTGAACTGGCTGCTCGTCCAGGAGCCACGCGGCCGGCCGCGAACGATCCGGCCCTCGGCGGCCAGGACGAGCAGCACCCGGTTGGCGATGGCCGGCCGGGCCTCGTACGCCTTGCCCTCGGACAGCAGGATGCGCTCCTTCAGCCGCGGCACGTCGGCGGACAGGTCGGCGGCGAACGCCTCGCCGCGGGCCCGCAGCGCGGCCACCGTGGCCTCCTCCACCTCGCGAAGCCAGGCGTCGCCGCCGAGGCCCGCCTGCTCGATGAACCCCAGGTTCTTCCGGCGCTCGCGCCGCGCCACGTCGTCGGAGCAGGCCGCCTGGACGACCGGGGCCGACTCGGTCGGGACGGTGAAGACCGTCCGCCGCATGGCCAGCATCCGCAGCAGCAGCCGGTCGTCGTACAGCGCCCGCTCGACGGCGCCGACGTCGGGGACCTTCATCCGAGCGGCAGCGGCGAGGTGCACCGACGCCGGGTCGGTGCCGTGCAGCGCGACCAGCGCGCGGGCGACGTCGACGGCGGTGTCCGCCGGATCCGCGAGAAGATGCCGTGCCCCGAGGCGCGCCCGGCGTTCCTCGGCCTTGATCGCCCGTACAGTCATCCGCCGATTATCACGGACTCGGCCGACACTTCGGGATTCACGAAGATCACCGAGAGTGACGATCACACTACCTGGGTACACGAGGCGCCATGACGCGCCGGTCCGGCACGGCGTCCTCCGGGGGACGGCCGGTCAGCGGCGCCGGCCGCACCGGTGACCGGGCCGCAGACCGTGAGGAGTCGCCATGCCCGAAGCGTTCGCGGCCGTGGGGAACCCGTTGAACCTGCTGGCGGCGCGTGGGCAGATGGGATTCTCCCTCGGCTGGCACATCATCCTGGCCTGCTTCGGCGTCGGTATGCCCGCGTTCACGGTGTTCGCCGAGTGGCGTGGGCACCGCACCGGGAACGAGGACTACCTCCGCCTCGCGCACCGCTGGGCCAAGGCGATGGGAGTGCTGTTCGCCGTGGGCGCGGTGTCCGGCACGATCCTGTCGTTCGAGATGGGTCAGTTGTGGCCCGGGCTCATGGCGAGGTACGGCCAGGTCGTGGGGTTGCCGTTCGCGCTCGAAGGCTTCGCCTTCTTCATCGAGGCGATCTTCCTCGGCATCTACCTGTACGGGTGGGACCGGCTGCCGCGCCGCTGGCACGTGCTGACCGGGCTGCCGGTCTGCGTGGCCGGCGTCGCGTCCGCGTTCTTCATCGTGTCGGCGAACGCCTGGATGAACCAGCCCCGCGGCTTCGACCTGGTGAACGGGACCCCCGTCCACGTACGGCCGTGGGCGGCGATGTTCAACCCGGCGATGCCCCGGCAGGTCCTGCACATGATCCTGGCCGCCTTCATGGTCGCCGGTTTCGGGATCGCGAGCGTCTACGCGGTGGGCATGCTCCGCGGCCGCCGGGACCGGTACCACCGGATCGGGTTCCTGCTCCCCTTCACCACCGCCGCGATCATCGCCCCGGTGCAGGTCATCGTCGGCGACTCGATCGCGAGATTCCTGGCGACCAACCAGCACACCAAGCTCGCCGCGATCGAGGGCCTCAACCGGACCGGGTCGCACGTGCCCATCTCGATCGGCGGACTGTACGTCGACGGGAGGATGCAATACGCCCTGCGGGTCCCGAACGCGCTGTCGTTGCTCGTCGGATACCGGCCCAGCACGGTCGTGCACGGTCTGTACGAGGTTCCGCCCGCCGACCGGCCCCCGATCAACCCGGTCCACCTGGGCTTCCAGGTCATGGTGGCCATCGGCTTCGGGCTCGTTCTGCTGGGGATCTGGCTGGCGCTCGCCTGGTGGCGACACCGCGACCTGCCGCGGTCCCGCTGGTTCCTGCGGTTGGCGTCGATCTCGGGCCTGGCCGCCGCCGTCGCCCTGGAGGCCGGATGGGTCACCACCGAGGTGGGCCGGCAGCCCTGGATCGTCTGGCGGTTCATGCGCACGTCCGACGCCGTCAACCCGGTGCCGGGCCTGTGGATCAGCCTGCTCTCGCTGCTGGCCGTCTACACCGTCCTGACGGTGGCGGCCGTGTACGTGCTCGACCGGCTGCGACGCCAGCGGGTCACCGCGCCGCAGGAGGGGTGGACCGAGGAGTACTCGCCGTGACCGCCGCACAGGCCCTCCTGGCCCTGGCCTGGGCCGGGGTCACGATGTACGCCCTGCTGGGAGGCGCCGACTTCGGCGGCGGGTTCTGGGACATCCTGGCCGGCGGCCCACGTCGCGGTTACGGGCAACGCCGGCTCATCGAGCACTCGATCGGGCCGGTCTGGGAGGCCAACCACGTATGGCTGATCTTCGTTCTCGTGCTCTTCTGGACGTGCTTCCCAATCGTGTTCGCCTCGGTCGCCTCCACCATGTACATCCCGCTGACGCTGGTCGCGTTCGGCATCATCGCCCGTGGGGCGGCGTTCGCGTTCCGCAAGGCCAGCACCGAACTCTGGCAGTTGCGGCTGTTCGGCGGCGCCTTCGCGCTGTCCTCCGTGGTGACCCCGTTCTTCCTCGGCACCATCGCGGGCGGCGTGGCCTCCGGGCGGGTTCCGGCCGGGCTCGCGAAGGGCGACATCGTCGGAAGCTGGGTGAACCCCACCTCGTTCCTGGGAGGGGTGCTCGCGATCGTGACGACCGCGTACCTCGCGGCCGTCTACCTCACCGCCGACGCTCGCAGGGAAGGCGAGAGGGATCTGGCGGACGCGTTCCGGCGCCGGGGGATCGGCTCCGCGATCGGCACGGGCGTCGTCGTCATCGGGGGCATCTTCGTTCTCCGCGAGGACGCGCCGCGCCTGTACGCCGGCCTGACCGGCCAGGCCCTTCCCGTCGTCGTCCTGTCCGCGGTCGCCGGGATCATCTCCCTCGCGCTGCTCGCGGCACGGCGGTACGCCCTCGCGCGGTTCACCGCGGCCCTGGCGGTCGCCGCGGTCGTCTGGGGCTGGCCCGTCGCGCAGTACCCTCTCCTCCTGCCGCCGCACGTCACAGTGTCCAACGCCGCCGCCCAGGCCAGCGTCCTGCACGCCACGCTCGCCTCGGTGCTCATCGGGCTGATCCTCCTGGTGCCGTCGCTCGTCTGGCTCTTCGCGCTGTTCCAGCGGAGCAGGCACGCCGCGTCGAAGTAGCGCGTGTCCGGCGGTCCGGCCGTCCCGACACGCCCCGGCCGTCCGGCGAACCCGCTGCCCGGCCGCTTGACGCCCGGCTCCCGCCAGCGGGCGTCGGGACCGCCGCGATGACCTTCTATGCTCGGGCCCATGACGTCCGACGTCGCACCGCGTCCCGCACAGGACCACGACGACCGCATCGGCCCCCCGACCGGGACCGTCCCGCCGACCGATACCGAGCCGGAGATCGAGGTCGGGGTCGGCCCGCATCCGCTGCCCTGGCCGGACGACCCGCGGTTCGACCCGGCGCTGCTCGCGGGCGGCGACCGCCGCAACGTCGTCGACGAGTACCGCTACTGGAGCAACGACGCGATCGTCGCCGACCTCGACGCCCGGCGGCACCCCTTCCACGTCGCCGTCGAGAACTGGCAGCACGACTTCAACATCGGCGCGGTCGTCCGCAACGCCAACGCGTTCCTCGCCGCGGAGGTGCACATCGTCGGCCGCCGGCGCTGGAACCGGCGCGGTGCCATGGTCACCGACCGCTACCAACACGTACGGCACCATCCGGCGACCAGCGACCTGGTGGCCTGGTGCCGTGAGCGCGACCTGCCGATCATCGGCATCGACAACCTGCCCGGATCCCGCCCGATCCAGAGCGCGGAGCTGCCGGCCGTGTGCCTGATGCTCTTCGGCCAGGAGGGACCGGGCCTGTCGGAAGAGGCCCGGGCGGCCGCCGACGTCGTGCTGCACATCCCCCAGTTCGGTTCGACCCGCTCGATCAACGCCGGGGTGGCCAGCGGCGTCGCGATGTACGAGTGGATCCGGCGGCACATCACCGCCTGATCCTCGATACGACGATCGTCTCCCCCGCCGGGGACCGTCCCGATAGGGGATGAACGTGGACAGAGAGTACGCCGTCGCCCTGCTCCACCGTCTACACGCCGCCCAGAACGCGTTCTATGCGGGCGGCGACGACGCGCCGCTGCGGGAGGTCCTCACCGAGGACGTCGCCTGGCACATTCCCGGCCGCAACGCGATCGCGGGCGACCACCACGGCGTGGAGGCCGTGCTCGCCTACTTCCGCAGGCGCCGGGAACTCGCGGACCGCACCTTCCGCCTCCACAACCGCGACGTGCTCACCGGCGAGGGCGAGTGGATCACCGCGCTGACCGACGGCACCGCGGTCATCGCGGGCGAGGAGCACACCTGGTCGACCGTCGGCCTGTACCACGTACGCGACGGCCGGATCGCGGCCTGCCGGTTGCTGCCCTTCGACCCCGCCGTCTTCGACGCCGTCTGGTCCGATCGGAGCACGCCTGCGGGCCCCGACGCGGTGTGACGTGCGGCGAGAACGGGCCGGCAGGCGGAGTCGCCGGATCACCCGGACGGACCCGGGCGGGGTCGCCGGATCACCGCGAGGGGCCCGGTCCGCGCGGCTGATCGGCCTCCAGCCGGTACGCCCGCGCCTGCAGGTCGTACAGCTCGCCGAAGACGCCGCCGGCCGCCAGCAGCGCGGCGGGCGGCCCCTCCTCGACGACCCGGCCGTGGTCGAGGACGTAGACCTGATCGGCGTGGCGGACGCTGGCGAGCCGATGCGTGATCAGTAGCACCGTGCGGCCGCCGGCATGGCCGCGGATCCGCTCGAACAGCGCGTGCTCCGCGCGCGCGTCGAGAGCGGCGGTCGGCTCGTCGCAGATCAGCAGTGGAGCGTCGCGGTAGAAGCCGCGGGCGACCGCGATCCGCTGCCACTGCCCGCCCGACAGTTCGTGGCCGTCTTTGAAACGCCGGTCGAGCAGCGTGCCGTACCCCTGCGAGAGCGGCTCGATCACCTCGTCCGCCCCGGAGGCTCTGGCCGCCTCCGCGATCCTGGCATCGTCGGGCGTACGGCCCATGGCGATGTTGTGCCGCGCCGTCATGGGCCAGTGGGTGTAGTCCTGCGGAATCACCGAGACGTTCTCGCGCAGACGCTCGAGGTCGACCTCGGACAGGCGGTCGGCGTCCCAGCGGACCTCGCCCGCGTCCGGCCGGTACAGACCCGCCAGGATCTTGGCCAGGGTCGTCTTGCCGGAGCCGTTCTCGCCGACGAGGGCGACGACCTGCCCCGCGCGGATCCGGACCGACACCCCGCGAAGGCTGGGCTCCTCCGCTCCCGGGTAGGTGAACCAGACGTCCTCGGTGCTGATCGAGTCGAAGGTCACGGGCACCGGCCCGGTCCGTCGTTCGGGGATCCGGCGCTCGGCCTCGGCGCAGAAGTCGAGGTAGTCGGCGAAGTACAACCCGGACTCGTAGCACTGGTTGACCGCGTACAGGAGCGACGCGAGCGAGGTCTTCCCGCTGCGGATCGCCAGCACCGCGGTTCCCGCGACGGCCAGGGGCAGGGCCCCGGTCGCGAGCAGGACGCCGAGCACGACGTACACCGCCCCGGTCGCAAGCCCGCCGGCGATCTCACCGAGCACCTGCACGACCGTCTGGCGGCGGGCCAGACCGACGTGGACCGCGCACTCCTCGGCACCGAGCCGGTCGTGTTCGCGGCCGAGAAAGCCGCGCATCGTGAAGGCGCGGATCTCCGCGGCGGAGTCCCGATCGGCCATCAGGTCCGCGAGGACCCACTTGCGCCGGCGCACCGGGGACAGCGTGAAGATCGTCAGGTAACGCATCCGGGCGGACCGCGCCGCCGCCCATCCGTCGGGCACCGCCGTGAGGAGCAGCAGCGGCAGCAGTACGGGATGGAGCACGCCGAGCGCTCCGGCCGCGGCCGTCAGCCCGACCAGGCCGGTCAGGATGTCGATCGCCTCCTGGACCACCGCCGACGCCTCGTACAGGCCACGCTGGCGGGCCCGGTGCATGGCGTCGTGGAAGTCGGTGTCGTCGAACGCCGTCAGGTCCACCCGCATGGTCAGGTCGAACAGGCGGGTCTCCACCATGCGGTTGACCTTCGGTTTGAGCCGGGCCTGCGCCCACCCCGCCCCCGCCTGCAACCCGGAGCGGAGCGCCGCCGCACCCGCGACCAGCGCCAGCGACGGCAGGGCCGCCCGCACCCGGTCGGGCGTCGCCCCGCCGCTGAACAGCGCCGTGAGGACACCGGACGTGGCCAGCAGCCCGTACGCCGTGAAGACGCCTGCGGCGAGGTTGAGCACGACGGTCGCCGTCGTGTCGAACCGGCTCGCCCGCCAGGCCAGGCGGATCGCCGCGCCGACCAGAGTGGGCAGCCGGCGGCTCATCCCCGCCAGACTCGTCGCCGCCAGCTCTCCCAAGTGCGCCTGCCAGGGCAGCGCCGCCATCTCCCCGACGACGGCGCCCTCCCCCGCACCCGCCTCCCGCGCGTCGTCCTGGACCTGCCCGATCCGCCGGCCCCCGCCCTGCTCGTCACGGTCCCGACCGCTCCCGTCCTGTTCCGCACGGGCCTGGTCGTCGTTCTCCCGCTGATCGCGCCCCTCGTTCCCCGCCCGCGTGGTCGAACCACGTCGCATCGTGCCTCCCCCAGTGGCAGCCGACCGCAGTGTCCCTCCGCCATGGAGAGATCACCGGCCTTAGGACGGTTCGGGTATTGATCGTCCGTTTGGCGAGATGGATGATCCGGTAATGGACGTGCAGGAGATCGCCGACCGGCTCGAGCTCGGCGAGTTACTCGCCCGCTACGTCCGCGCCGTGGACGGCGGGGACTGGATGCTGCTCGACTCGGTCTTCACGGCGGACGCGTTGATCGACTTCTCCGCGTCCGGCGGCGTACGGGGCGACCGGGACGCGGTCAAGCGCTGGCTCGCCGAGGTGCTGGCGGCCTGGCCCGGCCGGCAGCATCTGATCGGGGCGGTGACGATGACGGTCGACGGCGATGAGGCACGGGTCAGCGCGTCGTTCGCCGACACCCTCTCCCCGTCACGGTCGACGGTCGCCGCAACCACGCCCGGATTCGTCCGCGGGGGCGGCTGGTACCACCACCGGCTGGTCCGTACGCCCGACGGCTGGCGCAGCCGCGAACTGGTCCAGGAGCAGTGCTGGCGCACGATCGGCTGATCGTCCATCAGACCCGCTCACTCCGCGAGCGCCCCGGTGTCGATGGTGAGCTTCCACGGCTCCGGCAGATCGAGCGGGCGACCGAGCGCGACGTCGGTCTCCTGCTCATAGCCGTCGGCCCCCGGCTGGGACAGGAGCCGTACCTTCCGCGCGAAGACGTCCACCACCAGGCAGAGCGGCACCCCGCCCGCCGCGTACTGCCGTGGCTTCACCTCGTGATCGTCGGTCACGCTGCTCGCCGAGACCACCTCGACGACGAGGAGCACCTGGTCGCCGTGAACATGGTCCTTCGCCCACATCTTCGGCTCGGCCGGCACGACTGTCAGATCCGGCCGGTAGCGATCCCGCTGCGGTCCCAGGAAGAGCGTGATGTCGTTCCAGATCTGCCACCCTTGGCCCTGCACCACGGCGAGAAGTTGCAAGAGCAGGCGGTAGACGATGCGGTTGTGGTCCCCTGTCGGCACCGGATTCACCACGATCCGGCCGTTGACGAGCTCCACCCGATGCTGCGGGAAGATGCCGCAGACCTCTCGGAAGGCGCTTCGAATGTCGTCGTTGCGAGCCACGGGCACCTCAAGGGCTTGAACGGCCATAGGTGCATCATTCCCTCCGAGGGGCGAGGACACAAGGTGACAGGAGCAGCACTTACCGTAGTCGAAAATCCTGTCGAGTCAACTCTTCGTAATCGATCGGCTACCCTAAGCTCACGTCAGGATTCGTCGGCGACGGGAGAGTTCAGGGTCGCCAGGCCGGTCCAGGTGAGGTCCATGAGGTGGGCGGCGGACTCTTCGGGGGTGACCTCGGGGTTGCGCGCCCGCCACAGGGCCATTCGCTCGCAGGCGCCGATGATGCTCTCGGCGTAGGCCTCCAGGGCGCGACGCGGCCGGTCCGGCAGGTGAACGGCGAGCAGCCCGACCATCATCTCGCTCTGCTGGCGGCGGATCCCCTCGATCTCCTCGGCCGCGCTCTGCAGCAGCACCGGCTCCTGCAGGAGGACGAGCCAGGCCCGGCGGTGCGCCTCGTTGAACCGGAAGTAGGCGATGTAGCCGCGCCGCAGCATCTCCTCGGGCGTTCCCCCCGCCTCGACGGCGCGCTCGGTGACCTCGCGAAGCTCGCCCCGCGCCCTCCGGATGACGCCGAGCAGCAGCCCCTCCTTCGAACCGAAGTACTCGTACAGCATCGGCTTGGACAGGCCCACGAGCTCGGCGATCTCCTCCATGGAGACGGCGCCGTAGCCCCGCTCGGCGAACACCTCCTCGGCGACGTCGAGCATCTGCCGCTCGCGGTCGGCGCGGGACATCCGCGGGCGGCGCGGCTTCACGGAGTCGTTGCGGATCACATGTGAACTCTATCTCACGACCTACCGGCGGTAACCTACCGCTGGTAACTTACTAGTGGTAACCCCGAAAGAGAGCGACGGCGGCCCAGGAGGCGCAGTGAAGATCGCGATCATCGGCTCCGGATTCGGTGGCCTCGGCATGGCCATCCAGCTCAAGCGGGCCGGCTTCCACGATTTCGTGATCCTGGAGAAGTCCGACGACCTCGGCGGCACCTGGCGCGACAACCAGTACCCCGGGTGCGCGTGCGACGTGCCGTCGCACATGTACTCCTTCTCCTTCGAGCTCAATCCCGACTGGTCGCGGATGTTCGCCCCGCAGCCGGAGATCTGGGACTACCTGCGGCACTGCGTCGACAAGTACGACCTCGGCCCGCACCTGCGCTTCGGCTGTACCGTCGAGACGATGGAGTGGGAGGAGACGGCACGTCACTGGCGGGTCACCCTGGCGTCCGGTGAGGTCCTCACGCCGAAGGCCGTCGTCTCCGCGATCGGCGCGCTGCACGTGCCGTCCATCCCCGAGATCCCCGGTGCCGAGCGGTTCCGGGGCACGGCCTTCCACTCCGCGCAGTGGGACCCGTCGGCCGACCTGTCCGGGAAGAGGGTCGCCGTCATCGGCACCGGCGCGTCGGCGATCCAGTTCATCCCGCGGGTCGCCGAGGAGGCGGGCCGGCTGCACGTGTTCCAGCGCACGCCCCCGTGGATCCAGCCGAAGCCCGACTTCACGCTGTCCAAGCGGGTGCGGCGCGTCTTCCGGCACGTTCCCGGGGCGCAGCGCGCCTTCCGTAACGGGATCTACTGGGTGCTGGAGACCCGGGCGGTCGGATTCACCCTCGACCCGCGGCTCATGGGGCCGATGGAGCAGTTGGCCCGCCGCCACATCGAGCGGCAAATCGACGATCCCGAGCTGCGCGCGAAGGTCACCCCTGACTACACGATCGGATGCAAGCGCATCCTGCTGTCCTCGGACTACTATCCGGCGCTGACCCGCCCGCACGTCGACCTGGTGACGGAGCCGATCAAGGAGATCACCGAGACCGGGCTGGTGACCGCGGACGGCACCGCGTACGACGTGGACGTCATCATCTACGGCACCGGGTTCAAGGTCACCGAGGCGATCTCCGAGCAGCACATCGTCGGGCGGGACGGGCTGAAGATCCAGGAGGCCTGGGCCGGCGGCATCGAGGCCCACCACGGCGTGACGGTGGCGGGGTTCCCGAATCTCTTCCTGCTCCTGGGCCCCAACACCGGGCTCGGCCACAACTCGGTGGTGTTCATGATCGAGTCGCAGGTGCAGCACGTGCTGAGCTGCCTGTGCCTGCTCTCGCGGGAGAACGCCGAGGCGATCGAGGCACGGCCCGAGGCCCAGCGACGGTTCAACGACCGCCTGCAGAAGAGGCTGCGCCGGGCGGTCTGGAACGAGGGCGGCTGCACGAGCTGGTACCTCGACGAGCACGGCGTCAACCGCACGCTGTGGCCCGGCTTCACCTTCGAGTACTGGGCGCGCACCCGGCGTGCCCGCCGGGAGGACTACGACCTGACCCCGGCCGGAGCCGGGAAGCCCGTCCGGGCCTGACGAGGCGGGGGCGGGCCCGGCCGAACGGTGCCCGCCCGTTACGGCGTGGCGAAGCGGCGGTGCCGGGCGAGCGCCGCCAGGTCCGCCCAGTCCTCCCCGGAATGGGAGTGATCGGGGATGACGCAGCCGAAGGTCAGCGGGCGCGGGACGTCGTACCGCGGGACCTTCAGCCGCGGTCGCTGCGTGAAGTCGAGGACCTCGGCGAGGTTGCGCGCCGCCGCGTCCCGTACGGTCAGCGGGTCCAGGCCGAACCGCCACTCGATCATCTTCAGGATCGACGTGTGGTCGTAGAGGCGATGGGCCACGTGGCCGCGCCGGGCCCACGGCGAGATGACCACGCAGGGCACCCGGAAACCGCGCAGGCCGGCGCCGAGGTCGGGGTTGGGGTCCGGGCCGGCGGGCGGGGCGACGTGGTCGAAGAAGCCGCCCCACTCGTCGTACGTGACGACCAGCACCGTCCTGGACCAGTCGGGGCCGGCGACCACCGCGTCGTGCACCTTGCCCAGGAAGTGCTGGCCGAGGCGGATGTCGGCCAGCGGGTGCTCGTCCTCGGACAGGCCGGGCACCGCCTCGCCGAGGAAGCCGGGCTCCACGAACGAGACCGCGGGAAGCGTCCCGGTCGCGGCCGCCGCGTAGAACTCCGCGATCGGGTGGCTGATCCCGAGATACCGCGTGCCCCAGAGCGCGGTGTAGGGCACGTCGCTGTAGTAGTAGCGGCCCTTGACGCCGCCGGCGGCCAGGCGGTCCCAGATCGTCGGCATGGTGGCGAGCTTGTCCACCGACGTCGTACGCCGGTCGGTCTGCGCCGCGTGCAGGAAGAACCGGTTGGGGAACGTCGGGCCCATCATGGCGGCGAAATACCGGTCGCAGACCGTCCAGTCCCGCGCCGCGCGGCCGTAGAACCCCAGGTCGGCGGCCTCGTAGTAGCCGATGGAGAGCAGGTCGTTCGTCCCGGCGCGCAGCCAGCCGTCACAGGCGCCGTCATTGAACTCGACCCGGCCGCCGTCGTAGGAGTGGTCGGGGTCGTTGAAGCCGCAGCCGTGCGGCACGGTCAGGTGGTGCGTCTCGTGCGGCACGCCGTCGCGGTCGGTGTACGTCAGCCCGGCCTGCCGGCCGTCCGCGCCCGGCAGCCAGCCGAGGTAGTGGTCGAAGGAGCGGTTCTCCATCATCACGACGATGATGTGGTCGATGCCCGACCGCTGCGGCGCGGGCAGGCGTACGGCCGCCTCCGCCCGGCCCTCCGTCGGTGGCTCCGTGGCGACGACGCCCGCCGCCACCGCCCCGGCCGTCCCGGCGATGAACCCGCGTCGGCTGACCTCGCCCACCGTCGCCTCCCAGCGTGATGATCCGTTGCCGAGCCGAGTATGACGGCTGCGGCCGAGCGCGAACGGCCGATCATGAGGCCGGTTCCGGACACGGAGCGGCGCGGAGCCGCACGGCGTCCTCGGTCACGCGGGGAGGGCGGGACCGCGCCCGGACCCCGCCGGGACACACGGGCGAATCGATACCAAGCAAGTGCTTGACCAAATGCCCGATACCGCCGTATAACCGGCGCAAGCGTTGACGCTCACGTGCCCTGACGGCTCCGGCCTCGTCCGCGGCGGAGTCACCCCGGCGGGACGCCTCCGGCCGGCACCCGCCGCCTTCTCGCTGCTTTCCGGCGGCCCGCCGCCACGGACCGCCGCTCCCCCCGGGAGCACCCCATGGAATCCTCGTCCCACCTCTCCCGCCGCGGCCTGCTCGCCGCCGCGGGCGCGGCCGCCCTCACCTGGCTCCCCGCCTTCCGAGTCCCCGCCCGCGCCGACACGCTGCCCGGCTTCCCCCTGCCGCTGTACCGGCAGGCGTACCAGAACTGGTCCGAAGAGATCACGATCGCGGACGCCCTGACGTGCGCGCCGAACACCCCGGCCGACGTCGTGGCCGTCGCGAACTGGGCCCAAGCGAACGGCTACCGCGTCCGGCCGAAGGGCATGGGACACAACTGGTCGCCGATCCTCGTGCCGAACGGCGCCAACGTCGGCAAGGTCATCCTCGTCGACACGACACAGCACCTGACGTCCGTCAGCGTCGGCTCCGCCACGGTGACCGCGCAGACCGGCGTCACGATGGACGCCCTGCTCGCCACGCTCGAGTCCGCCGGCCTGGGGTTCACCGCCATCCCGGCGCCCGGGGACATCACGCTCGGCGGCGTCCTCGCGATCAACGCGCACGGCTCGGCGATCCCCGCCCAGGGTGAGAGCCGGCTCGCCGGGACCAGCTACGGCTCACTGAGCAACCTCATCCGGTCCCTCACCGCCGTGGTGTGGAACGGCAGCGCGTTCACGCTGCGGACGTTCACCCGGACCGACCCCGCGATGAAGGCGTTCCTGGCCCATCTCGGCCGGGCGTTCGTCACCGAGGTCACCCTGGAGGTGGGCGCGAACCAGCGCCTGCGGTGCCAGAGCCGGTACGACATCCAGGCCACGGACGTGTTCGCCGCGCCGGCCACGGCCGGTTCGAACTCCTTCGCGAGCCTCCTGAACGGATGCGGGCGGATCGAGGTGATCTGGTTCCCGTTCACGACCGTGCCCTGGATCAAACTCTGGTCGCTCAGCCCCACCAAGCCGCTCCTGTCCAAGCAGGTGACCGCCCCGTACAACTACACGTTCGCCAACTTCATCAATCAGCAGCAGTCCGACTACATCGAGCAGATCGTGGGCGGGAACGTCTCCGTCACGCCGACCTTCGAGAACCTCGAGATGTCGATCGTCGGCTCGGGCCTGATCACCACCGGCACCTGGGACGTCTGGGGCTGGTCGAAGAACACCCTGCTGTACGTACAGCCGACCACCCTGCGGATCGTCGAGGCCGGGTTCGCCGTGCTCACCGCGCGGGCGAACATCCAGCGCGTGGTCAGCGAGTTCTACGCCCAGTACGTCTCGCGGGTCAACGCCTACAAGGCGCAGGGGCAGTACCCGATGAACGGCCCGGTCGAGATCCGGGTGACCGGCCTGGACCAGCCGGCGGAGTCGGGGGTGAGCGGCGCGGTCTCGCCGCAGCTGTCGTCCGTACGGCCCCGGCCCGACCATCCCGAGTGGGACGTCTGCGTCTGGCTCGACATGGGGACCATCCCCGGCACGCCACAGTGCAACGCCTTCTATCGCGAGATGGAGCAGTGGATCTTCTCCAACTACACGGGCTCGTACGCGACCGTACGGCCCGAGTGGTCCAAGGCGTGGGCGATCACGAACAGCGCGGCGTGGGCCGACACGACGATGCTCACCTCGACCATCCGGAACGCCGTGAACGCGGGCCAGGCGGCCGGCGACGGTTTCGACGCCGCGCGGACCACGCTGAACGGCTACGACCCTTACCGGGTGTTCAGCAACACGTTCCTGGACACGCTCCTGCCCTGAGGACCGGCGTCGCCCGTATCGGCGGGATGAACCCCCCGATACGGGCGACGCCGCCCCGGACGGGCCGGGTCACTCGGCGAGCGGGCTGTCGTCGAGCTCCCGTAGCAGGTGCGCCGTTCCGTCGTAGACGGCGACCGCGCCGGCCTCCCGGAGCTCGTCCGCTCCGATGCCCCCGGACAGCACCGCGACGCACGGCAGGCCGGCGCGCGCGCACGCCTTGACGTCCCAGACCGTGTCACCGACGAAGATCGCCTGGTCGGCCTGGACGCCGGCGCGTTCGAGAGCGACCTGCACGATGTCCGGGGCCGGCTTGCTCTGCTCCGCGTCGGCCGAGGAGGTCACGGCGCTGATCGCGTCATCGGCGTCGAGGGCGGCCAGCAGCGCCTTCATCTCGTCCCCGTCCGCGGAACTGGCCAGAACGACCTTCCGGCCGCGCGCGGCGCAGGCGCGCAGCAGGTCGGCCGCGCCTTCGAAGGCGCGCAACCGTTCCCAGAACAGGCGGTAGAGGGTCTTGTGCCCGGCGCGAACGTCCTCGTCGCCGTCGCGATCACGATCCTCGGGCAGCAGCTGGTCGAGGAGCTTGTCGGACCCCATCCCGATCGCCCGGTGCACGGCGGCCATGTCGACCTCGTGGCCGTGCTGCCGGAACGTCTCCCACCACGTCACGGCGTGCAGGTAGTTGGTGTCGACGAGCGTTCCGTCGACGTCGAAGATCACCGCTTCGGTCATCGAGCGTGTCTCCCCGGCCGGTCAGTCCACGTACCGCAGCAGCGCCCCGACCCCGGAGTCCGCGCGCAGCGACTCCGGTGGCAGCAGCTGCAGATCCCCGTCCGTGCCCGCCAGCGCCCTGATCAGCGCGGCGTCGGCGCGGTCCTCGACGGGGTCGGCGACGCCCAGCTCGCGAAGGAGGTCGGCCGAGGTCCCCACGTCGGTCGGGTGCGGACCGGTCCACAGCGTGGCCGGTGAGTCCGGCCGGTCCTCCAGGAACAGGGTCGCGACCTGGCCCTTGCGCAGGGCGTCCGTCACGGCCTCCAGGCCGTCGACCGCCCGGCGCCCCTTGGTGAGCTGCTCGTCGAACTGGCCGAGCAGCGCCGCGAGGTGCTCCTCGCGCTTGTGCTCGACGGCCTGGGCGATCTCCTCGTCCAGTGACGGGCCGACTCCGCCGGCGTCGACCAGGCGCGCCAGCACCGCTTCGGGCAGCTCCCCCTGCACGGCCTTGCGGGCACGGATGTCGCCCGCCAGCACGACGAGTTCGGCGCCGCAGTCGTCGACGGCCACGGCGATCTCGTGGGCGACCTTCTTGGCGTTGGTCCGCCAGACCTCCTCGGCGGCCCGCTGCTGCTTGTCCTGCCGGAACATGTCCCCGGCCTTGACCTTGCGCACCGGGAAGTCCTCTTCCGGCTTGACGGTGATGACGCGGCGATGGCCGTCCCGGGACACGCAGGTCAGCTCGCCGCCGAGCCGGTCAACCGTGGCGGACAGGTAGGCCATCGGCTCCCCGCGCTGGGCGAGCAGCGGCTTGACGTGGGGCAGCGGTGCGTACTTGGCCAGTTCGACGCGCGGCGCCCCGGGCAGCACCTCGTGGTGGACGACCTCGCCGTCCGCCGCGAACATCGCGAGGGTGCCGGACTCACGCCGGGTGTTCTCCTCATCGACGAGCCGCACCATCGCCTCGATCATCGTGGCCGGGGCTCCCTGGTCGACCAGCTCCCGCTGCCGGGCCTTGCGGCGCAGTTCAATGGCCTTCGGAGCGTCTTCCGTGATCCGCCTGATGTCCAGGTAGACGGAGGCGAACGGTCCTGAGCTGTCGTACAGCGACTTGAGGAAGCTAACGTCCATGCTGGCCGCCTACCCGCCGAGGCTGTCCCAAACCCACGATTCGCCCAGCCGAAGTCGGAGGGCTCTCCGATGCGGCGATGGCGGCGCGTATCCGAGCGGCGACCGACCGCGTCCATTCGCGGTGATCAGGCCGTCGGCCACGGCCACGCCGCGGCCCGCGAGCGCCGGGCGCGACTCCGTGCAGGCGCGCCTTGATGCAGGCCCGCCTCCGGGCGGGCGCGACTCCGGGCGGGCGCGGCTCCGGGCGTGGTTCGCCTCAGTCCTCCGCGGCCCGCTGCAGCCGCGCGTAGGCGAGCTGGAGCCAGTCGGCGCCCGCCACGGCCGTCATCGTGGCACCGGCCAGCCGGGTCGCGTCCGGCGCGAAGGTCATCCCGACCGTGTACGCGGTGGCCACCCACTGCGCCATGCAGAACGGGCAGGTGATCAGCTCGCCGATCGCGTGCTTGACGCCCTTGCCCCGTACCTCCTCGGCGAGTTCGGCCGGACCGGACGTCCCCTTGTACCGGGTGAAGGGCGCCCGCAGCGGGCTCGTCACCGTGTCCTTCGCGAGCGTGCGGGACACCTTGTGGGTCGTGACGGCCATCAGGGCGACGTCCCGCACGCCCAAGCGGGGCGCCCGACGCCCGGTCAACCGGGCGATCACCGTGGCGGCGCCGACGGCCATGCCGTAGACGGCGAGCGTGCCGGCGTAGGACTTCAGCGGCCGCGGTTCACCCTGGCTGTACTCGCGTTCGTTCTCCTTCACGGTCTCGATCACCGAGTTCACGGAAAGCTCCTCTTGATCGCGGCGTTGTCTCGTCCGACAGGCGAAGGAGCTACCCGGAGAACCCGCCCCGAACCGCCTACCTCCCCGGCGGCCGGGGCGTCACGCCAGCGACTCGACGAAGTCCGCGAGCTGGGCCAGGTTGCGGCATTCGCGCATCGGCACCACCGCCCCGTACGCCGAGGCCGCCGAGTCTCCGGTGTCCCAGTCCCGGACGGGCTCGGGGTTGAGCCAGTACGCGTGCCGGGCCCGCCCGGCCAGCCGCTCGACCGTCTCGAGGTTGAGCGATCCGTAGTTGCTCCGGGCGTCCCCCAGGATCAGCAGGGACGTCTTCGGTGTGATGGCGTCGGCGTACCGGTCCGCGAAGACGCCGAACGCGCGCCCGTAGTCGCTGTGCCCGCTGATCCAGACCAGGCGCGCCTCCCGGGTCATACGGGTCATCGCCTCCACGACGTCCGCGCCCGGTGCGAAGAACTTCGTGATCTCATCCAGGTCGTCGATGAACGCGAACGCCCGCACCCGGGCGAACTGCTCGCGCAGCGCGTACGTCAGGAGCAGCGTGAAGTGCGCGAACGAGGAGACCGAGTCGCTGGCGTCGCACAGGACGACGAGCTCGGGCTTGTGCGGACGGGGCGGCCGGTGGTGCGTGGTCAGGGGGACGCCGCCCGTCGACAGTGACGCGCGTACGGTCCTGCGAAAGTCCAGCCGCCCGTTCCTGCCGTGCCGCCGGCGATGGGCGAGACGGGCGGCGAGCCGCCGGGCGAGCGGCTGGATCTCCCGCCGGATCGCGGCCAGGTCCGTGCGCGTCGCCCGGAGGAAGTCCACCTGTTCGAGCGGCTGCCGCACGGTGCCGCGCGCGACCTTCTCGGCTCCGGCGTCCTCGGCGATCCGCCGCCGTACGTCCTCGGCGACGAACCTCTCGAAACGTTCGATGCGGCGCGTGAACGTCCGGCGGGCGACCTTCTCGTCGAGGCCGCCGCGCTCGGTCAGCACGGCGGCCAGCAGCCCGGCCATCAGCGTCTCCGGGGACAGCGTCCGCAGCACCTGGTAGGAGAACCACGGGCTTCCGCCGCCTCCGCCGCCGGACCCGCGCCCGTACGCGCCGACGGCCTTACGGGCGAAGTCCCGCAGGAGGCCGTCGTCCCCCTCCAGCAGGAGGCGGCTCAGCTCGTCGCGCAGCCGCCGCACCTCCGGATCGTCGTACGCGGGACGCTCCCGGGCCTCCTCGGGACTGCCGGTCACCGGCGGGAACCACAGCTCGAACAGCGTGTCGAACGCCTCCCGGTGCGCCTGCCGCTTGACGAGCGTGGCCGCGTACGCCGCGCGCAGCGACTCGCGCTCGGCCAGGTCGATCGTCGCCAGGGCGTGAGCGGCGTCGAGCCCTTCGGCGAGCGACACGGGCAGACCCGCCTCCCGCAGCGCCCCGAGGAACCCGAGATGCCGGTCCAGCAGCGCCATCAGGCCTCCCGGATCTCATCGAGGAGCGGCATCGCCGGCGACGACCTCCTTGCGCGCGCGTTCCTGGTCTGAGTGGTGTTTCAGGACGACGCCCAGGGTGGCGGCGATCTCCTCCCCGTCGAGCCGGTCGAGGCCGAGCGCCAGCAGGGTACGGGCCCAGTCGACGCTCTCGGCGATGCTCGGCGGCTTCTTCAGCTCCAGTTCGCGCAGGACCGCGACCACCTGGGCGAGCCTGGCGGCCAGGGCCTCGTCGATGCCGGGCACCCGCGCCCGTACGATGTCGCGCTCGCGTTCCGGGGACGGGTAGTCCAGGTGCAGGTAGAGGCAGCGCCGCTTGAGCGCCTCGGACAGCTCACGGGTCGCGTTGGAGGTGAGCACGACGAACGGCCGGCGCGCCGCCGTGATCGTGCCCAGCTCGGGAATGGTCACCTGGAAGTCCGACAGCACCTCCAGGAGCAGCCCCTCGACCTCGACGTCCGCCTTGTCGATCTCGTCGATCAGCAGGACCGTCGGATCGGTGCGCCGGATCGCGGTCAGCAGCGGCCGTTCCAGCAGGAACTCCTCGCTGAAGATGTCGTCGTGGGTGGCGCTCCACGACTGGTCGCCGGAAGCCTGGATGCGCAGGAGCTGCTTCTTGTAGTTCCACTCGTAGAGGGCGCGCGCCTCGTCGAGGCCCTCATAGCACTGGAGCCGTACGAGCCGTGCCTCGGTGATGGCGGCGACGGCCTTGGCCAGCTCCGTCTTGCCCACTCCGGCGGGGCCCTCCACCAGCAGCGGCTTGCCGAGGGCGGCGGCGAGGTAGACGGTCGTGGCGATCGCGTCGTCGGCCAGGTAGTCCACGGCCGCGAGACCCTCACGGACGTCGACGGGCGAGCTGAAGGTCATCTACGCTCCAGGCCAGAGAACGAACCGAACCGCGTTCGAACCTACCCCACGCCGTTCGCCCCTCGAATCCCGTGAGAACGATCACCGTGGGGACCGGTGCGCACAGTGTGGCCGAATCGCCAGGATAGGGACATGACCGTACGACGCGCATTGGTCCTCGGCGGTGGCGGAGTGGCGGGGATCGCCTGGGAGACGGGCGTGCTCGTGGGCCTGGCCGACGCGGGCGTCGACCTACTCGGCGCCGATCTGATCGTCGGGACGTCGGCCGGATCGGCCGTCACCGCCCAGGTGAGCAGTGGCCTGCCGCTGGAGGACCTGTTCCGGCGGCAGGTCGACCCCGCGCTGCAGGCACGGGAGATCCCCGCCGAGTTTGATCTGCCCACCTACGTCACGACGATCGCAGGGGTCATCGCGGGAGCGGAGGACGCCCTGGAGATGCGTCGCCGTGTCGGTGCCTGGGCGCGGGAGGTTCCCACGGTCCCGGAGAAGGAACGGCAGGAGGCCATCGCGTCACGTCTGCCGTCGTTCGACTGGCCGGAACGCCCGATCGCCATCGTCGCCGTCGACGCGGAGACGGGTGAGCGGCGGATCTTCGATCCCGAGTCCGGCGTCGACCTGGTCGACGCGGTCGCGGCCAGCTGCGCCGTACCCGGAATCTGGCCCCCGGCCTCCATCGACGGCCGCCGGTACGTCGACGGCGGCGCCCACTCCAACGAGAACGCCGACCTCGCGTTGGGATACGACCGCGTGCTGATCGTGTCCCCCATGCCGGCCGGCTCCCCGGTTCCGCCCTGGGGCGGCGGGCTGGGCGAGAACGTCGAGGCCCTGCGCCACCGGGGCTCCACCGTCACCGTCATCCACCCCGACGAGGCGTCCCTCGCCGCGATGGGCACCAACCCCCTCGATCCGTCGGTCCGGGAGGCCGCGGCCCACGCGGGCCGCGGCCAGGGCCGCCGCGAGGCCGACCGCACCGCCGACGGATGGCGATCGGCCGGTTAGGAAACCGGACCGGACCGCCGCGCGGCCGGCAAGCCGCGCGGCCGCCTGGGACGCCCCGGCACGGGTTCGCGAGCCACGGTCAGGCGACCAGGCGCAGCCAGACGGCCGCGAGTGCGGCGTGACCGGCCGGCGTCGGGTGCACGCCGTCCGCCGGGGGAAGGGGGTTTCACGCCGGAGTGCCGAACCAACGGGCGGCGGCCCGCTCGAACGCTTCACGATCAGGGTCGCGATCACTCGCCCAGGCGACCATGCCGTCGGGCCGGACGAGCACGGCCCCGAATCCCAGGTCGTTCCTCGCCCGTCCGGCCACATACCGGATCCGGCTCTCCCAGCCCATCGCCGGACCGTGCAGGCGTCGGTCGACGCTGAAGTCGAGCGCGACACCTCGTCCGTCCCGCATCAGGTCGCCGAGGCGAGTGCCGTCCCCGAGACGAAAGTCCGGAGCGCTGCGCCCCACCAGCGGCTGCTCGCCGCCGAGGTCGTAGCGGATCGACGATCCCGAGGCTCGCTCGAACACGTAGGTGGTTCCGTCGCGGGTCCCGATCAGGTCGCGGATCACTCCGTGGATCGCGTGGGCATACGGGTCCGGCCTCATGGCCGCCGCCTGGGCGCGCGCCCAGTCGAGCACCGCCGCCCCGACCGGATGGCGCTCGCGGGGGTAGCTGTCGACGAGTCCGTCCGGCGCGTACCCGCGCACGGTCGCCGCGAGCTTCCAACCCAGGTTCATGGCGTCGCCGATGCCGAGGTTGAGTCCCTGCCCGCCGAGGGGAGAGTGGATGTGAGCGGCGTCGCCCGCGAGCAGGACGCGCCCCTGCCGGTAGGTCGTCGTCTGCTTCGCCCGGTCGGTGAAGGTCGAGACGAGATGGACGTCGCTCAGCGTCACGTCGGTGCCGGATACCCGGCGCAGGACCGACTGGAGATGTTCGCGGGTCGGCCGCTGCGAGCGATCGAACGCGCCGCCGTCGAAATCCAGCATGCCGACGTACTCTTTCGCGGGCGGCCGGAGGTAGATGCCCGTCGGCGTCAGGTTGAACCCGAGGCGCAGCTTCTCGGGATCGGCGATGGCGGCGAGCATGACGTAGCCGGTGAACTGCGGCTCGGTGCCGACGAAGTCGAAGCCCGCGAGCCCGCGCACCGCGCTGCGTCCGCCATCGCAGCCGACGAGCCAGCGCGCCGCGTACTCCTGCTCGCCGACTCGCGCGACCACGGTCTCGTCGTCCTGCGCGATGGCTGAGACCGTGACGCCGCGCCTGACCTCCACGCCGAGCGCGGCGGCCCGCTCGGACAGCACCGTCTCGACCGCTTCGAGGTTCGTCATCACGCCGTCCAGCGCCGGGCCGGCGAGGCGGAACGGCAGGGCGGCGAGATCGACCCTGGCCGGATCGAGCATCATGCCGGCGAAGTGGCCCACGCCACGAGGGGCCGGCGGCTCGTCCGCGTCGGCGTTCGCGCCGGGATCGACGTCGACCCCCGACGCCGTAAGCAGCGGGTGCAGCATCCCGCGGCGGTGGAACGCCTCCACCGACGCGGCGGACAGGCCCCGCATTCCCAGTGGGTTCGCCTTCCACGGGGAATGGGGCTCCGGATCCCGCTCCAGCACAAGGACGGAGCAGCCCGCGAGGCCAAGCTCGCAGGCGAGGAACAGACCAACCGGGCCGGCGCCCACGATCACTACATCATGCACGAGAACGTCCCTTCTGAAGCTCGCCGTCCTGTTCTCCTCAGGCACGCAAAGACTGCGGCGAGCCGCTCACACGGGACGCACACGGCGCTGACATGGGGGCGCGCACGGCACTGACACTCCCGTCCCGCCGGAGAAGGCGTGGGTCCTGACGTGATTTTGGAACCCGCAGGGGCGCGCGCGAAGATTGGGAGATGGGCGGGGATGCGCGGCTTCGTGTCACATTGCTCGGTGGCTTTCAGGCCTCTCGCGGTGGTGCCGCCCTGCCCGTTCCGGGCACGCGGTTGCGGGGTCTGCTCGTACGGCTGGCGCTCGCCGGCGGACGTGCGGTCGACCCGGACGTCCTGGTCGACGCGATCTGGGCCGAGGACCCGCCGGCCGGCCCCGCCCACGCCCTGCAGGCCCTCGTCTCGCGACTGCGCCGGACCCTCGGCTCGGCCGGCGACGTCGCGCAGGTCGCGGGCGGCTACCGGCTGGCCGTGGACGCGGCCGACGTGGACGCGCTGCGATTCGAGCAACTCGCCGCCGCCGGTCGTGACCGGCTACGCGCCGGCGACCCGAATGCCGCGGCGGCCGTGCTCGGCGAGGCCGTGGCGCTGTGGGGCGACCGTCCCGGCGCCGAGCCCACGGCCGTCGCCGCGGTGGCGTCCGCCGCCGCGACCCGGCTGGCCCACGCCTCGGTCGAGGTCGTCGCCGACCTCGCCGCCGCCGAGCTGTCCCTGGGCCGTGCCGACGCGGCCGCCGCCCGCCTGACCGCCCTGCTCGCCGAACACCCCGTCCACGAGCGGGCGGCCGCGCTGCTCATGGACGCCCTCGCCGCCCAGGGTCGCCAGGCCGAAGCCCTGGCTTTGTACGAGCGGGTCCGCGAGAACCTGGCCGACGTCCTGGGCACCGACCCGGGCGCCGCACTGCGCGAGCGGCACCTGCGCCTCCTGCGCGCCGAGCGTCCCGCTCCGACCGCCGACCTCGCGCGGACCAGACCGGGTAACCTGCCCGCACCGCTGACCGGCTTCATCGGGCGCGACGACGACCTCGCCCGGATCGACACGCTGCTCGCCGCCGGGCGCCTGGTCACCGTGCTCGGTCCCGGCGGCGCCGGCAAGACCCGGCTTGCCGTCGAGGCCGCCCGCCGCCACCACGAGTACCGCGACGGCGCCTGGATGATCGACCTCGCCTCGGTGACCGAGCCGGCCAAGGTCGGCGCGGCCGTGCTCGCCGGGATCGGGCTGCGCGGCGGCGCGATGTTCGAGGCCCGGATGCGGGTCGAGGGCGACGAGCTGGACATACTCGTCGACCGGCTCGGCGGCTGGGAGAGCCTGCTGCTGGTCGACAACTGCGAGCACCTGATCGACGCCGTGGCCCACCTGGTCGCGGCACTGCTGTCCCGATGCCCCGGGCTGCGCGTGCTCGCCACCAGCCGCGAGCCCCTCGCGGTCGACGGCGAGGCGCTGGTGCCGCTCGGCCCGCTCGCGCTGCCCGGGCCGGACGACGGCGTCGAGCAGGCAAGGCAGGCGGCGTCGGTACGCCTGTTCACCGAGCGGGCCGCGGCCGTGCGCCCGGGCTTCGACGTGGACGAGACGACGCTGCCCGAGGTCCGGCGGGTGGTCCGCGGCCTGGACGGGATGCCGCTGGCGCTGGAGCTGGCCGCGGCCCGGCTGCGGACGCTGTCGCTGCCCGAGCTGGCCGACGGGCTGTCCGACCGGTTCCGGCTGCTCACCACCGGAAGCCGCACCGCGCTGCCCCGGCACCGCACGCTGCGCGCGGTCATCGCCTGGAGCTGGGAGCTGCTGAGCGAGGACGAGCGTACGGTCGCCGAACGCGTCTCGATCCTGCCCGGCGGCGTCACGCCGGCCTCGGCCGCCGCGGTCTGCGCCGGCACCGCGGTGCCGGCCGCCGAGATTCCCGACCTGCTCGCGGGCCTGGTCGACCGGTCACTGCTGCAGCTCGCACCCGACCCGGGGCGCTACCGCATGCTGGAGACGCTGCGCGAGTACGGCACCGACCGCCTGGCCGAGACGGGCGACCTCGGCACCGTCCGCGACCTGGCCGCCGACTACTTCGCCGAGCTGATGGCCCGGTACGACCTGCGGCTGCGCGGGCCCGGCCAGCCGGCGGCGATCCGAGTCATCAGCGCCGAGTACGACAACGCGCTGGCCGCCCTGCGCCGACGGTGCGACACCGGCGCCGCCTCCGGCGCGGTCACTCTCGCCCTGGACCTGACCTGGTACTGGCAGATGTTCGGCCGGCACTCCGACGCGGCCTACTGGCTGGGCGAGGCACTGGCGGTGCCCGGCGGCGAGCCGACGCCCGACCGCGACTGCGCCCACGCGATCCGCCTGATCAACCGGGTCGTCACCCGGCCGGGGGTGTCCGCCGACGAGGCCGCGGACGACGAGGCCCGGATGCGTGAGCTGGCCGACCGGCTGCTCGCGTACCCGGAGCTGCCCGGCCCGTATGGCGCGCTCACCGCGCTCCCGCTTGCGTTTCTCCGGGCGGAGAAGACCACGCTCGCGCTCATCGATCGCATGGCCGACGGCGACGACGTGTGGCTGTCCGGGCTGGCCCGCATGTTCCGGGCCCAGTCCGCCGAGAACTCGGGCGAGCTCGACGAGATGCGCACCGACGTGGAGGCGGCCCTGGCCTGCTTCCGGCAGGTCGGCGACCGCTGGGGCCAGGCCATCGCGCTGCCGATGCGCGCCCAGCTTCGCCAGTACGACGGCGACCTCGACGGCACGCTGGCCGACCTGCGCGAGGCCCGGTCGCTGGCCGGTGAGTTCGGCTCGCTCAGCCTCGGTGACGAGGTGTTCAGCGACCTGCGCTGGGTCGACCTGCATCTACGGCGCGGCGACACCGACCTGGCGATCGCGAAGATCGACTCGGCCCGGGATCGGGCGCTGCGCGCCAACTCGCCGGAGATGCCGGCTCTGGTCGACGCGTGGGAGGCCGCCTTCCGGGTGCGGTTCGACGACCTGGAGCGGGCGCGGGACCTGCTCGACCACGCCGAACGGGGTCTGCACGGCGACACCGCGTTCCCCGGTGACCACGCGCGGACGCTGGCCGGAAGCGTACGGGCCTCGCTCTGCCTGGAGACGGGTGACCTGGCCGGCGCGGAGAGAGCGCTGGAGACGGCGTACGCGGCGGCGCTGGAGACCCGGGACCTGCCGATCCTGGCGTTGGTGGCGGTGACCGCGGCCGCGTTCGCCGAGGCGCAGGGGCGGCATCACGAGTCGGCCGTCCTGCTCGGCGCCGCCTCCCGGCTGCGCGGCGCTCACGACCGCACCGATCGGCAGGTTCGCGAGCTGACCCGTCGAGGGCGGGCCGCGCTGGGTGAGGAGGCCTTCGCCGCGGCGTACGGAAAGGGCTGGGAGCTGGACGCGAGGATGGCCGTGACCGAAGTCGACCCGGCCCGGCTGCGCCGGTGACAACGTCCGGGCGCCTCCTCGGTCTCCTGGAACGGATGGGCGAGGGGCGACGGGCAGACTGAGAAGAGCGTCGTCGATCGCCGCGTCCAGGAGTACGGGAATCAGACGCCGACGGTGCCGTCGATGGCCTCGCGGATGAGGTCGGCGTGGCCGTTGTGGCGGGCGTACTCGTGGATCAGGTGGAGCATCACCAGGCGGAGCGAGACGTCCTCCTCCCACCTGGGCTGGTAGCCGGTGACGTCCAGGGACTCGGCGGCCTCCTCGATCCGGCGGGCGTGCTCGACCTCCGCCTGCCAGGCCGCGAAGGCCTCCGACCGCGTCGACGTGCTCGCGTCGTACGCCACCTGGTAGTCGCGCTCGTCCGACCACACGAGAGGGATGTCCTCGGCGTTCATCACGATGCGGAACCAGGTCCGCTCGACCTCGGCCATGTGGCGTACGAGGCCGAGCAGGGACAGTGTCGAGGACGGCACCGACGCGCGGCGCAGGTCGTCGTCGGACAGGCCCTCGCACTTCATCGCGAGCGTCGCACGGTGGAAGTCGAGGAAGGCGCGCAGCATCTCGCGCTCTCCCCCGATGACTGGCGGGGCGATCCGGTCGACGGTCATGGCGGAATTCTGCCGTACGGCGCCGTCTGACAAGATCAGGGGGCATGGAGCAGCTCTCGGTGTCGCTGGACAGGATCGGGCTCGCCGATTGGGGAGCCGTGCACTCCTGGGCCTCCCAGGCAGCGGTCTGCCGGTTCCAGCTCTGGGGGCCGAACACCGAGGAGCAGACGCGGGCGTTCGTGGCGGCTGCGGGCGAGGCGTGGTCGCAGGTGCCCCAGAAGAGGTTCGCCTATGTGGCCCGTATCGGCGGGGACGCGGTCGGCATGGGCGAACTGCGTGTCCGAAGCTTCGAGCAGCGCCGAGGCGAGATCGGCTATGTGGTGCACCCACGCGCGTGGGGTCGTGGTGTGGGCACGGCGATCGGGCGGGAACTGCTCTCCCATGGCTTCGAGCGACTGGGACTTCACCGGATCTTCGCCACCTGCGACCCGCGGAACGTCGCGTCGGCGCGGGTGCTGGCCAAGCTGGGCATGACCTGGGAAGGGCGGCATCGTCACACCGTGCTGATCCGGGATGGCTGGCGGGACTCCGAGGTGTTCGGCATCCTCGAAGACGAGTGGCGCGCGGGCATGGGCCCTTCTGACCCCCACGCCTCGGTCAGCACTGCCCCGTAGTCTCTCTCGCGGCTCGAGATACGGCCGGGGTCAGGTCGTGGCGGGCTCCGGGAGCGGGGGCGCCGCGGTGGGCAGGCAGAGGGACTCGCCGAGGATGTCGAGCAGCGCGCGGGACGCCGGGTTGTTCGTCGGCCCGTCCGTGGGCACCGCGACCGACACCCGCCAGGACGGCGGGGTGTCCCGCAGCGGCAGGACGCGGACGTTCTCTTTCTTCTTGTACGCGATCCGCCGGGGCACCAGGGCCACGCCTAGGTCCGCCCCGACGAAGTCGAGCAGGCTGTGCACGTCGTTGACCTCCAGGGCGACGCGCCGGCGCAGGCCGGCCGCCTCGAAGGCCCGGTCCGTGACCTGGCGCGATCCCCAGTCCGCGTGGAAGTCGACGAAGGACTCGCCCTCCAGTTGCGACCAGTCCACCGCGTCGCAGGCGGTGAGCCGGTGGTCCGGATGGCACACGACCATCATCGGCTCCGTCGTCAGCGAGGTCAGGGTGACTCCCGGCGGCGGGTCCGTCGCGGTCGCCACGAAGGCCAGGTCCAGGCGTGCGGCCCGGACCTCCTCGACGAGGTGGGCGGAGCCGGCCTGGCGCAGCCGGATCTCGACGCCGGGGTGCGAGGACCGAAATCGGGACAGCACCGCGGGCAGGTCGACGACCCCCAGGCACTGCTCCGCGCCGATGCAGAGCGTGCCGCGCAGGAGGCCCTGGACGGCGGCGACGGCGTTGCGGGCCGCGGCGACGCTGGCGAGGGTACGCCGGGCCTCGGCCAGCAGGGCGCGGCCCGCCTCGGTCAGCTCGACCCGGCGGGTGCTGCGGATGAACAGCGGCGCGCCGAGCTCCCGCTCGAGCGCGCGGATCGACGCGGACAGGCCGGACTGGGCCAGGTGCAGGCGTTCGGCGGCGCGGGTGAAGTGCGCCTCCTCGGCCACCGCCAGGAAGTACTCGAGATGCCGCAGTTCCACGATTGAGCACTCTAGCTGCTTGATCTCATCGGTTTCTTCTGTTGGACACCCGGTGCCCCGGGCGAGCAAGGTTTAACGAGCAAGGTTCAAAGGGTCGCCCGGTCGGGGCATGCCCGCCGGTTCGCGGGTATGAGGGCCGGGGTCGCCGCGCGTCATCGCACCCCTGTGCGGGGCCGCGCGCGACGACGGCCGTTTCTCACGCAGGATGTCTCGGAGGTTTTCTCATGCGCACTCGCCGGATCGGCGATGTCCAGGTCGGCGCGATCGGACTCGGGGGGATGCCCATGTCCATCGATGGGCGGCCGGAGGAGAGCCGTTCCATCGCCACCATCCACGCGGCCCTCGACGCGGGGGTGACCCTCATCGACACGGCCGACGCGTACAGCCTGGGCGCGGACGACGTGGGGCACAACGAGTCCCTCATCGCCGGGGCCCTGGCCTCGTACGGCGGTGACGCCTCGGACGTGCTGGTCGCGACCAAGGGCGGTCACACGCGTACGGCGGACGGCGGCTGGGCGCGGGACGGCTCGCCCGAGCACCTGCGGCGGGCGTGCGAGGCGTCGCTGAAGCGGCTCGGGGTGGAGGCCATCGGCCTGTACCAGTTCCACCGGCCGGACCCCGCCGTCCCGTACGCCGAGTCCGTCGGAGCGATCCGCGACCTTCTCGACGAGGGGAAGATCCGGATGGCCGGCATCTCCAACGCGAATCCGGACCAGATCCGTCAGGCGCAGGAGATCCTCGGCGGCCGCCTGGCGTCGGTGCAGAACGAGTTCTCGCCGAGGTTCCGGAGCAGCGAGCCCGAGCTGCGGTTGTGCGACGAACTCGGCATCGCCTTCCTGCCCTGGAGCCCGCTCGGCGGCATCCCCAAGGCGGGCGACCTGGGGAGCGCGCACTCGGCGTTCGGGCGGGTCGCGCAGGCGCACGGGGTGAGCCCGCAGCAGGTCTGCCTGGCCTGGATGCTGGCGAAGTCCCCGGTCGTGGTCCCGATTCCGGGGTCCAGCCGCCCGGAGACGATCCGCGACTCGGTGGCCGCGGCCGACCTGGAGCTCACGCCGGAGGAACTCGCCGAGCTCGACGCGGCCTGACCGGCCGGCGCGGCCTGTCCCGCCGGCGGCCCGCCGTGAGGAACCGGTCGGTCCAGGCCGCCGGCCGGAGAAGGCCGCCCCGTCTCGGAGGTCCCGCCGAGACGGGGCGGCGCGGTCCGGTCGGCGCGGGGAGACGGCTCCTGCGCGGTCTTCCCCGCTCCGGGCGGGATCGCGCCGTTGTTGCCGTTCGGCGGCGAGCCTAAGCTTTGCCGCCATGGGCGATGACGAGCTGCGGTTGCGGCCTGTGAACCGGGATGACCTGGCGGTGATCGAGAGGCTCACGGGTGATCCGGAGGCGACCGGCGAGCACGGCTGGCTCGGCTGGTCCGAGCAGTGGCGCTACCGAAGGCGCTGGGAGGAGAACGGCATGCTGGACGACGACGGCGGCGTCCTCATGGCGGTGCGCGGCGACGAGCGGCTGGGGTTCGTCTCGTGGCGCAGGCAACCCACGGCGCGCACGTCGTACTGCTGGAACATCGGCGTCGCCATGCGGCCCGAAGTGCGCGGTCTCGGGTACGGCACCGAGGCGCAGCGGTCGCTGGTGCGGTACCTGTTCGCGCACACGCAGGTCAACCGGATCGAGGCGATCACCGAGGTCACCAACGCGGCCGAGCAGTGGGCGCTGCAGAAGGCCGGCTTCACCCGCGAGGGCGTGCTCCGCGGTTACGCGTTCCGCGACGGCGCCTGGCGCGACGTGCTCGTCTACAGCGTCCTGCGTCACGAGCTCGAAGCCTGACCGGCCACTGCCTTTACATTGTAGATCACTAATACGCCGACGCCGCCGACCTCGTCACGGAGACCATGACGGGGTCGGCGGCGTCGCCGTGCGGGTCGAGGATCAGGCCTCGATGTTGGACATCACGTGCTTGACGCGGGTGTAGTCCTCGAAGCCGTACATCGACAGGTCCTTGCCGTACCCGGAGTGCTTGAAGCCCCCGTGCGGCATCTCGGCGACGAGCGGGATGTGCGTGTTGATCCAGACGCAGCCGAAGTCGAGCCGCCGCGAGACGCGCATCGCCCGGCCGTGGTCGCGGGTCCACACCGAGGAGGCGAGGCCGTACTTCACGCCGTTGGCCCAGCGGACCGCCTCGTCCTCGTCGGAGAAGCGCTGCACGGTGATGACCGGGCCGAAGATCTCCTGCTGCACGGCCTCGTCGTCCTGGCGCAGCCCGGAGACGACGGTCGGCTCGTAGAAGAAGCCCTGCTCGCGGGTGCGGGAGCCGCCGGCGGTCACGGACGCGTGGTCGGGCAGCCGGTCGATGAAGCCCGCGACCCGGTCGAGCTGCACGGCGTTGTTCAGCGGCCCGTACAGGACGTCCTCGTCGTCGGGCAGGCCGGTGCGGGTCTGGGCGGCCTGCTCGGTCAGGGCGGCGACGAAGTCGTCGTGGACGCGCGGGGAGGCGAGCACCCGGGTCGCGGCCGTGCAGTCCTGGCCGGCGTTGAAGTAGCCCGCCTCGGCGATCGCCTGGGCCGCGGCCTCGACGTCCGCGTCGTCGAAGACGATGACGGGCGCCTTGCCGCCCAGCTCCAGGTGCACCCGCTTGAGGTCGCCGGCGGCCGACTGGGCGACCTCCGTGCCGGCGCGCACCGAGCCGGTGATGGAGACCATCTGCGGGACGGGGTGCTCGACGAGGAGGCGTCCGGTGTCACGGTCGCCGCAGACGACGTTGAAGACGCCCGGCGGCAGGAACTCCGCGGCGATCTCGGCCAGCGCGGCCGTCGTCACCGGGGTCGTGTCGGACGGCTTGAGCACGACCGTGTTGCCCGCGGCGATGGCCGGCGCGAACTTCCAGACCGCCATCATCATCGGGTAGTTCCACGGCGTGACCTGCGCGCACACGCCGATCGGCTCGCGCCGGATCCAGGAGGTGTGGCCGCCCATGTACTCCCCGGCGGAGCGGCCCTCCAGGATCCGCGCCGCGCCGGCGAAGAACCGGATCTGGTCGACCATCGGCGGGATCTCCTCCGACGCCGTCAGGCCGATCGGCTTGCCGGTGTTCTCCGACTCGAGCGCGACCAGCTCGTCGGCGCGGGCCTCGATGGCGTCCGCGATGCGCAGCAGCGCGAGCTGCCGCTCGGCGGGCGTGGTGTCGCGCCAGGTCTCGAACGCGCGCGACGCGGCGTCGAACGCCGCGTCGACCTCGGCCTGCCCCGAGATCGGTGCCGTGCCGAACGCCTCGCCGGTGACGGGGCTGATCAGATCCGCGGTACGGCCGTCGGCCGCGTCGGCCGGCGAGCCGTTCACGAAGTTACGGACGGTGCGCTTCATTGCGGGCGGTCCTTCCTGGAGTCATGGCGTTGTCTCGGCGACCGGGGCTACAGGCCGCGGGTGTCCCCGGAGACCCGCTGGGCGAGGTACACCGGAACGACGGACAGCACGATCAGCGCGGCGGCCACGACGTTGACGATGGGTGCCTGGTTCGGCCGGAACAGGTTGTTGAAGATCCAGATCGGCAGCGTCTGCACTCCCGCCCCGGCCGTGAACGTCGTCACGATGATCTCGTCGAACGACAGCGCGAACGACAGCAGCCCGCCGGCCAGCAGCGCGGAACGCAGCAGCGGAAAAGTAACGTACCTGAAGGTCTGGAAGGTGTCAGCGCCCAGGTCGGCCGACGCCTCCTCGACGCGCGTGCCGAGCCGGCGCAGCCGGGCCAGCACGTTGTTGAAGATGGTGACGACGCAGAAGGTCGCGTGGCCGACGACGACGGTGAACAGGCCGAGCTGGATGCCCAGCGGCGACAGCACCGTGCGGAACGCGTTGTTCAGCGCGATGCCCGTGACGATGCCGGGCAGCGCGATCGGCAGAATGACCAGCAGCGACACCGTGTCGCGGCCGAAGAACCGGTAACGCTGCACGGCGAACGCCGCCATCGTGCCGAGCACGAGGGCCACCGCGGTGGCCCCGAGCCCGGCCTTGACCGACGTCCACAGCGCCGTGCGCACGCCGCCGTTGTCCCACGCCGTCGACCACCAGTGCCCCGTCAGGTGCGAGGGCGGCCAGGCGAACGCCTTGTCGGCGTTGAACGAGTTGACGAGCACGACGAACAGCGGCACGTAGATGACGGCCAGGCCGAGGATCATCCCGGCCCGGAGCGCGATCCGCGCGCCTCGTGACAAGGTCATTGCAGGTGTCTCCGGGCGGTCAGAGGTTGTCCAGCGCGCCGGTGCGGCGTACGGCGACCAGGTAGATCACCATGATCACCACCGGGATGGTCGCGACGGCCGCGGCGAACGGCAGGTTGTTGGCGGCGCCGATGTTGTCGTAGACGACGTTGCCGATGAGCTGGCTCTTGCCGCCCACGATCTTCACCGTGATGTAGTCGCCGAGCGAGAGCGAGAACGTGAAGATCGATCCAGCGATCACCGCCGGGATGGCGACGGGCCAGATCACCGTCCGGAACGTCCGGAAGGTCCGGGCACCGAGGTCGCCCGCGGCGTCCAGCAGCGAGTTCGGCAGCCGCTCCAGGCCCGCGTAGATCGGCAGGATCATGTACGGGAGCCAGAGGTAGGCCAGGGTCACGATGGTGGCCGGCAGGCCGTACCCGGGGCCGTGGATCCCGAACGGGTCGAGGATCCAGCTCAGCACCCCGGACCCGGAGAACATGATCCGCCAGGCGTACGCCTTGACGAGGTAGCTCGCCCACAACGGCGTCAGCACCGCGATGACCAGCCAGCGCTGGGCCCGCGGCGAAGCGATCTTGGCCATGTAGAAGGCCATCGGGAAGGCGACCGCGACGTCGACGACGGTGACCGCCGCGGCCACGCCGACGCTCCGCAGCGTGATCGTCCGGTAGACGCTCTGGTTCCACAGCTCCTGGAAGTTGCCCAGGTCGAACTGCTTGACCACCTCGCCGGTGAAGTCGTCCGTCGTCCAGAACGCGGCGGCGAACAGCGCCGCCAGGGACCCGAGGTACGCCACGACGAGCCAGAGCAGCGGCGCGGACAGCAGCGCGGCCAGCCGGAGGTACGGCCTGCGGTGAAACAGCCCGGCGAGCCGGCGAACCGGCCCGCCGGGCGTGACAGTGGTGCTCATCAGCCCTTGATCTGCGTCCAGGCCTGCGTCCACTTGGCGTAGTCCACGCACTTCACGTTCGTGCGTCCGTCAATGCACTGCGTGATGGGCGTGTTCCAGTAGTGGACCTTCGTCCAGTACGGCGCGTCCGCGGCGTGGTAGGTGTCGCAGAACTTCTTGTCATCGGTCAGCGCGCAGGCCTTGCTGTTGGCCGGCGCCTCGCCCCAGCTCTCGGCGATCTGCGCGTTCACCTTCGGGGAGACCACCCAGTCGAGCCACTTGTAGGCGCAGTTCGGGTGCTTGGCGTTGGCCGCCACCATCCAGGTGTCGGACCAGCCGGTGGCGCCCTCCTTGGGCAGCGTCGTCTGGACCTGGGTCTTGTCGGCCGTCAGCCCGTTCGCGATGACCTGCCAGGTCGTGCCGAGGACGGTGTCACCGCTCTTGAACGACTGCTGGATCTTGGTGGCGTCCGACCAGTACTCGCCGACGAGCTGCTTCTGCTCCTTGAGCAGGTTCACCGCCGCGTCGAACTGCTTCTGGTCCAGCGCGTACGGGTCCTTGATGCCCAGGGCGGGCTGGGTCGACATGAGGTACAGCGCGGCGTCGGCGATGTAGATCGGCGAGTCGTAGGCGGTGATGTGGCCCTTGTACGGGGAGTTCGGGTCGAAGACCACGCTCCAGGAGTCGGGCGCCGTCGTCACCTTGTCGGTCCGCCACATCAGCATGTTGGCGCCACGGCCGTGCGGGATACCGTACATCTTGCCGTTCACGGAGTTCCACGGCTTGTTCTTCAGGTCCGGGAAGATGTCGGCGTAGTTCGGGACCAGGCTCGTGTTGACCGGGGCGACGGTGCCCCCGGCGATGAGACGCAGCGAGGCGTCGCCCGAGGCGGAGACCGCGTCGTACTCCCCGGTCTTCATCAGGCTGACCATCTCGTCCGACGTGCCGGCCACCTTGTTGTTCACCTTGCAGCCGGTCTGCTGCTCGAACGGGTGGACCCAGTCCAGGTCCTTGTTGTTCGAGCCGTCCTCCACATAGCCGGCCCAGGAGACCAGGTTCACCTGGCCCTCGCCCGTACCGAGCGACTGCAGCGCGGGAATGTTCGGGGGCGTGAACCCTCCGGCACCGGTCCCATGGTGGGACTTGCCGCTGTTGCCGCCGCAGCCCGCGGCGAGAAGGGACACGGCGGCCATCGCGACGAGCGCGAGGCGCGTGGCGCGCATGGAAACTCCGATCAGATGGGGGGTTTTCTCGGGGAAGACCGCGGCTCAGGCCGCGGTGAGCCGGCCGGTCGGGCGGTGACCGGCCGAGATCACGTCGGACCGGGGATGGCGAACTCGTGCTCACGACGCCACGCGAGCCTGACCCGGGCTTCGCGCAGCTTCAACACGTCCATCGAGGAGGACTGCAGGTTCTGCTGCAGTGCCACCAACCGGCCCCCGGCGTCGAGGTCGACGACGAACCGGGTTGCCGCCCCCGCGTAGACGACCTCCGCGACCGTGCCGGTCGCGGAGTGCTCGCCTTCGGGCAGCTCCGCGTCGAGATCCGTATCGACGCGGAGCTTCTCCGGCCGGACGCTGTAGACGCCCGGCCGGCCGAGTATCGACTGGGCCGCCTCGCCCTCGATGAGGTTCGAGGTGCCGACGAACCCCGCGACGAACGCCGACGCCGGCTTCTCGTACACCTCCGCGGGCGACCCGACCTGCTCGATCCGGCCCGCGTTGAACACCGCGACCCGGTCGGCCATGGTCAGTGCCTCCTCCTGGTCGTGCGTCACGAACAGGAAGGTGATGCCGACCTCCCGCTGGATGGCCTTCAGCTCGACCTGCATCTCCTCGCGGAGCTTGAGGTCGAGGGCGCCGAGCGGCTCGTCGAGCAACAACACCTTGGGGCGGTTGACGAGCGCACGTGCCAGCGCCACGCGCTGCCGCTGACCACCGGACAGCTGGCCCGGCTTGCGCGCCTCGAAGCCCTCGAGGCGGACGGACGCCAGCGCCGTCAGGGCGCGCTCGCGGCGCTCGGCCTTCGGAACCTTCTTCACCTTGAGGCCGTATTCGACGTTGGCCAGGACGTTCATATGGGGGAACAGCGCGTAGTCCTGGAAGACGGTGTTGACGTCGCGCTCGAAGGGCGGCAGCTTCGTCACGTCGCGGTTCCCGAGGCGGATCTCCCCGGAGGTCGGCGTCTCGAAGCCGGCGATCATGCGCAGCACCGTCGTCTTACCCGATCCGGAGGGGCCCAGCATGGCGAAGAACTCGCCGTCCTGGATCTCCAGGTCGACACCGGCGACGGCGACGACCTCTCCGAAGGTCTTGCGTACCGCGCGGAGGGCGACCGCGGCGGAAACGCCGGGCTCTTCGGTGTTCATCTGAGTCATCTATCCCTTGATCTGCGTCCAGAGTTCCGTCCACTTCGAGTAGTCGACGCAACTCGTTCCGCGAGAATCACCACAGTCTGCGACCGGAGTCTTCCAGAACGCAAGCCTCTTATAGAAGTCGACGTCGCCCACCCGGAACTGCGTGCAGAAGCCCTTGGCCGCGTATTTGCAGGCCTTCGGGTTGGCGGGGGCCTCACCGAACCATTGCGCCACCGCGGCCTGCACCTTGGGGGACTGGATCCAGTTCATCCACTTGTACATGCAGTTCGGGTGCTCGGAGTGCGACGCGACCATCCAGGTGTCCGACCACCCGGTGGCGCCCTCCGTCGGAATGGTCGTCCCGATGGGGGCCTTCTCCGCCTTGGCGAGGTTGGCGGTCACCTGCCAGGCCGTGCCCGCGTAATTGTCACCCGCCTTGAACGCCTCGACCTCGTCCAGGTAGTTCGACCAGTACTGGTTGACGTTCGGGCGCTGCTTCTTCAGCAGGTCGACGGCCGCGTCGAACTGCTTCTGCGAGAGCTCGTACACGTCGTTGATCTTGAGATCCGGGCGGTGCGCCTTCAGGTAAAGCGCGGCGTCGGCGATGTAGATCGGCGAGTCGTACGCGACGACGTGGTCGGTGGCGGCGGTGCCCGAGTCCCAGACGATGCTCCAGGACGCCGGCGTGTTCGGGATCTTGTCCGTGCGGTACGTGAGGTAGTTCGCGCCGTAGCCGTGCGGCGCGCCGTACATCTGGCCCTTGACCGAGTTGTACGGCTGGTTCTTCAGGTACGACGGGATGTCGCGGTAGTTCTTCAGCAGGTTCGTGTTGACCGGCGCGACGAGGCCGCCATAGATGAGCCGCAGCGACGAGTCACCCGAGGCCGAGACGCCGTCGTACTGCCCGGTCTTCATCAGCGCGTACATCGAGTCGGACGTGTCGGCGACCTTCGCGGCGACCTTGCAGCCGGTCTTCTTCTCGAAGGGATGCACCCAGTCGACGTGCTTGTCGGTGGAGCCGTCCTCGGCGTATCCCGCCCAGATCACCAGGTTGAGCCTTCCCTCGGAAGGCCCGATCTCCTGTTGCGTGGCGACGTGCGGCACCGACGCGGCCTTGTTCCCGCCCGAATCGCCGCCGCAGCCGGCCACGGCCAGGACGACGGCCGCCGCGCACGCGAGCCTGGTGAGTGATCCGAATTTCATGACATCTCCTCGTCCAGGGCGACCTCATAGCGCAGGTTCACGAGGCGTACGACCGAGGAGTGGGCGCCCAGCGGCTCGGCGCAGCCGAGGCCGGCGTCGCTGGCGAGCTTGGCGAGGCGCTCGAAGTCGATCTCCGGTCCGACGACGAACGGGGCGATGGCGATGCGCTGCCCACCGGACTCGCGCAGCCGCCCCACCGCGTCGGCGACCGTCGGGCGGCCGTCGATGGACGCGGCGACGACCGGCACGGCGAGCCGGGCGGCGAGGAGGACGGCGGTCATGTCGGCCTCACGGACGGCCGGGTCGCCGCCGACCGTGGCGACGATGACGCCGTCGACGGACGCGCCGATGCTGAACTGCCGGATCCGGTCCGCGCGCGCCAGGCCGCTGTCCGCGAGCCGTACGTGCAGCGCCTCCGCCAGCAGGGGGTGCGGGCCGAGCGGATCGGTGACGGTCACCCGCGCGCCGGTCTCCGCGACCACCGCGTTGATGTCGCGGTACGTCTGCGGGTGCGGGCCGGTGACCAGCGGGACCACGACCGCCGAGCGGCCCTCGGGCAGGCCCCGCAGGTTATCCGCGAGCGCGGGGCCGCCGATGGCGGCGACCCGGATGTCGATGTCGGAACGGGACGTGCGGATGAGCCCGGCGATCTCGTTGCCGACGTCCGGGACCGTCCCGGGTACCGCCAGGACGAGGACCGGGGCGTCGGGGGGAAGATCGCCGCTGCCCGGCCGGCGGTGACGCCCGCCGGGTAGCGGCGAGCGTCCACGTACGGGGAGCGTCTCCGGGGGCTGGTCGTCATGGATCACGATCGCGGATTCTAGGGGTGTCCGGAGGAGGATGCGGAGCCCTTGTCACCGATCGTCCGAAATCCAGTTCTCGGACCGACCCGAGAGCCTTGGGCCGATAAATGCGCCCCTACCTGCAGTTATTCGGCGTTGAACACGCGTTTCTCCCCCTGAAGGCGCCGGGTGTTTGATGCCCGATATTTACAGAGGCGGCCAGTGTGCGCCGTGATGTCTAGTAGAGTCTCGCGCGTTCACACGGTGTTTCTCCCGCCTCACTGAAAGTCGAGCCTGTCGCGGTGCAATCTAAGGACCGACGAGTGGGATCAGATGTCAGTCGGCGGTCGTCCCGCTCCCGGGTCGGCCGCGTGCTCGGGTCAGTCCGCTTCAAGATAGTTCTGCTGCTCATCGTCCCGCTGGTGTCACTCACCACTCTGTGGGCGTTCGCGGCCGACATCACCCTGGGCGACGGCCTGAACCTCCGGCACGTCAACACGATCCAGGACCACCTGAACTACCCCTCCGGAGGCCTGGGCAGCGCCCTGGAGCAGGAGCGCAGGCTGTCGGTGGTCTTCCTGGGCAGCAAGTCCGCCGGCGACCGGGCGTCGATGGAGTCCGGCCGCCTCGTCACGGACCGGCAGGCCGACCTGTTCCGCCGGTTGGCCACCGACGCCGGCGCGCAGAAGTACGCCAACGCCCAGGCCCGGCAGTGGACGCACGAGGTGCTCGCGCGCCTCGACGGTCTGCAGGCCAAGCGGCGGGCGATCGACAGCGGCAGGACGAGCCGCATGCAGGCGTTGTCCGACTACTCCGACACGATCTCCGACATCATCGCCCTGCAGTCGTCGCTGTCGACGCTGAGCGACCCGGACGTCACCAAGGACGCCAAGACCGAGGTCGCCCTGGCGCGGGCGCGGGAGATCCTGTCCCAGGAGGACGCGCTGCTGGCCGGCGCGCTGGCCACCGGTCGCCTGACGTTCCCCGAGCACGTGGAGTTCACCAAGCTCGTCGGGACCCAGCGCAGCCTCTACGACCAGGTCGTCCCCGACCTGCGCCCCGCCGACCGCGCCTACTACCAGCGGATCGTCTCGACGCCCGAGTACACCGGCCTGCAGGCGCTGGAGGACCAGTTCACCGACAACATGCCGCATGAGTCCCGCTCGGGCACGGGCGGGATGGCGGGGATGGCCGGCAAGCCGGCCCCGAACCCGCTGGCCGGCATGGACGTCAAGTGGAAGATCAAGGTCACCTCCATCCTGACGCGACTGCGCGGCCTCGAGCTGTCCTCGTCGGCGAGCGCCGCCCAGCGCGCCAAGCCCATCTCGGACGGCATCATCCGGAACGTCGCGCTGGCCGGCGCCCTCGGTCTGCTCGCGGTCATCGCCTCGCTCATCCTGTCGCTGTGGGTGGGCCGCTCGGTCATCCGCGACCTGACCGGCCTGCGCCGCGCGGCCCTCGACCTGGCCAATGAGCGGCTGCCCAGCGTCATCCGCCGGCTGCGCCGCGGCGAGGACGTCGACGTCGGCGCCGAGGCCCCGCCGCTGTCCTTCGGCACCCGGGAGATCGACCAGGTCGGCCAGGCGTTCAACGCCGCCCGCCGCACCGCGATCCAGGGCGCGGTCGAGGAGGCCGCGCTGCGCCGCAGCATCAGCGAGGTCTTCCTCAACCTGGCGCGCCGCAACCAGGCGCTGCTGCACCGCCAGCTCAACCTCCTGGACTCCATGGAGCGCCGGGTCACCGAACCCGACGAGCTGGACGACCTGTTCCGCCTCGACCACCTGGCGACCCGCATGCGGCGCCACGCGGAAGGTCTCATCATCCTGTCCGGGCAGGCGCCCGGCCGTGGCTGGCGCAACCCGGTCCCGGTCGTCGACGTCGCCCGTGCCGCCGCGGCCGAGGTGGAGGACTACGCGCGGGTCAACGTGTCGGCCATGCCCCGCGTGGCCGTCGCCGGCCCCGCGGTCGCGGACCTCATCCACCTGCTCGCCGAGCTCATCGAGAACGCGACGCTGTTCTCCCCGCCGGACACCACCGTCCAGGTGACGGGTCAGACGGTGGCGCACGGCTTCGCGTTCGAGGTGGAGGACCGGGGCCTGAGCATGGACCAGGCCAGCCTCGACCGTGCCAACGAGCGGCTGACGAATCCGCCGGATTTCGACCTGTCCAACAGCGCCCAGCTCGGCCTGTTCGTCGTCGGCCGGCTGGCCCAGCGGCACCGGGTGCAGGTCACGCTCCGCACCTCGCCGTACGGCGGGACGACCGCCATCGTGCTGCTGCCCGACGCGATCGTCGTCGGCGGCAACGAGCGGCCCGAGCTGGAGTCCGGTCCCGCGACCACGCGACGCGGCGAGGAGGCCCTGGTCCCGATCGGCGCGATCGGCGCGCCGACCCGCCCCACCGACACCGGTCCCATCACGGGTCCGATCACCGGGCCGATCCAGGCGATCCGGGGCGACCGGCCGCCGCTCCCCCAGCGCCGCTCCGACACCGGCTCGCAGGCCGCCTACACGACCGGTCCGTACGACGCGAAGCCGTACGGCGGCGGCGGTTCCCGCGGCTCCGACGCGCGGTCGCAGGACACCGCCGGCCAGGAGACGGGTCCGGACACGGGATCCTTCCCCTCCGCCTACGGGTCGAGCCCGTACGCCGCGGACCTCGGCGGCCACGACGCCCTCCCCACCGCGTACGGCGAGGGGCCGGAGGCCGGGGACGGCTACGAGGCCGGAACGACCGGCTACTCGCCTGAAACGGGGGGATACTCCGCTGGATCAGGCGGGTACTCCCCCGGCGTGACGGAATCGAGCGGTTACTCCACCGGAATGACGGACACAGGCGGGTACTCCACGGGCGCGACGTCGTACGAAGACGGCACGGGTCTGGGCGGCACGCAGCCCGGCGCGCGGAGCGATCAGTGGCCGTCGGTCGGCGACGACCGGCCGCCGCTGCCGACCCGGCAAGGTGGGGCACCGGGCCGTTCGCTGTTCGAACCGACCGACGAGCCCGCGGCGGCCGCCCGGCCCGAGGCGGCCGCGTCGCCCGGCGCGACCGCCGAGCCCTCGACCTCCGGAACCAGGCCGGCCCTCCCGCGCCGGGTCCGGCAGGCGAACCTGGCCCCCCAGCTTCGCGAAGAGGTCGAGCCCGTGAACAATGCGACCAGCAACGAGCGTTCGCCGGAAGAGCTCCGCACCATGCTGAGCTCCATTCAGAAGGGATGGCTGCGCGGCCGCTCGGACGCCGAGCAGCCCGCCACCCATCACGAAGAGGAGGACATCTGATGTCAGCGGGTTCTGCGGGGGAACTCAACTGGCTGCTGGACAGCCTCGTCAACCGTGTCGCGCAGGTGCGGCAGGCGGTGGTGCTGTCCAGCGACGGCCTGCTGGTCGGCGGGTCCGCCGGCCTCACGCGGGAGGACGCCGAGCACCTGTCGGCGGTCGCCGCGAGCTTCCAGAGCCTCGCCCGCAGCGCCGGACGCCAGTTCGGCGGTGGGGGCGTGCGTCAGACGATCGTCGAGATGGACCACGCGTTCCTGTTCGTCACGGCGGCCGGCTCCGGCGCCTGTCTCGCTGTGCTGGCGGGCGCCGACGCGGACGTCGGCATGATCGCCTACGAGATGGCGATGCTGGTCAAGCGCGTCGGCCAGCACATGTCGACGCTGCCTCGCTCGGCCGTGGAATCGTGAGGCCGCGATGGTGCGCGGAGACCACAGAGGGCGCCGGGCGGCGGCGACCGCCCGGCGATCGCCCATCAGGCGGGACGGCTGAATGAGCGAATGGCTCGACGACGAGGCCGGACCGGTCGTCCGGCCCTACGCGCTCACGCGAGGCCGTACCAGAGCCTCGCGTGAGGGCTTCGACCTCATCGCGATCATCGCGACGGCGGCGACGTCGACGTTCGCCCCCCCGAACGCCGGCCCGGAGCACGTCGCCATCCTCGACCTGTGCGTACGCCCGCTGTCGGTGGCGGAGATCTCAGCGAAGCTGAAGCTCCCCCTGGGCGTCGTCCGGGTCCTGCTGGGGGACCTGCTCGACCTCGGGCTGATCGTCGTACGCCGTCCTGAAACAGAGAACCGTCTTCCCAATGAACGGGTTTTGAAGGAAGTGCTCAATGGACTCCAGGCGCTCTGACCCCTCACGGGGCGCTGCCGCCATGCCGCTCGCCGTGAAGATCCTCGTCGCGGGCGGATTCGGCGTTGGTAAGACGACCCTGGTGGGTGCCGTCAGCGAGATCAAGCCGCTGCGCACCGAGGAACAGCTGACGGACCGCAGCGTCGGCATCGACGACACCTCCGGTGTGGAGCGCAAGACCACGACCACGGTGGCGATGGACTTCGGCCGTATCACCATCCGCGACGGTCTCGTCCTGTACCTGTTCGGCACGCCCGGCCAGGACCGGTTCTGGTTCATGTGGGACGAGCTGGCCCTCGGCGCCCTCGGGGCGGTCGTCCTCACCGACACCCGCCGCCTCGCCGACTCGTTCCCGTCGATCGACTACTTCGAGCGGCGGCGGCTCCCGTTCATCGTGGGCGTCAACTGCTTCGACGGCGCGGTCCGCTACGACACCGAGGAGATCCGCGCGGCGCTGGACCTGGACCCCAGGGTGCCGGTGATCCTCTGCGACGTACGTCGGCGCGAGTCCGGCAAGCAGGTCCTGATCGCTCTCGTGGAGCACGTCCTGGCCGTCATGGCCGAGCGTCAGCGCCAGGCCGGCGCGGTGATCCGGTAGCGGCCCTCGCTCACCGGGCCGGTGAGCGCTCACGGGCTCCTGCGGACGGCCCGCGCTACAGGCGCTTCAGCTCTTCGAGCGCGTCGGCGAGGTGGTCGATGAGCCTCCAGACGTCGGGGACCATCTCGCGGCAGGCGGTCAGGCCGATGTCGAGGTTGCCGTTGTAGGAGAAGACGGTGATGTTCAGGCCGCCGCTCAGGTCGCTGACGACCGACAGTGGGTGGTAGGCGAGGACCTCGGCCCGGCACAGGTACAGCGGGAACTGCGGTCCGGCGACGTTGGAGATCACCAGATTGATCGGCGGAACGGCGGAGGGCGCCAGGCGGAGCAGCGCCCGCGCCGCCAGGCCGCCGAACGCCGGGGGGACCACCGCGGTCAGCTCCTCCAGCCAGCGGTCCGGCGTCGCGACGAGACGCCGCTTGGCCGTCGTCATGGTGGCGTGCGTCTCCGCGATCCGGTCGCGGGGATCGGCGAGGTGGGTCGGCAGCGGGGTGAACATGGCCGACACCTGGTTGCCGTGGGCGTCGTCGTCGAGCGAGCGGGTGGAGACGGGGACCGCCGCGATGAGCGGCCGGCCGGGCAGGGCGTCGTGGTCGATCAGCCAGCGCCGGAGCGCGCTCGCGCACAGCGCCATCACGACGTCGTTGACGCTCACGCCCAGCGCGTGCCGTACCTTCTTCACCTCGTCCAGGGGCAGCGAGCCGACCGCGACCCGCCGGTGCCGCGTCACCGTTCCGTTGAAGGGCGTCCGAGGCGCGGTCAGGTCCGCCTGAGGGGGGACCTCGCCCGTACGCGCGGCCGTGCGCAGCGCGCCGGTGAGGACGCCGACCCCGGGCAGGCGCCCGACCAAGGGAAAGGTGTCGAGGAAGGGGACCGCGCGCAGCAGCCCCCCGGTCGTGCGCAGCGGATGCACGGCGGCGCGGGCGGCCGCGCCGGCCAGCAGGCTCCAGGCGCCCGGGGGACGCTCGGGCCGCCAGCGGTCGGCGACGTCCACCTGACGCGGTTCGGGTTCCAGGTCGAGCAGGGCGGCGACGATCTGCGCGGCGGCGACGCCGTCGATGAGCGCATGATGGATCTTGGCGTACAGCGCGATCCGGCCGCCGCGCAGGCCCTGCACCAGGTACATCTCCCAGAGCGGGCGGGCCCGGTCCAGCGGTCGCTGGTGCAGCCGCGCCACCTGCTCGGCGAGCTGCCGGTCGTCGCCCGGCTCCGGGAGGGCGATCTCGCGGACGTGGTACTCCAGGTCGAAGTCCGGGTCCTCGATCCAGTACGGGTGGTCGAGTCCGAGGGGCACCTCGGCCAGCCGCCAGCGGAACTGCCGCACGAGTGGAAGGCGCCGGCGCATCAGCTCCATCAGGTCGTCGAGGGTCAGGCGGCCGCCCGGCGCCCCGCTGGGGTCCAGGACGGCCAGGCCGGCGATGTGCGCGACCGTGCCCCGCGACTCGACGTTGAGGAACTGCGCGTCAAGGGCACTGAGCTGGCGCATCGGCCGACCTTTCGTCTCACCCCGCCGCCGGCGCTCGCGGCGCCCCCGGACCGGACGCCCGACGGCCGGTCGTCTCCTTCGTCCTTCTCGATATTTCGGCGCGGGCGAGAAAGTCAAACCTCACGAACGCCTGCATAATCCGCCATCAGCGTCGTCTGCCGCCCTAAACGCAGTGCACTGATTTGTCGCGATACATCGCTTGTTCAGGTGAGATATCACTGTCTGTGATTAACGCCAGGTCTGAGGCGTAATGCCGGGCCGGTGGGCGCGGAAAAGTGACGGGTGGCGACACCGAACTTCCCGGAAGGGTGGTGCCCGCTTCCGGTGATGGGGAGAATGGGCTGACGTCCCTGCTCACTCAGAGTTATGGTGCGAGACCATGCCCCTTGACCCCCAGTCCCCCATCGGTGGGACCGGCTCCCCGCCGGCCGGCGACGCCGGCCGGTCCGCCGGGGTGCCCGGCGGTCCCCCCGGCGAGGGGGCCGGCGCTCCGCCGGCCGGGGGCGGGTCGCCCGGCGGCCCCGGGCCGTCCGGCGCGGCGTCGCTCGACGAGATCCGCTCGCTGCTGGCCGGGCTGACCGAGACCGTCGGCCGGGAGCACGAGCGGGCGGCGCACCGCGAGCGCGTCATCGACCGGCTGTACGAGGACAACCAGCGGCTGCGCCACGGCGAGCTGCAGGCGGCGTTCGAGCCGGTACGCGCGGCGCTGTACCGCCTCTACGACCTGGTGCGGCGGGAGGCCGAGCGGGAGACGGTGGACGCGGCCCACACGCCGGTGCTGCTGGCGGCGATCGCCGACGAGCTGGCCGAGGTGCTCGCCCGCACCGGCGTCGAGCGGATGCCCGTGGCGGCCGGTGAGGCGTTCGACCCTGCGCGGCACCGTCCGGCGGGCGTCCAGGACGTGGACGACGCGGAGCTCGACGGCACCGTCGCCAGGGTGCAGCGGGCCGGCTTCGTCCGAGGTGACCGGATCGCACGACGTGCCGAGGTGATCGTCGCCCGGGTGGCGGCCGAACCCGTCGGAGGAGATTGAGATGGCTGTCTACGGTATCGACCTGGGCACGACCCACTCGTGCATCGCGCGCATCGACGACGTCGGCCGCCCGGCCGTGCTGCGCAACATGGAGGGCACCGACACGACGCCGTCGGTCGTCTACTTCGAGTCGGCCGACAACGTCGTCGTCGGCGCGCCGGCGAAGGACACCGCGGTGCTGTTCCCCGACCTGGTGGTCAGCCTGATCAAGCGGGACATGGGCCACGAGGTGCCGCGCGAGCTGCACGAGCGGGACTACTCCCCCGAGGAGATCTCCGCGTTCGTCCTGCGCAAGCTGGTGGCCGACGCGACGTCGACCACCGGCGAGGAGGTCAGCGACGTCGTCATCACGGTGCCGGCCTACTTCGGCGCCGCCGAGCGGGACGCCACACGCAAGGCCGGCCGCATCGCCGGCCTGAACGTCATCGACATCATCTCCGAGCCGATCGCCGCCGCCATCACGTACGGCGTGCTCAACCCCTCGACGGCCGCCGACGGCGAGGACGCCGACGGCGGGTCCGCGGACCGCACGATCCTGGTGTACGACCTCGGCGGCGGCACCTTCGACACCACGGTCATCACCCTGCGCGGCGGCGACATCTCCGTGGTCTGCACCGACGGCGACCACGAGCTGGGCGGCGCCGACTGGGACGCCCGGGTCGTCGAGTACCTCGCCGGACGGTTCGCCGAGGAGCACCCCGACGTCGGCGACCCCCTCGACGACAAGCACACCGAGCAGCAACTGCGGCACGACGCGGAGGAGGCCAAGAAGGCCCTGTCGCTGCGCACCCGGCACGTCGTCCGCGTCATGCACGAGGGCCGGGTCGCGACGGTCGAGCTGACCCGCGACAAGTTCGAGGAGATCACCAAGGACCTGCTCGACCGCACCATCGAGATCACCGGCCGCACGCTCGCCACCGCGGCGAGCAAGGGCGTGTCCGACTACGACGACCTGGTGCTCGTCGGCGGCTCCACGAAGATGCCCGCCGTGCAGCGGCGGCTGGCCGGCGAGCTGGCCCTCAGCCCTCGCCTGCAGGACCCCGACCTGGCGGTCGCCAAGGGCGCCGCGCTGTACGCCTTCGAGGAGACCTACCGTCAACTCCTGGCCAAGGGCGAGACGGACCAGGCGCTCGACCTGGCGACCCGGGCCGGCCTGTCCGAGACCGAGCAGGAGCGGATGGCGGCCCGGCAGATCACGACCGTGGCCTCCCGCGCGTTCGGCATCATCGCGCTGGACCCGGACACCGAGCAGGAGCACGTCGTCCACCTCGTGCACGCCAATGACGCACTTCCCCGCGGCAAGACCCGCGAGTTCGGCACCGTCGAGGAGGACCAGACGATCGTCAAGATCATCGTGGTCGAGCAGGCGGGCAGCACGGAATCGACCGAGGTCGCCCACAACACGCCCATCGCCGACGGCGAGCTGAAGATCCCGCCCGGCAAACCCGCCGGCTGGCCCATCGAGGTGACGTTCGCCCTCGACACCTCCGGGCTGCTGCACGTCACGGCCGTGGAGAAGGAGACCACCGAGGAGCTCACGCTCGAGGTACGGGTCGGCGGCATGTCCGACGAAGAGGTGCACCAGTCACGCACCGACCTGGCCCACATACGCGTCGACTAGGGCCGCCTAGTGGTCTTTGACGAACGGCGCTATGTCCGGGAGGTGCTGGAGCCCGCCCGGGCGGCCGGGGACCAGCCGCCCGACGACCTGCGCCTGCGGTACGCCCTGCCGGATCCGCTGGTCGCCCGCGAGGTGGCCGACCGGGTCAAACGCGTGCGCACCTGCTGGCGCAAGGCACGGGGCCAGCTGCGGTTCCGCCGGCTGGTCGACCGTCTCGAAGGCGAGCACCTGAGGCTCGCGCCGCTGTTCGAGCGGGCGGCGGCGGGCGACCTGGCGCCGCTGCGCGCCGAGATCGCCGCCGCGGGCGACCGGGCCGGACGCCGCCGTGCCGAGCTGCGGGACCGGCTGCTGGACGCCGCCGGGGACCTGCGCATGCTGTCACCCGCCGACCTGCGGGAGATCGGCGGCGAGGCCGCGGACGTCGCCCGCGCCGCCGGCATCGAGATCCGGGAGCCGGACCCGCTGCCGGCCGCACCGCCCTACGCCGGGTACGCGCGGGCCCGTGACGCGCTGGACGCCCTCGGCCTGCGGCACCTGCGCGAGTTCCTGACCGGCGAGCCGCACGCGGGCCGCGTCCTCGGTGGGACCCCCGACCTGCGGCCCGCGGCACAGCGGGTCGGTGAGCAGTGGAGCCGGCGGCCGCACGACGGGAACCGCACCAACGCCGACACGGTCCTGGTCGCGGTGCGTCAGGTCGGCGCCCGGCTGGCGGAGCTGGTGCGGTACGACGTCGTGGCGCGGCTGCGCGCACGGCACCAGCAGCGGGCCTCGGAGGGCGCGCTGCTGCGGTACGCCGCCGACGAGCTCGGGGTGGACCGCGACGACGCGCGCCGCCTGGTCTTCGCGATCCGGCGGGAGACCGCCCCGGCGGGCGGTCTGACCGCGCGGCTGCGCGACCTCATCGACGCGGGCGAGGTGCAGGCGGCCGCCGAACTGGCCGAGCTCGCCGGCGAGCCGGCCGGCGACGGGCGGGCCCTGGTGGACGACGCACGGGTCCTCGCGGACGAGGCGCGGCGGCGGGTGGCCGCGGCGACGGCGCTACGCCAGGAGGCGGCGTCCCTCCTGCTGTCCGACCCCGACGGGGCGTGGCTGCGGCTCGCCGACGCGCTGCGGCTGGTCGGCGACCTGCCCGGCGCCGCCGAACTGCAGGCCGGGCTGCCGCCCCGGGCGCCCGGACGGCTCGAGGCGGCCGTCGACGGCGCCGCCGTCGCGCTGTCCTGGTCGCCGTCACCGTCCCGCGTCGGTGAGATCGGGTACGTGGTGCTGCGCTGCTTGGGGCGGGTCCCCCGGCACCCCGGTGACGGGGAGCGGCTCGCGGCGGAGGCGGCGCACGCCCGTGACCCCGCGCCTCCCCTCAACGCGCCCGTCTACTACGCGGTGTTCGCCGTACGCGGCTCGGCGGCGTCGGCGCCCGCGGTCGCCGGGCCGGTCCTCGTGCGTCCCGAGCCGGCGGACGTCACCGTGACCGCCGCGGACGGCGTGGTCGCGGCCCGGTGGTCCTGCCCGCCCGAGGCGATCCGCGTCATCGTGACCCGGGACGGCACGCCCGTCCCGGCGGCGCGCACCGGTTTCCGCGACGAGACCGTGCGCAACGGGACGACCTACCACTACCGCATCGCCGCCGCGTACCTCGGCGCCGACGGCGGGGAGACCGTGACGGCCGGGGTGCACGCCGCCGCGACGCCCGCCGCCCGGCCCGGCCCCGTGACCGGGTTCGACGTCGAGCACGACCCCGCCGGGCGGCTCGTCGTCACCTTCGACCCGCCGGCCGACGGCGAGGTCGAGCTCGTCGCGATGGACGGGCCGCCGCCCTGGCCGCCCGGCACGACCCTGCCGCTGGAGGACGTTCGGCGGGTGGGCCGGGTGCTGCGCGCGGTCCCCGCTCCGGGTGGCCTCACGGTCGAGACGGGCCCGGGCGTGCTGCTGTCCGTGTCGGTCGCCGGGGACCTCGCCACCGTCGGCGCGTACCGCGAGCACGTGAGCCTGACGCCCCCACGCGAACTGATCGCCCAGCGGCGCGGCGAGATGATCATCCTGGGGTTCGACTGGCCGCCGGACGTCACCGAGGTCGAGGTCGCCTGGTGGTCGGGCACCGGCGACGCGCGCCGCCTGCCCGTCGGCCGTGCCGGGTACGACGCCCACGGCGGGGTGCGCCTCCCGGCGCCCGCGGACGAGACGGTCACCATCGAGGTCGCCGCGGCGGGGACGGCGCGGGGACGGCGGGTCACCGGCTCGCCCGTGACCACCGTGGTGCCGGGCCGCACCGCCGTCGGCTACGAGGTGCGCCGCCCCCGCCTGCGCGGCCCGCTGACCGTCACCCTGTCCGCCGCCGTCCCCGTACGCCTGCGGCGGCTGGTCCTGGTGACCAGGTCGGGTCCCATGCCGCAGCGGCCCGGCGACGGCCGGACGGTGATGACCTGGGACGACGTCGACGTGCCCGCGCGCCTCGAGGTCGCGCTGCCGCGCCTGGCCCGGCCGTACTGGCTGCGCTGCTTCGCCGAAGACGACACAATCGACCTGCGCGACCCCCCGGTCCGCCACCTGAAGGTGGGCTGAGGATGGGATACGACGCGGGACACGACCGCCCCGGCTCCCGCACGGCCTCCGGGCGGGGCGACGCTCGACCGGAACGCGAGGGCTGATGCCGTCGATCACTTGTCCCTACTGCTTCGCGCGGGTGGAGCGCGAACGGATCGCGTTCCGCTGCGCGGGCGGTCCCGGACGGGGCCCCGGCTGCGCGCCGCGGCTCGACGAGCGGCTGGCCGCCTACACCGGGTCCGCGGCGGCCGCGTCGCTGCCCCCGGTCTTCGGCCCGCCGGAGCCGCCGGCGCGCCTGCTGATCGGCCGGGCTCCGGTCCGCCGTGCCGCCTGCCCCGAGTGCGGGCGGACCACGGCCCGCCGCGCGTGCCCGGAGTGCCACAACCCGCTGCCCGCGGCGTACTGCGAGACACCGGGCAAGATCGTGGCCCTCGTCGGCGCGAAGAACTCCGGGAAGAGCACCTACATCTCGGTGCTGCTGCACGAGCTGTCACACCGGATCGGCGCGGAGCTCGGCACCTCGCTCGTCGCCTGCGACGACCGCACGATCGAGCGCTACAAGCGCGACTTCCACCGGCCGCTGTTCGGGGAGCGGCGGCTGCTGCCCGCGACCGCCAGCGCCGTGACGACGCCGCGCGACCCGCTGGTGTACCTCCTCACCCGGACCCGGCGCCGGCGCCTGCGGCAGCGGGACATGTCCCTGACGCTGGTGCTGTTCGACACGGCGGGTGAGGACCTGCGCAGCCGGGACGTCACCGACCTGCACCTGCGCTACCTCGCGGCGGCCGACGCCATCATCTTCCTCATCGACCCCCTGGAGCTGAAGACCGGGGACGGCGACCCGGACGGCGACCCCGTCAACGTCATCGCCCGGGTCACCGAGCTGTTGCGCGCCGGCCGGGACGTCCCGCACGGCAGGCGGCTGCCGGTCCCCGCCGCCGTGGCGCTCACCAAGGTCGACGCGTTGCCGCTCGACGGGGCGCTGCAGCGGCACCGCGAGCGGACCGACGCGCTCGACCTGGACGACCGGGAGGCCGTGCAGGAGCAGGTCCGCGCGCTGCTGTACGACTGGCAGGCCGGGGAGCTCGACCGCTACCTGGGGCACGAGTACGCCGAGTACGGCCTGTTCGGGGTCTCCGCGCTGGGCGGTCTGCCACGCGACGGCGCGGTCGGTACGGGGGGCATCCGTCCGTACCGCGTCGAGGATCCGCTGCTGTGGCTGCTGTACCGGTTCGGGATGCTCGACGGGGCCCGCGGATGATCTGGCGGCTGGACTACACCTCGGTCGAGCGCGGGCCGACGGGCCGATCGGGCTTCCAGTTCGTCGAGATGAGCCCGGACACACCGCCCGACGTCATCGGCGCGGTCACCTCGTACATGGCGTACCGGCCCCCGCCGGGGGCGCCGTCCGCGCCGGGCCCCGAGGAGCTGGCGGGCTTCCCCACCGCGCTGACCTACGGCCGCGCGGACGAGTACGCCGTGCTGGCCCGCTGCCGGTACACCGGCCGCGACTACTCGGGCCGGTACGGCAACTTCCTCGGACAGGCGATCGTGGCCACTCCGGAGGAGATGGAGGGGCTGCGGCCGATCGAGTTCTGGGACTCCCCCCTGTGGGACGCCGCCGTGCCGGCGGACGATCCGGCGGCGGCCGTCCTGACGCCCGGCACGGCGTTCGACCCGGAGACGCTCGTCGGACGGCTCGGCGGCGAGCGGGCGCACGACCGCCTCGCCGCGCTCCTCGACGCCGTCGCCACGGTGGTGGACGCGGGCCACGGCCGGGTGGTCCTGGTCGCCGAGGACGTCGAGGTCGTCGCCCGGTGGATCGCGGTGACGTCGTACTCGCTGCCCGCGGACCTCGCGGCGCAGCTCTCGTTCACGACGTACGCCGCCGCCCCGGACGCCGCGCCGCAGGTCATCGTCGGCACCGTCCCGGCCGCCTGCCCGGACGGCGGTTTCCGCCTCGACGAACCGTTCGCCCCGGACGGCGCGCGGCCGGGCCGGTTCGCGCGGGTGATCACGGACTGCTGGCGGACCGGTGACCTGGACGGCATCGACGCGGTTGGGGAGCTGATCGCCGACGGACCGCAGGGTCCCGGCGCTCTCGAGGACGCGGCGGCGCGGGGCTCCCGGGGCTCCGGGCGCTCCACCGACGGGGAGACCTCCTCGCCCGGCGGTACGGCGGGCGCGCCGCGTCACCTCCAGGACGGGGAGGTCCCCTCGGCCGGCTCCGCGGCGGCGGGCGGCGCGCGTCCCGCGCGGAACGGGGAGGTCCCCTCGCCCGACGGCGCGGCGGGCGGCTCTCCTCACCTCCGGGGCGGCGGGGTGTCCGCGCTCGATGGCGCGGCGGCGCTGCTCGCGTTGTGCCGAGGGGACACGGCCGTCTCCGCCGGCGAGCAGGCGGTGGCCGCCGGACTGGTCCGCGCCCGCGGGGTGCCCGGCTGGACCTGGCCGTCGCTGCGGCCCGCGCTGCCCGCGGTCGGCTTCGAACTGGCGGCGGCGCTCGCGGACGCGGTGCCGGAGGCGGCCGAGTGCTGTGTCCGGCTGGCCCTGGCGGACCCGGCGCTACGGCCGCGGCTGACCGGGGTACGGCTGCGCGACGGGCTGCCGGAGGACTTCCGGACGGCGATGACCGGAGCGCCGGACCTGCGGGCGCTCGCCGGGGTCGTCGACCTCGCGGTCCAGGTCGGCGGCGCGGTGGACGCCGACCATCTGGTCGCGGCGGCGGCCGCCTGCGCGCGGCGTGGCGCGGGTGACGTGGCCGCGGCGGTCGAGGCGACTCCGCCGCTCTGGCGGGAGGCGATGGCCTCCGGCGTGGTGACCGGACTGGAGGCGAGCGCCTCGGCGGTCCGGCGGGCGATGCTGACGCCCGAGGCGTGTGCCGCGCTCGGCGACCGGGACTGGACGCGTGCCCCGCGCACCGGAGGCCTGGTCCTGTCCGCGCGCGCCGACCGCCTGACGGCCACCGCCGCGCTGGTCGAGCTCGAACCTCACGGCCTGCCCGACATCGAAGACCTGCTCGGCGTGCTGTGGACGGAGCCGCCGACGGTGCCGGAGTGCCGGTGGCTGGTGGAACGGCTGGGCCCGGCGATGCGGCGGTTCGCCGTCCTGCGCGCCCTGCCCCGCCGGGTGTTCGACGGCCTGCCGCTGGAGGCCGAGGAGGGCGTACGGCTCGCCCGGCTGATCCATGACCGGCTGCCGACCCTGGCCGGCGCGGCGCGCATGGTCCTGACCTACGAGCGGGCGCTGCGCGTCGGCTCCGAGGAGGACGTCGCCGTATTCCTGACCACGTTGCGGCGGGGCGAGCCGCTGCACGAACGCGCGCTGGCCGGTGTCTCCCGCGTCTTCGCCGGCCGCTCGCCCGCGGCGCGGGCCCGGATGCTCGTCGCGGCGCCCGACACCGTACGCGACGACCTGGCGGAACCCTGGCCGGCCGCCGGCCTGGACCGGCACGGCCGCACGGACCTGGCGGAGGTCGAGGCGCGCCTCACGGAGGCCGGTGTGGCCGTCGCGGCCATCGCGGCGTGGGCGGACGGGCTGGGGAGGTTCGCCCGGCGGCAGGTCGAGTCGGCGCTCACCGACCGCGACCCGCGACTGGCCGCGGCATGGCGGCGTGCGCGGCGGGGGGCGTGACGCGATGCCCGTCGTCTACGTCTTGCTGTTCTGCCTCTGGGTCGGCCTGGTATGGGTCGAGTTCGTGTTCGTCGTCCCGGTCGCCGTACCGGTCGCCCTGGTCGCGGCCACCGGCGCGGGGATCGGCCGGTTCGCCGTCGTCGCGTGGCGGACCCTGACGGCCGTCAGGCTGGACGGGCCGTCCGCCGTGCCGCGGCCGGCGGCCGACGCGCCGGACCCGGTGTACCCGCAGTACCTCCTCGACCAGGTCTGGCGGGACGCCCGGACGCTGACGCTCCGGACGATCCCCTGGTGCCTGGCGGAGGCGCGCGGGGCCGTCACCACACTGACGGCGCGGATGCTGCCTCTCCCCCAGGGGCTCGCCGTGTTCCCGATCTGGCTCGGGTTGTGCGCCGGGATCCTGCTGTCGGCCCTGCCGCTGGCCGTCGCCGCCGTGGCCTTCGCCGTGGTGACCGTGTCGGTGGCGGGCGCCGGCCTGGTCGCCTGGTCGGCCTGCGTCCTGGTGCTCGGGACGGTCGAGCGGCTCTGGACCGCCTACCGCCGGATCCTGGTCGCCTGTCCCCATCCGGGCTGCTACGAGCGGCTGGCGCTGCCCGCGTACGCCTGCCCGAACTGCGACGCGCGGCACTTCCGGCTGGTCCCGAACCGGCTGGGCGCGTTCCGGCACGTCTGCCGGTGCGGCGCCCGGCTGCCCACGACGATCCTGCTCGGCCGGTTCCGGCTCAGCGCCTACTGCCCGCACTGCGGACGCCCACTGCCCGGGCGGATCGGCCGGGCGCGGGTCGAGCCGCTGCCGTTCGTCGGCGGGCCCGCCGCCGGCAAGACCACGCTGATGTTCCTGGCGGTACGGGCGCTGCGCGCCGGCGCCGCCGCGTCCGGTGGGCGCGCGGAGTTCGTCGAGGCGCGCGACGCGGGCGCCTACGCCGACGCCCTGGCCGAACTCGACGCCGGCGGACGCCTGGCCAAGACCGGGCCGGAGCTGCCCGCCGCGACGATGCTGGACGTGACGCTGCCCGCGGGCCACCGGATCCTCTACCTGTTCGACCCGGCCGGTGAGCTGCACACCGGGGCGACGCGGGTCGAGCGGCTGCGCTACCTCGACCACGGCGAGGCGCTGCTGTTCGTCATCGACCCGTTCGCCCTGCCCGAGCTGCGCCCGGCGCTGTCCCGTGAGGAACGGCTGCTGGTCGAGGCGACCGCGACGTCCGAGGAGGACCCCGCCGACACGCTGCAGCGGCTGCTGGCCGACCTGCGCTCCCGCGCCGACCAGGGCCGGCACCGTCGCATCGCCGTGGTCGTCACCAAGGCCGACGTCCTGCGCCGGACGTCGGTCGGCCGGGACGTCGAGGAGGACGTTCGCGGCTGGCTGGAGGGCGTCGGTCTCGGCAACACGATCCGCACGCTCGACCGCACCGCCGGGCACGTCCGCTACCTCGCCTCCGGCCTCGACACCCCGTCGGCCGCCCTCGCCGACCTGTTCGGCTGGGCGGTCGGGCTGCCGATCGACGGGCAGGACCGCGGCCCGGCGGACTCCCCGGGCCGGGCCCGCGACGACCGACCCGCCACCACGGAGCGGTCAGGCGCCGCGGGACCGGGCACGGCGGAACCGCCCAGCGCGGCGGGGTCGGACGCGGCGGGATCGGACGCGGCAGGGGCGGGCGCGGCGGAAGGGCGGGGCTCGTGGCGCGCCCCCGGCCGGTCCGAACGGCTCGTTCCCCTCACGTACCAACTGGGCCGCGGTGTCCTGCTGACCGCGCTCGTCGTGCTCGGCCCCACGGCACTCCTCCTGCTGGGGCTGGCCGGCTACGCCCGGTTCCGCTGAGGACGACGCGCTCCACGCCGGGCCGGCCCCGGAAGGGGCCGCTCCCGGCGCGGCCCGGCGCCGATCGAGGTGTTAGCGAGCGGACGCTGGTAAGGCTGGTGGTGTGAAAGCGATAACGATGCACCGCTACGGCGGCCCGGACGTACTCGAACTCACCGACGTGCCCGATCCGAAGGTCGGACCGGACTTCGTGCTGGTACGCGTGAAGGCGGCCGGGGTGAACCCGGTGGACTGGAAGATCCGGGAAGGGAACCTCGACGGTCTGTTCACCACGGACTTCCCCGTCATCCCCGGCTGGGACATGGCGGGCGTGGTCGAGCGGGTCGGCCCGGCCGTCAGCGAGTTCTCCCCCGGTGACGAGGTCATCGGGTACGTCCGGGAGGACCACATCGGCCGCGGCACGTACGCCGAACTGGTCTCGGCTCCGCTGCGCACGCTGGGCCGCAAGCCGAAGAGACTGTCCTGGGCCGAGGCCGCCGGGCTCCCGCTGGCCGGGCTGACCGCCTACCAGGCGCTCACGAAGGCCCTGGCCATCACTCCCGACGACACCGTGCTCGTCCACGCGGCCGCCGGCGGCGTCGGCTCGTTCGCCGTGCAGATCGCCCGCGCCAAGGGCGCCCGCGTCATCGGCACGGCCGGCCCGCACAACCACGACTACCTGCGCGAGCTCGGCACCGAACCGGTCGCGTACGGGCCGGGCCTCGCGGACGAGGTGCGTCGCCTGGCACCGGGCGGCGTGAACGCCGCCCTCGACCTCGTGGGCGGCGAGGCCATCGACGTCACGCCGGGGCTGTTGACCGACAAGGGACGCTGGGCGTCGATCATCGACCCGTCCGTCCGGGACCGCGGGGGACGGTACGTCTTCGTCCGGCCGGATCCGACCGACCTCGCCGCGCTCGCGGGCCTGGCCGACGACGGGCGGCTGAACGTCGCCGTCGCGAAGACCTTCCCGCTGGGCGAGGCGGCCGAGGCACAGCGGCTGAGCGCCGAGGGCCACACCCGGGGGAAGATCGTGCTGGAGATCGGGTGAGGAGCCCGGCCGGCGGGCCGAGGGAAGATCTTCAGGGCATCGGCACGTTGGGAAGCGCATGAGAATCGTGATCGCGGGAGGACACGGCAAGATCGCCCTCCTTCTCGAAGAGCTGCTGGCTGCGCGCGGTGACGGCGTCGTCGGCCTGTTCCGCAACCCGGACCACGCCGCCGACGTCGCGGCCACCGGCGCCGCCCCGGTCGTCTGCGACCTGGAGTCCGCGAGCCTGGAGGACGTCGCGGTCCACCTGGACCGGGCGGACGCGGTCGTGTTCGCGGCGGGCGCGGGGCCGGGCAGCGGTGCCGCCCGCAAGGACACCGTGGACCGCGCCGCGTCGGTGCTGCTGGCCGACGCGGCCGAGCGGGCCGGGGTCCGCAGGTTCGTGCAGATCTCCTCGATGGGCGCGGGCAGGCCGCCGCAGCCCGGTCGCGACGACGTCTGGGCCGCCTACATCGCGGCCAAGACGGCCGCCGAGGAGGACCTGCGCGGGCGCGACCTGGACTGGACGGTCCTGCGCCCGGGCGGCCTGACCGACGACCCGGCGACCGGCCGCGTCCGGCTGGAGGAGTCCGTGCCGCGCGGTACGGTGACCCGCGCCGACGTGGCGCGGGTGGTCGCCGCGCTGCTCGACACCCCTGGCACCGCCGGTCGGACCCTCGAACTCGTCGGCGGTGACACGCCGATCGAGGACGCCGTCCGCGCCGCCGCCCGAGCCTGAGGGCGCGCCCCGTCCGGCCCGGCGCGCCACCGGACGGCGCCGCCGTGGGACGCGGACGGCCGCGCCGTTCCGGGCAGTGCGGTTCCCGGTCCCCGGCGGCACGCGGTCCGGCCCGGAGCGTCAGGCGCGGTTCCCGGTCCCCGGCGGCACACCCGGCCCGGAGCGTCAGCGGATGGTGCCGCCGTCGGGCGCGGACAGCAGCGGCAGTTCGGCGCGGGTGGGCAGGCCCTCCCAGTCCCCGGCGGCGGCCACCGCGAAGGCTCCGACGGTGACGGCACGGTCGAGCCGGTCTTCGATCGGCAGGTCGTCGAGGACGGCGGACAGGTAGCCGGCCGTGAAGGCGTCACCGGCGCCGACGGTCCCGGTCACCGGGACGGTGCGCGCGGGCATCCGTACGGCGCCGGCGGCCGACCAGACCCGTGCCCCCGCGCCACCGTGCTTGACGACGACCTCGCCGATCCCGGTATCGAGGAGCTGGCCGGCCGCACGCTCCTCGCCGGTCTCCCCGCCCGCGACGAGCGGAAGCTCGTCCTCGGAGGCGATCAGGACGTCGACGCAGGGCAGGAGCTCGCCGAGCACCCGGGCGGCCAGGTCGGGCGACCACAGCCGGGATCGGTAGTTCACGTCCAGGCAGATCCGGGTGCCGGCCTCGCGGGCGCGGCGCACGGCGCGTTCGACCGCGAGGCGCGGATCGGGGCCGAGGGCGGGGGTGATGCCGGTGACGTGCAGGAACCGGGCCGGTTCGGCGGCGGGCAGCGCGGCGTCGGCGTCGTCGGCGCGCAGGGCCGATCCGGCGGAACCGGATCGGTAGTAGTGCACGCGCGTGACGTGGGCCACCCGATGCTCCTGCAGGAGCAGGCCGGTCGGCGCGGTCGGGTCCTGCCGTACCGTTCCCACGTCGACGCCCTCGGCCCGCAGGGTGCGCTGCACCAGCTCGCCGAGTTCGTCGGCGCCCACGACACCCGCCCACCGGACACGGTGGCCCAGGCGGGCGAGTCCGATCGCGACGTTCGCCTCGGCGCCGGCCATCGAGAGGGTGAGCGGGCCGCCCAGCCGGAGCGGGCCGTCGCCGCGCAGGGCGGCCATGGCCTCGCCGATGGTGACGACCTCGAGTGTGCGGGCGATGTCATCCTGACGGCCGGTGGGCCGGCGGCCCCCCGCCGCGGCCCGCCGCCGCGTCATGCTCATGTCCTGCGCTCCGAGAGGGGGTCGGTCCGGCCGAGCGCCCAACCGGACCGGTCCCCTGTCCGGTCCGTCATCCGGTCGGCTCGGTCGGTCGTCCGGTCGATGGGTCCGTGCGCCGTCATGCCCTGCCCTGTCACGCCGTCCAGGGTGCCACGGCCTCGCTCGGTCCGGGGCGCCATGGCCTCGCTCACCACTCGGCCAGGGAACCGTCGTCGTGGCGCCATACGGGGTTGCGCCAGGCGTGCGGCCGCCGGTCGGCCTCGCGTACCGCCGCCTCGTCCACCGAGACGCCGAGACCGGGCAGGTCGTTCCGTACGGCGTACCCGTCGACGAAGGTGAACGGGGCCCGGTCCAGGACGTAGTCGAGCAGGTCCGCGTCCGTGTTGTAGTGGATGCCGGCGCTCTGCTCCTGGATCAGGAAGTTCGGCGTCGCGAACGCGACCTGCAGGCTGGCGGCGAGCGCGATCGGACCCAGCGGGCAGTGCGGCGCGAGTTGCACGTCGTACGCCTCGGCGACCGCCGCGATGCGCCGTGTCTCGGAGATCCCGCCGGCGTGTGAGAGGTCGGGCTGGGCGATCGACAGCCCCGCCTGGAGGGCGGGCAGGAAGTCGGAGCGGGAGTACAGCCGTTCGCCGAGCGCGACCGGCACCGTCGTGCCGCTCACCAGGTCACCGAGCCGGGACAGGTGCTCGGGGGCGACGGGCTCCTCGACGAACATCGGGTGGAACGGCGCGACGGCGGCGAGGATCCGGCGGGCCGCGGGCACGGTCGCCCGGCCGTGCGCGTCGAGGGCGAAGTCGCGGGCAGGGCCGAGCACCTCCCGCGCGACCTCGGCGCGTTCGACGATCCGGCCGATCTCCGCCGCGGTGGGCATGCTGGACAGCAGGCCGGAGGCGTTCATCTTCACGGCGGTGAATCCGGCCTCCACCTGCTCGGTGAGCGCTTCCCGCAGCCGGGCGGGCTCGTCGCCGCCCACCCAGGCATAGACGCGGACCCGGTCGCGCACCGGTCCGCCGAGCAGGCGGTGCACCGGCGCTCCGTAACACCGGCCCGCGATGTCCCACAGCGCCTGGTCCAGCCCGGCGACCGCGCTCGACAGCACCGGGCCGCCCCGGTAGAACCCGCCCTTGGTCAGGACCTGCCAGTGGTCCTCGATCCGCAGCGGGTCACGTCCGATGAGGTACTCGGCGAGCACGTCGACGGCCGTCCGCACCACCTCGGCGCGGCCCTCGACGACCGGCTCGCCCCATCCGACGAGGCCGTCGTCGGTCTCGACACGGCAGAACAGCCATCGGGGCGGGACGAGGAACGTCTCGATCTTGGCGATCTTCATTCCTGTGCTCTGCCCCGAATCCCGCCGTGTTCGCCTCGTACGCGGTGCAGATCCCGCCAGGCGCGCAGCAGCAGCGCCCGCATGGCCTCCTCGGCGGCGTCGCCGTCGCCGGCCCGCACGGCCTCCAGGACCGCCCGGTGGTTCGGGATCGCGTCGGCGCCGCCGACCACTCCGTGCACCAGAGCGTCGCGACCGGCCAGGCCGGCGCCCATCATGACGTCCATCCGGATCAGCAGTTCGTTGCCGGTGGCCACGAGCAGCGCGCGGTGGAACTCGACGTCGGCGGCGGTCACCTCGGTGTCCCCGCGCGCCCGTTCCATCCGCTGCAGCGCCCGCTCCAGGGCGATGAGCTGGACGGTGTCGCGGCGGAAGGCGGCCAGCCCGGCGACGCTCGGCTCGATGATGGACCGGATCTCGTGCAGGTCGCGGAGGAAGGCGTCGTCCGGCCCGGCGGCGAACTTCCACCGGATGACGTCGCCGTCCAGGAGGTTCCAGTCCGACCGGGGCCGGACGAACGTGCCGCGTTTGGGCCGGGCGAGGATGAGGCCCTTGGCCGTCAGCACCTTCAGCGCCTCGCGCAGCGCCGTGGAGCTCACGCCGAGCCGCTTCTGCAGGCCGGCGACGTCGATGCCGTCGCCTTCCTGGAACTCCCCGGCGAAGATCATGTTGGCGACGGCCTCCACGGTCTGACCGTGCAGCCCGCGGCCACCGTAGAACGCCACGGGTCACCCACCGTCCCGTTCGCCGGCGCGGCCCCTCACGCGGAGTCCCGCGCGATGCTCCAGCCGCCGTCCACGGTGAGGGCGGCGCCGGTCACGAAGGAGGCGTCCGGCGACGCGAGGTAGGTGATCGCCGCGGCCACCTCCTCCGGCTCGCCGAACCGCCGCAGGACGGTGGCCTGGACGCTCTTCGCGCGGTCGGTCTCGTCCACCCGCTCCCAGGCCGCGGTCATGATCGGGCCGGGGATCACGCAGTTGACCCGCGCGGCGGGGCCGTACTCGACGGCGAGCTGCCGGGTCAGCGCGACCAGCCCGCCCTTGGCGGCGGCGTACGCGGGGTGACCGGGCAGCCCGACGAGGGCGTGCACCGACGAGGTGATCACCATGGCGCCGGCGCGTTCGGCGATGCCGGGCAGGAGCCGCCGCGCGCCCAGGAACGCCGCCGTCAGGCACACGTCGATCTGGCGGCGCCAGGACTCCGGGGACAGCTCGTGGGCCGGTGCGACGTCCACGACGTACGCGTTGCTGACGAGGACGTCGACGGGGCCGAACGCCTCCTCCGCCACGCGGGCGGCGCGGTCCCAGGTGTCCTCCCGGCTGACGTCCCCGGCCAGGTACCTGGCCCGGCCCCCGGCCTCCCGGACGCGCGCCGCGACGGCCTCCCCCTCGGCGGACACGTCGACGATCAGCACGGCGGCGCCCTCGGCCGCGAGGCGGACCGCGGTCGCGGCGCCGATACCCGAGGCTCCCCCGGTCACCAGGCCGACCCGCCCGGCGTACCGCCGGGGCGCCGGTTCGCCCGGGACCGAGGGCGCGGCGTCCGTGCCGGGGGCTCCCCCGGCGGTCATCGGCCCCACCGTCCCGCGCGGCACCCGGTCGCCGGCCGTCCCGGGACCGAGGGCGTACCTCCTGCGCCGGAGGCTCTCGCGGTCACCGGCCCACCCGCCCGGACGTCGTCTTCCTCATGACCGCGGCCTCCTCCGTCACCGGCACCCTCCATCTCCCCGGTCCCTGATTCAAACAGGAAGACGAACGGCCGCTGATCCCCGAACCAGGGGATCCGCCGTCCCGTCCTGCCGGACGGGACGGGCGGCGCGGACGCGGGGCCGGGCCGCCGCGGCGGCTCCCGGACGGCGGAGCCCGCCGCGACCGGTGGCGGCCGGGCGCGGGGACACGGCGTCCGACCTGCGCCGACACGGAACGTACGGTGACGGGCGGACCGCCGCCCGCGACCGGCCGGGACCCGATGTGGGGGCACGGGCGGCGTTTCGCCCCCTGAATCCCACAGTGACCGGTTCCGGCCATGTAGGTGCCGACTCAGAACGGCGTGAGGGTCACCGTCACGGACGTCGGCGCTTCGTCCTGGATGTAGGAGGCGTGGCCGGCCACGTCGTCGAAGGCGAAGCCGTACGCGGCGCCGTCCGCGCTCGCCTGGTGCATCGCCCGGGCGTAGTGGTTGGTCACCGGCACCCGGTAGTACCGGGCCGGGTCCGCGGCCGGCTGGCGCGGCTCCGAGAGCAGGGTCGACCGGTTGAAGGCGGCGCCGAGGATCGCGGCGACCGGCCCGGTGACGCCGTCGTTCGGCGCCGCGAGCGCGCCGTCGCAGAACAGCACGTCGCGGGTCGACGGCCGGGCGATGGACGCGGGGGTCCGGGCCCCGCCGGTGAAGGACAGCCGCTCCCCGGTGACCGTCCCGGTGTACGTGCCGGCGTCCGTGCGGACCGTCAGCGGCGTGCGCCGGTACTCATTCCAGACCGCGTCGATGTAGGAATCGTAGTAATCCGCCGGGAAGAGACCGGCCTCGACGCCGTGCCCGGGCGCGATGACCCGCAGCCGGTCCCCGACGACCAGCCGGGCGAACTCCGGGCGCGCGGCCACCGCGGCGAAGATCCGGTCCCGGCCCCCGTCGACGAGGGTGCCGGTGGTCCGGGTACGGGTGCCCGCGAGCCGGATGGCGAGCGGGACGCTGAACATGTCGACCATCGTCGTGTTGCAGAACATGCCGGCGTCGTTGTGGGTGAACTCGATCCAGTCGTGGAGGATCCGGTAGTTCGGGTCCGCGCCGACCCAGCCCGCCGGATACTGCAGGGCCGGCCTGCCGTTCCCGTCGGTGACGACCTTCAGCCGCAGCCGGTCGCCGATCGAGAAGTAGACCCGGCCCGACATCTTCGGCAGGACGACGGTCGCTTCGCCGGAGTCCCGGAACGGGATGGCGTAGTCGGTGAACCCGCCGGGCCCGTTGTCCGACGCCGTGCACGGGACGAACGCGCCGTCCGCCGTCACGTGCCCCTGGGCGCCGGTCGCCGGGTCCACCCCGACGACGTACATGTGGATCGACGCGTCGGCGTACCTGCCGGTCCGGTTCACCGCGGTCAGCGGCAGGCCGCCTGTGGTCGCCGCCGTGCTCCGGGCCCGCGACGACGGCGCGCATCCCGTCGTTCCGCCGCCGAACGCGAGTGCGCCGAGAGCGGCGGTCGACGCGAGGAACGACCTTCTGCCGATCATTCTGCTGTGCACGAGTTCCCTCTCCTGTCCTGAGACCGCGTCCGGCGTTCAGCGAAGCGGCCGGGGAACCGCCGCGGCAGGTGCTTAAGGCCCGCTTCAGGTTTGGTTAAGGACGTGATGAACGAGGACGCGGCGGAACAGGGCGGGGAGCCGCCGTCCGGCGAGGATGGACGGGCGTGCCACGGCGCCGCAGGCCGTTCGCGGCCTGCGGCGTCGCAGACCGCCCCCGAGGAGAGATGTGACAACCCCGCGCACCCTGTCCCTGTCCGTCCTGGCCGCGGCCACCGCCGTCGTCACGATGGCCGGCCCCGCCCTCGCCTGCCCACCCGGCGGCGACGACGAGACCCGGACGAGCGAGCCCGCCGTCCAGCAGGACGTCGTCTCCCACCAGATCCGCTCCGTCCCGCTGCCGCCCTCCGCCGCCGTCAAGGGAGTGCGCCTCGCGGCCACCCTTCCCGACGCCAAGGGCGCGATCTCCCTCGGCTTCCTGACGTACGGGCACCGCACGGTGATGTACGTCTCCGGGACCTTCGGGCTGAAGACATACGACGTGACCGACCCGGCCGCGCCGAAGGCCCTCGGCGCGCTGTCCATGCCGGGCATGTGGGAGACGGAGGACACCGAGGCCGACCCGCGGCGAAAGCTGGTCTTCATGGCCCGCGACCCGCGCGCCTTCGGCGGCAACACGCACACCGGCGAGTCCGGGATCTACATCGTGAGCCTCGCCGACCCCGCGAAGCCGGTGCAGCAGGCGTACGAGAAGGTCCCCGCCGGGCACACGACGAGCTGCGTCGACGGCTGCCGTTACCTGTGGACGGGCGGCCCCGCCAGGGCCGACTGGATGCCCGCCGACTGGGGCGGCCGCCCGGTCTGGGTGACCGACGTACAGGACCCCCGCCGTCCACGGACGTTCCCGCAGCCGATCGAGCTCGGCCGCGACGACGGGAAGACCGACTACGTCCACGACATCCAGGTCGACGCGACGGGGGTGACGTGGGCGTCCGGCGCCGGCGGCGTGCGCGGCTACTGGACCCAGGGGCGCCACTGGGACCCCGTCCGGCGCACGACGCGCGTGGCGCGCGCCTGGGACCCGGTGCCGTACGCGGGCGGCGGTGTCAGCGAGACCGCCGCGCCGTCGAGGTTCATGCACAACTCCTTCCGGCCGGTCGGCTCCACCGCCGATGAGGCGCCGGGCCACGGCGACCTCGTCTACATCACCGAGGAGGCGTTCAACCCCGGCTGCGCCGACGACGGCCGGCTGGTGATCGCCTCACTGCGCGGTTCGTACGACGGCGAGGGCTGGCGCTCGACGCCGGAGGAGCCGTTCCGCCTGCGGACGGTCGGGACGTGGAGCGTGGCGGGCCAGGAGGGTAGCCGGACGGACACCGACGACTGCTCGGCCCACTACTTCGACGTCCACCACGACCTCCTGGCGCAGTCCTTCTACACGCAGGGGACCCGTCTCCTCGACGTGCGCGACCCGGCCCATCCGAAGCAGGTGGCCTATTACCGGCCGGCCGACGCGATGTCGTGGGCGCCGTACTGGCACGCGGGATACCTGTACGTCGCGGACAACAATCGCGGCATCGACATCCTGCGCCCCGAGGTGCACTGAGCCGCATAAGGGCGGTTTTCGGACGGGCGGTCGCGGCGTCGACGCGCCGCCGCCCGGACCTCCGCCGAGGAGAGCCCGGCCCGAGTGCCGTGTTCGTCACTTTTTCCTGGTGGCGGGCGCGGCACTCGCCTTTCCCGCCCGCCTCCCCTTTCCGGCTTCGCCGCACGTGAGAGTGCCTTTTCGGACGTTACCCGGCTGGACGCACCCACGCCCGGCTACGCTCGGTGAGCGAGCGATGCCAGACTTTCGTTTCCGAACGCGTTGCCGTTGTTGCGAGAGTTCGGCTAGATTGCGCCGAGATCGGGCTGTGACCAACCTCCAACCAGGGGGTTGCAGACCGACCGCCGAGTCCCGGCGACGCAGCCAGCGTCGCGGGAGCCGGGGACCCATCAGTCCCTCGGGGTGAATCCGTCACGCACGGTAGGGCTACCTCTGGCCCGAACCCGTCAGCTAACCCGGTAGGCGGTAAAAGGGGAGCGAATGGATTCAGTAGGTCAGAAACTGCTAGAGGTCGCCAAGGGCCAGCTCGGCTATCACGAGAAAGCCAGCGGTTACACCAAATTCGGCGACTGGTACAGCAAGCATGTTGACAAGGACCCCGTCTACAAGACGTCGGCCTGGTGCGACATGTTCCTCGCATGGGCGGCCGACAAGGCCGGCGTCGAGGACTGGACCGGCCAGTTCGCCTATACCCCCGACCACGCCAAGTGGTTCAAGAAGCAGGGCGCCTGGGGCCACAAGGCCGAGCCCGGCGCGATCGTGTTCTTCTCGTGGTCGGGCGGCAAGAGCATCGGCGACATCGAGCACGTCGGCATCGTGGAGCGGGTCGACGGCCACACGCTGCACACCATCGAGGCCAACCACAACAACGCGCTGATGCGCGCCACCCGGGACATCAGCCAGGTGGTCGGGTTCGGCTATCCCTCCAAGGTGAAGGTGAAGGCGGCGCCGGCCGTCGAGCAGACGGCCCAGACCGACCAGAACTACGCCCCGAAGCACGCCGCGCCGCCGCCCGCCGTCAAGGAGATCGGCAAGGACGTCCAGGCGCAGGTCGACGCGCACACCACCGCGGCTCACGACCCGGCCGCCCCATCGTCCCCCCTGCCGGACCAGCAGGCCGCCCTGACCGGGCTGCTCGCCGTCGTGCTGTTCGGGACCGTGGCCCTGGCCGTCGGCAAGTCGAAGGTCAAGGTGCCCGTCTCGGCGCCGAACGTCCGGGTCCGCAAGCGCGGCAAGCACCACCGCACGCCGGTCGAGCTGCCCGCCGAGGTCAGCGTGGCCGACCTGGAGGCGGCCGACGCCAGCACCCAGCTCATGCCGGTCCTGTCCGCCGAGGCCGCCGCGAAGGCCGAGGACCAGGAGTTCTGGGGCAAGATCGCGGAGCTGGAGGAGGACGTCGAGCTGGCGTTCTGGAACACCCTGCACGCCGCGGTGTCACAGAACGGCTCGATCGAGTCCGAGACGGAGTCCGAGTCCGTCCTGTCCTGAGCCTCGCCCGCCCGAGCCGCGGCGCCGCGCCGCGCGGCATCGTCCGTACGATCCCCGTCCGCTCCTGCTCCGGAGGCGGGCGGGGATCGCCGCGTCTAGGCGCAAAGGACCAGCCGCCCATCACCCGGAGTGACCATCCTGGGATCCCCCGGGCCATCTCCGCATGTTCTCGTTGGACGCTCCGTCACCATCCGTTAATCTCCAGCGAGTCGTCACCGGCCGAGAGACGGCCGGACCGCCGAATCGCCCGTCGCGCCGTGGCGCGCCGGGGAACCGGGGACCCATTCGCGGAGGCAGGGGGCGTCTCCTCGCCTGCGCATCGGGGTGAATCCGCGTCCGTCGCCGACGGCTCGCGGTAGGGCTCCTTCTCGTCCGAACCCGTCAGCTAACCCGGTAGGCGGCCTGAGGAGAGGAGCACCTGGATGGATCGATCCCGCACCGCGGACACGCACGACCCTCTTCATCCCGGGAAGGGAACGGCCCGCCGTACGGCGGTCGCGACCTTCGCCCTCGTCATCGCCGGACTCGCGCCGCCCGTGTCGGCCGCGCCGGCCGACACGGCCCGGCCAGGCCCGCGCATCGACGCGCTCCGGCAGCGCGCCGGCCAGTTGAGCGACCGGCTCGAGCAGCTCACCGAGCAGTACAACGGCCTCAAGGTACGCCTGGAGCAGGCCCAGCGCGCGGCCGTCATCGCCGGTCAGACCTCGGCCCGCGCCACCGAGACGCTGAAGGCCATGCAGCGCAAGGTCGGCCGGTTCGCCGCCATCCGTTACATGAACGGCACGCACGACGACGCGCCCGCGCTCCTCGCGTCCTCGAACCCGCGCGCGCTGCTGGACCGGGCCACCACCCTGCACTACTTCACCCAGCAGGACGACGGCGAGATCCGGCAGCTCACGCGGGCCATCCAGAACGCCCAGTGGACCGGCCAGGACGCCCGCGACCGCGCCGCGCAGGCGGCCCTCCTCAGGAGCCGGCTCGCCGGGCAGCGCGCCACCATCCGCGCCGCGCTGGAGAAGGTTCGCAAGCCGCTCCTGCAGGACGCCGTCGAGCGCGCCGGCAAGGGCGAGAAGGTGCCCGCCATCCCGGGCGGCCCCGGCAGGGCGGTCGGCGCCGTACGCGCCGCGCTGACCCAGCTCGGCGTCCCCTACGTCTGGGGCGGCGCGACGCCCGGCCAGGGGTTCGACTGCTCGGGCCTGACCATGTGGGCCTACCGGCAGGTCGGCGTCAACCTGCCGCACTACGGCGGCGACCAGTGGAACGCCGGCGTCCACGTCTCCCGGGACCAGCTGGAGCCGGGAGACCTGGTCTTCTTCTACTCCGACATCCACCACATGGGGATGTACATCGGCGACGGGAAGTTCATCCACGCGCCGCACACCGGCGACCACGTCCGGGTCGCCGACCTGTCGACCCGGCCCTTCGCCGGCGCGGTCCGCGTGGTCTGAGGCGACCACGCGGACCGGGGCTCACTTCCCGACGCGGTACATCTCCGCGACCATGAACGCCAGGTCGAGGGCCTGGCCGCGGTTGAGGCGGGGGTCGCAGGCCGTCTCGTACCGCTGGTGCAGGTCGTCGTCGACGATGTCGTGGCCGCCGCCGACGCACTCGGTGACGTCGTCGCCGGTGAACTCGAGGTGCACGCCGCCCGGGTGGGTCCCGAGCGCCCGGTGCACCTCGAAGAAGCCGGCGACCTCGTCGAGCACGTCGTCGAACCGGCGGGTCTTGTACCCGCTCTCCGACTCGAAGGTGTTGCCGTGCATGGGGTCGCAGATCCAGGCGACCTGGGCGCCGCTCGCGGTGACCTTCTCCACCAGGGCGGGAAGGTGCTCGCGGATCCGCTTGGCGCCCATGCGGGTGACGAAGGTGAGCCGGCCGGGCTCACGGTCGGGGTCCAGCCGCTCGATGAGCGCGAGGGCGTCCTCGGCGGTCGTGGTCGGGCCGAGCTTCACCCCGATGGGGTTGCGGATGTGCCGCATGAACTCCACGTGCGCGCCGTCGAGCTGCCGGGTGCGCTCGCCGATCCACAGGAAGTGGGCGGAGACGTCGTACGGCAGGCCGGACCTCGAGTCGACGCGGGTCAGGGCGCGTTCGTAGTCCAGGAGCAGCGCCTCGTGGCTGGAGTAGACCTCGACCCGGTGGAACTCCTCGGGGTCCGCCCCGGCGGCGTGCATGAACGCCAGCGCCCGGTCGATCTCCCCGGCCAGCCGTTCGTAGCGCCGGCCCGCGGGGCTCTCGGCGACGAAGTCGTGGTTCCAGGCGTGCACCTGCCGCAGGTCGGCGTAGCCGCCCTGGGTGAAGGCGCGGGTGAGGTTCAGCGTGACCGCGGCGGCGTGGTATGCGCGCAGCAGCCGCTCCGGGTCCGGCACGCGGCTCTCCGGCGTGAAGTCGAACCCGTTGACCATGTCGCCCCGGTAGGCGGGCAGCTCGACCCCGTCGCGCACCTCGGACGGCTTGGACCGCGGCTTGGCGAACTGCCCCGCCATCCGGCCGATCTTGACGACCGGGACGCTCGCGGCATAGGTCAGGACGACGGCCATCTGCAGCAGGGTCTTCAGCTTGTTGCGCACGTCGTCGGCGGTCGCGCCGGAGAACGTCTCGGCGCAGTCGCCGCCCTGCAGGACGAAGGCCTCACCGCGTGCCACCGCGGCGAGATGCCCCTTGAGCTGGTCGCACTCGCCGGCGAACACCAGCGGCGGCAGCTTGGACAGCTGCGCCGCGACGTCTTGGACCCGGGCGGGGTCGGGCCAGTCGGGCTGCTGGGCGGCCGGAAGGTCACGCCAGGTTTCGAGGAGGTCCACGAGACCTAAGGGTATCGAGCGGGTCACAAGCCCGGGTCATGCAACCTGCGTATTACGCCCTGTTTCCCGCATCTCCGCACCTGCTACGGCGATCCGCGGTATGACGGACCTCGCGTCACTACGGCGGTCCGCGCTGTGACGGGCCTCGCGTCGGCCGCCTCGAATCTCTGAGATGATGGGCCGATCCCGCAGATCGCCGACGACGCATGAGGTTCTGACATGAGCACGAACGGCCGCGCCTATGACATCTGGCTCCGCAAGCCCGAGGAGGCCCAGCAGCTCCTCGAGTCCAAGCGGGCCGATCTCGACGGTGACGGTCTGTCCCTGCTGTCCTGGCTGGTCCTCACCAACGAGCGTGACGACAGGAAGGCCGAGCAGATCGCCCACCAGGCGATCGCGGCCGGTGGCGACACCCGGTTCGCCACGGCGGCGCTCGCCGAGGCCTTCAAATGGCGTGGCGACTACGGCCGGGCCGCCCAGATCGTCCGGCAGGCCCGCGAGAAGTACCCGACGATCCCGTGGTACGCCCTGACGCTGGCCGACGTCCTCAAGGACGGCGGGTGGATCGACGACGCCGAGGCCATCCTCGAGTCGGTGGTCAACGACTCCCAGCTGCGCCGGCACGCGCTCAAGCGCCTGTCGAAGTGGGCGGTGGACCGCGGTGACAAGCCGCGCGCCCTGAAGTACCAGACCGAGCTGATCGCGCTGGCCCCCGACTACCTGGTGTACGCCTCCGACTACACGCTCCTCGCGGCGCTCCGGCTGGAGGCCGGCGACCCGGCGGGCGCCCGGGACATCCTGCAGCGCGGCGCGGCGATCTACCCGCGCAACAAGCCGATCAAGGAGATGCTGCACCAGCACTTCGGCGAGCTCGCGCCGGAGAAGGCGCCGAACATCCCGCCGGTCGACGAGCGCGCGGTCGGCGCCCGCCGCATCCCGATCAAGACGAAGATGATCACGCTGCGCACCGGCATCCTCCCGATCATCCAGGAGGCGACGCAGGGCATGCTGCGGCCGGACGACATCCTCGCCCTGTCGGAGAGCCCCGCGTCGGCCGGTCAGGGCCGGATGATCCCGCTGGAGCTCATCACGCCGGAGGGCATGGCCAAGCAGCTCAGCAAGTTCGTCGGCAAGATCGGTCCGCTGCACAGCCCGGCCGGGATGCAGGGCGCGATCCTCGAGGCGGGCCGCGCGAAGGTCCTGCTCGGCGCGGCCGCGGGCGCGGCCGGCAAGCTGGTCGGCAAGCGCGGCTGGTTCTACCGCGTCGCCGGCCCCGGCGCGGCCATGATCGACGACGTGGCGGCGGCCCTCCCGCCACACGACCACCACCTGCTGTTCGGCCCCGGGCGGCCGGACAAGCTGTCGGAGGACCTGTCCGCGGCGCTCGGCTGCCACGTCTGCGTCGTCGACGCCAACCACCTCACCGGCGCGTGGGTGGTCGGGGCCTCCAAGGGCGTCGACCGCAAGTGGGTGGAGAAGGTCCTGTCCGACAACCCGGCCGGCAACGAGGACGAGCAGACCCCGATCGTGCTCATCCGCAAGATCTGACGCCGCGATCCGGCTCCGCGCCGCGGCTTCCGGCCGCGGCGGCCCGGGGTCGTCGCGAACGGCACGGAAAGGCGCCCACCCGGTCTCCGGGTGGGCGCCTTTCGGCGTGCCGCCGGACTCCACCGGCGGCGCCGACGCGGAAGTGGACCGGCGAGGGCGCGGGAATGGCGCCGCTGTGAAAGGCCGGTGAAATCGAGCCGCCGCGGGGCGGCGCCCTCCCGCGTGCGCGCCCTAGAGTCGTGGGGCCGCTCACACGGGAAGGGGTACCGGACTGCCGCAGTTCAAGTGTACGGAGTGTGCCGGTTCAGCGGTGGGCGGCGGTGATGGCCTCGCGGGCGGCCTTGGCGACCTGCTCCATGTGCCAGTCGGACAGCCCCTGGTGCACCGGGAGGGCGAGCATCTCGTGGCGCAGCGGCTCGAGCTCGGCGAACCGCCGGCGGTCCAGGAGCGGGTGCGGCACCGGCCAGATCTCGATGGAGCGCACGCCGCGCTTCTGCAGCTCGGCGATGGTCCGGTCACGCTGCGGAACGCGCACGGGGTAGTAGAGCGGCGCCACGCCGTCCGGGAGCCCGCGGAAGCGAGGGGGGCACACGTCGGGCAGGGAGTTGAGCAGGATCGCGTAGTTGCGGCGGCGGTGCCGGCGGATGGCCTCACCGTCGGCGCCGTGCACGGCCCACTCGGTCATCCGGGAGGACTTGGAGGCGGCGACCTCCAGGTCGGCGACCTCGAGGTTCCACTCGCCGATGACGACCTCGGTGAGCGTGCCCTCCTCGACCGCCTGCTCGGCCTTGCTGACCTTGCGGAAGACCTTCGTGGCGGGGGCCCGCAGCACGCCGGCGCGCGACTGGGCCGCCCATCCCATGCTCTGGGACGCCATCGACCGGGCCATGCGCTTCCACGGCGGCCGGCCCTGGGCCTCGATGTGACCGCCCCGGATCAGCACGGCGCCGCCGTCCGGGACGCCCAGCGACTTGCGCGGGCAGAAGATCGCCGCGGCGCCGCGCGAGCCGATGGCGGCCCCGCCATCGTAGGAGAAGAGGGCGTGCGCGGCGTCCTCGATCACCAGCGTCCCCGGCGGCAGCGGCGGCATCGGGAAGCCGTAGTAGGAGATGAGGTAGGTCGCGTGGCACTGCTGCGACACGCGGAACAGGTCCTCGTGGTCCGCCTCGAGCGTGGGGAGCACCCGGTAGAACATGACCTCGATGCCCGCCAGCCGGGCGGCCTCGACCTCTGAGCCGCAGTGGTACGCGGGCATGGCCAGCCGGTGCCCCGGTCCGAGGCCGAGGGCCTTCAGCGCCAGCCAGATCGCGCCGCGCCCGAGGTGGGTCAGCGTCAGCCCGTCCGAGTTGAACGGGAACTGCAGAGACCGCCGGGTGACCAGCGTCGCCGGCTCCAGCGGTGGATAAACGCTCATCAACGGGTCGCTCATAGGTCCCCTACCCTACTGTCCACCTCCGAGGAGAACATCGGTTCGCCCGTTCGTCGAAACTTCGCCACGGCGGGAGACGTCGTACCTCGTACGAGGCGGTGAGCAGGGATGAGGAGAGGTGAAGCGTTGGACATGGCATCGATCGGCGGCGTCTGGCACGAGGTCGTCGGCACGCAGCCGCACCCGTCGTGGTGGCTGGTCTGTGCGACCGGGGCGGCGGCGCTCGTGGCGGTGTCCGTCCGCTCGGTGTGGCACGTGCTGCGCAACATCGTGACCATCGCGCACGAGGGCGGGCACGCCTTCGCAGCCCTGGTCACCGGGCGGCAGTTGCGGGGCATCCGCCTGCACTCCGACACGTCGGGCGTCACGGTGTCGCGCGGCAAGCCGTACGGGTTCGGCATGATCGTCACCGCGTTCGCCGGGTACGTGACACCCCCGTTGCTGGGCCTGTGCGCGGCGGGTCTGCTGGCCCTCGGGCACATCACGGCCCTGCTGTGGGCGAGCATCGTCCTGCTCGCCGCGATCCTCCTCATGATCCGCAACGCGTACGGCGTGCTGTCGGTGGTCACGACCGGCGCGGTCGTCTTCGTCGTGTCGTGGTACGGCTCGGCCGCCGTGCAGGCGGCCTTCGCCTACGCGTTCACGTGGTTCCTGCTGTTCGCGGGGGCGCGGCCCGTGATGGAGCTGCAGAGCAAGCGCTCCAGGGGCCGCGCGCCCGACTCCGACGCCGACCAGCTCGCCCGCCTGACCGGCATGCCCGGCCTGCTGTGGGTGTTCGGCTTCGCCCTGGTCGCCGTCGTCGCGCTGCTGGCCGGCGGGTACTGGCTGCTGCACGTCGCGGTGCCGCTCCTGCCGGGCCGGTGAACGACTAGTGCTTGGTGATGGGAGCACCCGTGTCGGCGCCGACGACATACCACGGCGCGCCGAACGAGGTGACGCCCTGACCCTTCGTGTCGCCGGGCGACGTGTCCTGCGAGTAGTAGTACAGCGGCCAGCCGTTGTAGACGACCTGCTTGGTCCCGTCCGCCCGGGTCGTCGTCGACAGCATGGACGACTTCACGCCGGGTCCCGCGCTGGGCGACGCGCCGGGCGCCCCGGGTGCCGTCCCGCCGGGCGACGCGCCGGGCGAACCGCCGGGCGACGCACCGGGCGAACCGCCGGGCGACGCACCGGGCGAACCGCCGGGCGACGCACCGGGTGAACCGGTGGACGTGCCACCGCCACCGGCGGTGAACGGCGGCCATTCCTTGGCGCAGGCGCCCTCACAGGCGGACTTGCCGCCCTGCCCCTTGTCCTTCTCGAAGGCGTAGAGCGTCCGGCCCGTACCGTCGACCAGAATGGTGCCCAGACTCGTCTTCTTGGCGTTCAGCACCCCGGCGCCGGCGGTCGGCGCCGCTGACCCGCTCGGCGCCGGCGACTCGCTCGGGGCCGCCGTCGCGGCACCCGTCGGGGACGCGGCCGGTGTGGAGGGCTGGGCGTACGGTCCCCCGCCGCCCTGCGATTCCGGCGTGGTCTTGCTGCCCTCGCCGCAGGCCGAGCCGAGCAGGCCCAGTGCCAGCACTCCGGCGGCAATGACTCCGTTACGCATTGTCCGTTCCTTTCCCCCGATGACGTAGGCGGGCACGTACGGACGCACGCCGTGATTCGCCGTCCATCCCCCGCGTCCGCGAGCCGGGAACGTGTTCTCCCGAGGCCGCCCATGTGCCCCGGCAATTCGGTTACCCATCGCGGCGGCCCATGAAGTGGAAAGGGTCGACTTCTTTAACAGGCGAGGCTGATGCTTGACCGGGCATGCCGGAAGCGGACACGAAGATGACGGGTTTCAGAAAGACCTCTGCGGCGGCATCGTCCAAACCGTGTCGTCCGGGCCGCGCCACCGGGCCACGGCGTCCGGGGCCGAACGTGGCGCGCCCGTCCGTCCGGGGGACGCCGGATCAGCCCGACAACGCGTCGACGCCCCGGCGGAAGAAGTCCAGCGCGGTGGCGCGCTGGTCGTCGGCGGCCATGAGCGCGGCGTACGGGAGTGACGCGCCGCCGAACGCGTCGTCGTTCCAGTACGCGCCCCTCCGTTTCACCCAGGGCGCGACGTAGAGATAGGGCTCCCGATGCTCGGCGTCGCCCGGCGACGCGCCGAACGCGGCCCGCCGGCCGGCGGCCTCGTCCCCGGCGTCGAGGGCGGCGTCGAAGTGCTCCGGCCACAGCTGGACCCGGCTCGGGCCGAGCGCGCGGGCGTCGAAGCGCACCTGTTCGAGCACCGACCAGGCGAAGCCGTACCACGCGCCGAGCGCCTCGGCGGCGGGCGGGCTGATCGCGAGGGTCAGGCCGGGGTCGGCCGGGGTCTCCGGGAGATAGACGTCCGGCGGCATCCCGAGCGGAACACCGGCCAGGTCGGCGGCGTCGCCGAGCGACTTCGGAGTCTCGGCGACGCCGTCGACGACCAGCCGGCCGTTCTCGACGCGGACCTGCCGGTCGTCGGCGAAGTAGGGCGTGCCGAAGCCGCCGCGGGTGAACCGCAGGCCGATCTTCCCGTTGGCGGCGTGGCGGGCGGCCGCGACGACGTGCTCGGCGAGGGCGTGCAGTGACCGGCGGGTCTCGGCGAACCCGCGGGGCAGCGGGGCAAGGCGGTGCCAGGCCCCCAGCCAGCGGTCCGCGCAGAAGCCCGCCAGCCCGGCCCGCTCCCGGGCGAGGTCGTCCCAGGTGCGGCCGAGCCCGCACACGGGGGTCACGAGCTTGGCGCCGTACGGGCCGGCGAGAGGGTCGTCGGCGTACCACGGCGGTGTCGTCACGGCGGGCGGGGACGGCTCGAGCACCCGGACGTCGTACTCGCCGCCCAGCAGGTCCCATGCCTCCCACCGCGGGTTCATCGCCCTCCGTTCGGCTGCGGCGCCCCCGGGATCACGGGGCGGCGTGCGAAGGCCGGGCCGCGACCGCGGCGGGCCGCCCCCAGTTGACCACGGATCCGACCGCGAAGGAACACCGAGGGCCGCCCGGTGGATCTCGACACAGAGGTTGTTTATTTTTCCTACTTAGAAAGTATATATTCCGGTCCCGGGCCTGCCGTCGCAGGACCGATCCGTCGTTCCCTCCCGAATGAGAAACCGCCGATGATGCCCAGAGTCTCCGTCCTGCTCACCGCCGCCACCCTCCTGGCCGCCGCGGCGGCCTGCTCGAGCAGTGGCCCGGCCTCCTCCTCAGCCGGATCGGCGTTCGACCCGAAGAGCTGCCAGGGCGGGACGCTGTACATCCTCAACCAGACCTCGGCGACCGACGAGCACTTCGACCCGGCGCGGATCTACACCTCCGGAGGCGGCGCCGTCCCGTCTCTCGTCTTCCGGACCCTGACGACGCGTAAGCGGGTCCCCGGCCAGGCGAGCACGACCGTCGCACCGGATCTGGCCACCGACACGGGCACGCCGAGCGACGACGCGAAGACCTGGACCTACCACCTCCGCGACGGTCTGAAGTTCGAGGACGGCACGCCCATTACCTCGAAGGACGTCAAGTGGGGCGTGGAACGGTCGTTCGCGCCCGAGCTGCCGGGCGGCATCCCCTACCTGCGCGACTGGCTGGTCGGCGGCGCCGACTACAAGGGCCCGTACAAGGGTCGGGAGCTGGACTCGATCCAGACCCCCGACGACAAGACGATCGTCTTCAAGCTGCGCAAGCCCGAGGGCGACTTCCCGTACGTCGCGACGGCCACGCAGTTCACCCCCGTGCCCAAGGCCAAGGACGGCGGCACCGCGTACGAGAGGCATCCGGTCTCCAGCGGCCCGTACAAGGTGCAGACCCACGTGCAGGACAAGAGCCTGACGCTGGTCCGCAACCCCTACTGGTCGCGCACGGTCGACGACCAGCGGCTGGCCTGCCCCGACCGGATCGAGGCGACGTACGGCCTCAGCGCGGCCGTGATCAACCAGCGGCTCAGCACCAGTGCCGGTAAGGACGCCGGCGCGATCACCACCGACACCGACCTCAGCCCGGCCGAGCTGGCCCGCATCTCCAGTGACCCGAACCTGAAGAAGCGCACCGTGCGCGGCCAGTTCGGCTACACGAACTTCATCGCCTTCAACACCAAGGTCAAGCCGTTCGACGACGTCCGCGTGCGGGAGGCGATCGCGTACGCCGTCAACCGCCAGGCGGCGGTCAACGCCGTCGGCGGCAGTTCCCTCGCCAAGCCGGCCACGACCTTCCTGCCCGACCAGGCGGCGTTCGGCTACCAGCCGTACGACGCCTTCCCGGCCGGTCCCGCGGGCGACCCGGCCAAGGCCAAGGAGCTGCTGGCCCAGGCGGGGCAGCCGAACCTCACGATCACGCTCGCCCACCGCAACGGCGACTCGCACCAGGACGGCCCGGCGGTCGCCACGGCGGTGCAGGAGGCCCTCAAGCAGGCGGGCATCACCGTGAAGCTGAAGGCCTACGACGAGGCGAGCTACCGGTCGGTGCAGACCAAGCCGGCCACCGAGCCGGGCGTCTTCCTGTCCGGCTGGGGCGCGGACTGGCCGACCGGCGGCCCGTTCCTTGCCCCGATCTTCGACGGGCGGCAGATCCTCAAGGACGGCGGCAACTTCAACTTCGCCCAGTACGACGACGCGAAGGTGAACGCCGAGTTCGACGCGATCAACAAGATCTCCGACCCGCTGCAGGCGCGGCCGCGCTGGGGCGCGCTGGACGCCGAACTCGGCCGGCAGGCGCTCACGGTGCCGCTCTTCCACCCGATCTACCTGCGGCTGTACGGCAAGAACGTCAAGAACACCTACCTCGACGAGTGGCGCGGCTCGTACGACGTGGCCATGGTCTCGGTGAAGTGAGCGGGATCGCCCGAGGCCGGGAGGCCACGTGAGCGAACTCGTTGCGGAGATCGGCGATCCGGGTGCTCCGGCGCCCGGGTCGCCGACCCGTGCCCGCCAGGTGCTGCGCCGCCTGCGGTCGGACCGGCCCGCGATGGCCGGCGTGGTCGTCACGACCGTGCTCGTCCTGGCCGCGGTGTTCGCTCCGCTGCTCGCCGCGCTCGAGGGGCAGGACACGACCACCTTCCACACCCAGCTCCTGGACTCCGCGCGCGGCGGCGTGCCGCGCGGCGCGCTGGGCGGCGTCAGCGCCGACCACTGGCTGGGCGTGGAGCCGACCACGGGGCGCGACCTGTTCGCACGCGCGCTGTACGGCGCGCGGATCTCCTTCACCGTCGCGTTCGGCACGCTCGTCGTTCAGCTGCTGCTCGGCGTGGTGATCGGGCTGGCCGCCGGGTTCGGCGGCCGGCTGGTCGACGCCACGCTGGGCCGGCTGATCGACCTGGCCATCTCGTTCCCGCAGCTGATGTTCGCGATCGCGCTGCTGGCGATCGTGCCGCAGTCGTTCCCCCGGCCGGTGCTGCTCATGCTGGTCATCGGGCTGTTCAACTGGGGCGGCACGGCCCGGCTCACCCGCGGGCAGGTGCTGTCCCTCAAGAGCCGCGACTACGTCGCCGCCGCCCGGCTGTCGGGCGCGGCGCCGGCCCGGATCGCCCTGCGCGAGATCCTGCCCGGCGCGCTGCCGCAGGTCCTCACCTACGCGGCGATCCTGTTGCCGGCGAACATGGTGTCCGAGGCCGGGTTGTCCTTCCTCGGTGTGGGCGTGCACCCGCCGACCTCCTCCTGGGGACAGATGCTGTCGACCGCCACCACCTGGTTCCGCGCCGATCCGATGTACGTGCTCGTCCCGGGCCTGTCGCTGCTGACCGCCGTGCTGGCGTTCACGCTGTTCGCGGACGGGCTGCGCGCCGCCCTGGACCCCAAGGCGTCCCTGCGAGGCGGCCGGTGACCCGCTACCTGCTCCGCCGTCTCGGCAGCCTGCTCGTGCTGCTGGTCGTGATGACGGCCATCGTCTACGGCATCTTCTACGCCATCCCCGCCGACCCGGCGGTGCTGGTCTGCGGCAAGGGCTGCGACGGCGGCCAGCTCGCCTCCATCCACCACAAGCTCGGCCTCGACCAGCCGATCACCGCCCAGTACTGGCACTTCCTGGAAGGCCTCGTCGTCGGCCGGGACTACAGCTCGGGGCCGGACGTCAGCCACTGCGCGGCGCCGTGCCTGGGCTACTCGTTCCAGACGGACCTGCCGGTGCTCTCGCTGATCGCCCAGCGGCTGCCGGTGTCACTGTCCCTGACCGCGGGCGCCCTGGTGCTCTGGACGGTCACCGGCGTCTCCCTCGGCCTGGTGTCGGCCCTGCGCGAGCGACGGCTCACCGATCGCCTCGTCACCGTCTTCGTCCTCGGCGGCCTCGGCACGCCGGTGTTCGTGAGCGGCCTGCTGCTGCTCATGGTGTTCTGCGGCTGGCTGAAGTGGCTGGACTTCCCGGTGTACGTGCCGCTGACCGACGATCCGGTGGCCTGGGCACGGAACCTCATCCTGCCCTGGCTGACGCTGACGATCCTGCAGTCGGCGATCTTCACGCGGCTGACGCGTACCGGCATGCTGGAGACCCTGTCGGAGGACCACATACGGACCTTCCGCGCCTACGGCCTGCCGGAGCGCCGCGTCATCGGGCGGCACGCGCTGCGCGGCGCCCTCACCCCGCTGATCTCGATCAACGCGGTGGAGTTCGGCACGGTCCTGGTGAACGCCATGCTCACCGAGACGCTGTTCGGGCTGCCGGGCATCGGGCAGCTGATCGTTCAGTCGTCGAACAACGTCGACCTGCCGGTGGTGGCCGGGCTGACGCTCACGGCCGGCCTGGCCGTCGTCCTGGCCAACACCGTCGCCGACCTCCTGTACGCGGCGGTCGACCGAAGAGTGGTCCTGTCATGACCGAGCGCAGCGAGGGAATCAAAAGGCGCAGCCCCACGAGTCGTCCCTCCGACGAAGGAGGGCCCATGACCGGCGAGGAGCGGCGGGACGGCCGGGACGTCGTCCTGTCGGTGCGCGATCTGAGCGTCGAGTTCCCCGCGGGTGACGGCGCGATCCGCGCGGTCGACGGGGTCTCCTTCGACCTGGCCGCCGGTGGCGCGCTCGGCGTGGTCGGCGAGTCGGGTTCCGGCAAGAGCACGACGGCGCTCGCCCTCCTGGGCCTGCACCGGCGCTCGGAGGCCCGGGTCGGCGGCCGGATCCTCCTCGGCGGCCCGGGCGGCGTGGAGGTCAACGCGCTCGGCGACGAAGAGGTCCGCCGGCTGCGGGGCCGGCGCATCGCGATGGTCTTCCAGGATCCGATGACGGCGCTCGACCCGTACTACCGGATCGGGGACCAGATCGCCGAGGTCTACCGCGCCCACTCGGGCGCCGATCGCCGGGCCGCGTGGGCACGCGCGGTCGAGGTGCTCGATCGGGTCGGCATCCCGGACGCGGCGCGGCGGGCGCGGGCCCGCCCGCACGAGTTCTCCGGCGGCATGCGGCAACGCGCCCTCATCGCCATGGCGCTGGCCTGCGAACCGGAGATCCTGGTCGCCGACGAACCGACCAGCGCCCTCGACGTCACCGTGCAGGCCCAGATCCTGGACCTGCTGGCCGAGCTCCGCGCCGACACCGGGATGGCGCTGCTGCTCGTCACGCACGACCTCGGCGTCGTGTCGAGGTCGGCCGACGAGGTCCTCGTCATGCACCGGGGCCGGGCCGTCGAGCACGGCCCGGTGCGCGAGGTGCTGCGCGCGCCGGAGCAGCCGTACACCCGAGCCCTCCTGGACGCGGTCCCCCGCCTCGACGCCCCCCGGACCGCCCGGCGCGAGCCCGGCGAGCCCCTGCTGACCGTCACGGACCTCACGCGGGAGTTCCGGCGGCCGGGACGCGGTCTGCGGCGCGAGGCGACGCGCGCCGTGGACGGGGTCTCGCTCGACGTACGGCGCGGAGAGACCCTCGGCGTCGTCGGGGAGAGCGGCAGCGGCAAGACCACGCTCGTACGGATGATGGTGGGGCTGCTGCCCGCCACATCGGGCCGGATCGTGTTCGACGGCGAGACCCTCACGGGCCTGCCGGACAGGCGGCTGCGTCCCGTCCGGCGCGACATGCAGATGGTGTTCCAGGACCCGGCGTCCTCGCTCAATCCCCGGCGCACCGTCGGCGACAGCATCGCCGACCCGCTCCGGGTCCGCGGAGTGCCCGACGGCGAGGCTCGCCGGACGGCGCGGGCGCTGATGGAGCGCGTCGGCCTGGATCCGGCGCGGCACGACCGCTACCCGCATGAGTTCTCCGGCGGGCAGTGCCAGCGGATGGGCATCGCCCGGGCGCTGTCCCTGCGGCCCAAGCTGCTCGTCTGCGACGAAGCGGTGTCCGCCCTGGACGTCTCGACACAGGCACAGATCCTCGAACTGCTCCGCGACGTACAGGAGGACTACGGCCTGACCATCGTCTTCGTGTCCCACGACCTCGCGGTGATCCGCCAGGTGAGCGACCGGGTGGCGGTGCTGCGGGCGGGCGCGCTCGTGGAACTCGCCGACGTGGAGAAGCTGTACGCGTCTCCCGCGCACGAGTACACCCGCTCGCTGCTCGCGGCGGTGCCCGTCCTGGCCTGACGGGCCGGGAACGCGGACGCCGGCCGCCCGGAGGAACGGGCGGCCGGCGCCGGACGTCACGCGGGTCTCCGGCCCCTACCCGGGGACGGCGGCCCGCGGCCGGATCCTTACGCGATCAGGACGCGCAGATCGCGTAGACGCTGATCCCGACCGTGCTGTAACCGATCTGCCGGCCGAGCGCGATCCAGCCGTGGCCGTCGGGAGTCGGGAAGCTGCCGACGAGGATGGCCCCGTTGCCCTGGGCCTCGCCGCCGCCGCCGACGACGTGTTTGCCGGCCGGGCAGTAGACGGTGCGCCGCTGGAAGGCGGGGACGTTCGCGTTGGGGAGAACGACGACCTGGTACCCGTCGAGCGCCGCCGCCTTGTGGGTGGCCGGCCGCGCGGGGGCCTCGCCCTTGTCGGCGTGGGCGGCGAAACCGGTCGCCATGACCGCGGCGATAGCCATCGTTCCCGTTCCGAGCGCGTACATCTTTCGCATGCAGATCTCCGTTTTGAGGTAGCAGGAACTGCGTTGCTCGGACCTTTTCGGCCGCCTTTATCGGCGACCTATCGATCCATCGCCACTACTACCCGGAGAGCCTTTGATCACACTCGGTAATTCTCGAATACCGCGCGTAGCCCCGAATGGCGTCGCATTCCTGGGGAGATGCTGGAAAGATAATGATCGCGACGCGGACCGGAGATGCCGAGAAAGCCGCCAATGGTCGATTAGAGCCGCGGCCGCCTCGGCATCTCCGGCGTTTCACCCCGAAGTTCGGGTGGTCAGCGCGCCCACGTCCAGGCGTAATCGGACGCTTCGACGGACAACGCCTCTCCGCCGATATTCAACGGACGGAACGTATCGATCATCACGGCCGTTTCCGTCGTGGTCGTATGACCTTTCCCGACCGCCTCGATGACGCCCTCCACCGCGCCGGGCGCCGGCCCGTGGGTGAATCCGGAGGGATGCAGGCTTATCGACCCGATGTCGATTCCCGACCCCCGGCGCGCCGTGTAATCGCCGGCGACGTAGAACATCACCTCGTCGGAGTCGACATTGTGGTGGTTGTACGGGATCGGGATCGCCGCCTCGTCGAAGTCGAGCGGCCGGGGGCAGAAGGAGCAGATGACGAAGTTCGGCCCCTCGAACGTCTGGTGCACCGGCGGCGGGGCGTGGGTCCGCTTCACGATCGGCTCGAAGTCGGCGATGTTGAAGACGAACGGGTAGAGGCAGCCGTCCCAGCCGACGACGTCGAGCGGATGATGCCGGTAGGTCAGCCGGGACAGGCCCGCGCGGGTGCGGACGAGCACCGGCACGTCCTCCCCCTCGAGGACGAGCGGCTCGGCCGGGCCCCGCAGGTCGCGCTCGCTGTACGGCGCGTGCTCCAGGAACTGGCCGTACTGCGACAGGTAGCGTCGCGGCGGCCGGATGTGCCCGGACGCCTCGAAGACGATCAGGCGCAGCGGCTCGGCGGTCTCCGTGCGGACGAACCGGTGGATGGTCCCGGTCGGGACGACGACGTAGTCGCCGGGGCCGACGTCGAGCGTCCCGTACGTCGACTCGAGCCGCGCGCGTCCGGTCTCGACGTACACGCACTCGTCACCGACCGAGTTGCGGTAGAGCTCGCCGTCCGTGTCGGCGGCCGCGTACGAGATGCGGACGTCGTCGTTGGCGAGCAGCAGCCGCCGCCCGAGCACCGGGTCTCCCCCGGTCGTCAGCTCGTGCGCCTTGAAATGGCGTGGCAGGAGCGGGTGGTTCGGTGACGTGCGGGTGGCCTGGGCCGGCACGTCCACGCCCTCGCTCTTGACGATGGCGGTCGGCGGGTGCACGTGATAGAGCAGCGAGGAGTCGGATGAGAACCCCTCCTCCCCCATCAGTTCCTCGGCGTAGAGTCCGCCGTCCGGTCTGCGGAACTGGATGTGCCGTTTGCGGGGGATCTCCCCGACGGCGCGGTAATAGGGCATCTCCACTCCGGATCTCGGAAAAGCGTCGATCACCTTCACTGCCGACTGTAGGCCGTGCCCCCGGCCGCCGCCAGAAGGTCACGGCGCTGGTCGGGCGCCCGCGGAGCAGGCGTGGTCACCGGGGCCTCCGCCAGCGACTAAGGTTTTGCCGTCGCTCAACGAGGAGGAAGAATGCGCGGAGGCGTACGCCTTCCGGCTTTGATCGTCGCGCTCGGGCTGCTGGCCGGCTGCAGCGACCCGGCCGGCGCGGCCCGGCGTGAGCAGGCCGCCGCCCGGAAGAGGTCTCCGTCTCCGCGGGCCTCCGCCTCGCACTCGGCCGCCAAGCGGCACGCCAAGGCGGCGGTCTGGTGGCAGGCCGCCGGCACGACGAAGAGCACGGGCGGCCTTCGTGTCCGGGCCGGCGCCGTCCACGCGGGGCAGGTGACGGTCGTCATGACCGACGTCTCCGGCCACGCCAGCCGCAGGATCACCGCGTCGGCGACCCCGCAGTCCGTCACGGTCGGGCGCTTCACCCTCACCGCGGTCAAGCTCAGCAGATCCGCGAAGCTCGCCCGGTACGGCGTCGGCTTCCACTACCGGTTCTGAGCCGGCCCGCGCCGAACGGCGTCCGCAGCCGCATGGTCCCGCCACCGGTTCTGAACCGGGCCGCGCCGGGGAATCGCGCCGGGCGGCGTCCACAGCGGCATGGTCCCGCGCCTCCGGGGCAAGAGGACGGCGTGACCGCACTGAATGATCTCGATCCGTTCGACATCTTCGACGCCGAGGCCGAGCGTCTCGACCACTTCTTCGCCGGCCTGAAGGACGACGACTGGACCCGGCCGTCCCGCTGCGCGGGATGGACGGTCCGCGACGTCCTCGCCCATCTCGCCGGCGAGGAGGCGTACAACCACGCCTGCCTCAACAACGACCTCGACGGACTGTGGTCCCGTCTGGAGCGGAACGGCGTCTCCGGCCTGGCGGACTTCAACGACTGGTGCGTGCGTACGCGCCGGAGCATGCCCGTGGCGGAGGTGCTCGACGAGTGGCGCACCCAGAACGGCGACACCCGCCGGCGGATGCGCGAACTCGGCCGTGACGCACGGCTGCCCACGATGGCCGGGCCCTACCCCGTCGGCCTGCAGGCGTTCCACTACTCCTCCGAGTACGCCACCCACGGCGACGACGTCGGCGTGCCGGTCGAGGACGCCCGGAAGCGCACGGCCTGGCGCGTGGCGGTCGGCCGGTTCGCGCTGGAGGAGAAGGGCGCTCCGGTCGAGGTGGCCGAGGACGACGATGGCGACCTGATCGTCCGGACCCCGCGTGCGCTGGGCCGGCTGACCCCGGCGGAGTTCGTCGAGGCGACCGTGGGACGCCTGCCCGACGACCACCCGCTCGACCCGGGCCTCCGCGACGCGCTGCGCTGCCTGGCCTGATCGGTAGTGTGAGGCCATGCCCACTGCCCTCATCACCGGCGCCACCGCGGGGATCGGCGCGGCGTTCGCCCGTCGGCTCGCCGCGGACGGCTTCCACCTGATCCTGCTCGCCCGCGACGCCGAGCGGCTGGCGCGCACCTCCGAGGAGTGCGGCGACGCCGAGGTCGTCGTCGCCGACCTGGCCACCGACGAGGGGCTCGCCAAGGGCGAGGACGCCGCCCGCCGCGCCGACCTCGTCGTCAACAACGCCGGCTTCGGGCACAAGGGGCGCTTCCTGGAGGTCCCCCTCGAGGACGAGCTGACGATGCTGCGCGTGCACTGCGAGGCGGTGCTGCGGCTGACCCACGCGGCCCTGCCCGGGATGCGGGAGCGCGGCAGAGGCGGCGTCATCAACGTCGCGTCGGTGGCGGCGTTCTTCTCGCGGGGCACGTACGGGGCGTCCAAGGCGTGGGTGGTGGGGTTCAGCCAGGGCGTCGCCGCGGACGTCCCGGGAGTCCAGGTCATGGCGCTGTGCCCCGGCTTCGTGCACACCGAGTTCCACGACCGGGCGAGGATGAACGTCTCCGGCATCCCCGAGCCGTTCTGGCTCGACGCCGACCGCGTCGTCGCCGACGCGCTGCGCGACTTCCGGCGTGGCGTCACGGTCAGCGTGCCCGGCACGCAGTACAAAACGCTGGTCGGACTCGGCAAGTTGATTCCGCGCAATCTCGCGGGCCGCCTCTCCTCGCGCACCGGCCGCAGGTACGACTGATCCGGCCGTCGTCGCGGCTCGGCGGTCCCGGATCGTCCGCGATTCGCGGCTTATGCCCGAAACACGGCACTTCCCGGCATTCCGGCGGACGCCGGTGGAGCACCCCGCCGACTCGCGCGACGGGCCCGGGTGCGGTTAGGTTTCAACCGGACCGGCGGAGGTGTTCCCCCATGCCCCTGTTCCCACGCCGTATCGCGGCGGTCGTGCTGTCGGCCCTGGCGCTGTGCGCCGGCCTGGTCGCACCCCCGGCGAGCGCCGTCGTCGGCGGCTCGCCCGCCGATCCTCCGCCGTGGCTGGCGGCGATCGGCACCCCGGCGTTCCTCATCCGCCCCTCCGGGCAGTTCTGCGGCGGCGTGCTCGTCGCGTCCGACAAGGTCGTGACGGCGGCGCACTGCGTCAACTTCCTGCGCCAGGTGCCGAGCCTGCTGAGCGCCGTCTTCGGCCGCGCCGACCTGACCAAGAAGGACGGCGAGACCGTGCAGATCAAGAAGATCTGGGTGCACCCCGCCTTCCACGAGACGTCGTTCCAGGGCGAGACGGTCGAGCACGATGACGTCGCGCTGCTCACGCTGGCGCGGCCGGTGAGCCGCCTGCCGCTGCCGCTGATCGGCTCGTACGGCGCCTACCCGCCGGGAGCCGGCGCTCGGGTGCTCGGCTGGGGCACGACCTCGGAGAAGGACCTGTTCAACGCGCGGCTCCGCGCGGCGACCGTGCCGATCGTCTCGGACGCGCGGTGCGCGTCGGCGTACGGCCACGACGCCTTCGACGCCAAGGGCATGGTGTGCGCGGGTTCGCCGCAGGCCGACACGTGCCAGTTCGACAGCGGCGGCCCGCTCATCCTGCAGGGCCGGCTCGCCGGGCTGACCTCCTGGGCGTACGGCTGCGCGCGCCCGGGATATCCGGGCGTCTACACCCGCCTGTCGGCGTTCACCCTGCCGCTGTGAGGCAGGGCGGACGGTGATCGACGGCGACGACGTCGACGGCTTGATCACCGACCGCTCGGACCGGCTGCGGATCATCCGCAGCCGGACGGGTTCGCCCTCCTCCGCCGCCGTCACGCGGGTCACTGAGGCCCCGCCCGCCCCGGAGGCGGCGACGGTCAGAGGTAGAGGCCGGTGCCGTACTCGGGGCGCTCGTTGGCGACCGCGTGCAGGTCGCGCTCGCGCATCACGAGGTACTGCTCGCCCTGCACCTCGACCTGGAACTGGTCCTCGTCGTGGTACAGCACCATGTCGCCGACCTTGACGGCGCGCACGTTGTGGCCCACTCCGCAGACCTCGCCCCAGACCAGGCGGCTGGACTGCTCGGCGGTCGCCGGGATCACGATGCCTCCGCTGCTGCGGCGCTCCCCCGACTCCTTCTCGGGGCGCACCATGACGCGGTCGTGCAGCATTTGTATCTCGAACTTGGGCTCGGCCACAGTCGGGATTCTACCGAGATGACAACCTGTGTTCCGGACCGGCCGGAGCCGACGTCCCCGGTCGGCGGAGTCATCCGCTCCGGGCCGCGTCAGCCGAATCCGCGAGGAGGTAGGAAGTCATGTTCCTGATCACCGGTGCCACCGGCAACGTCGGCCGTCCCCTGGTGAGCGCCCTGCTCGCCGCGGGAGCCCCCGTCCGGGCGCTGACCCGCCGGCCCGCCGACGCCGGGTTCCCGGAAGGGGTCGAGGTCGCCGCGACCGAGGACCTGCCGATGGACGGCGTCACGGCGGTGTTCCTCCACCCCGCCGTCGCCCGGGGCGGGGCCGGTCCGCTGCTGAAGAAGGCCGTGGACCACGGCGTGCGCCGGGCCGTGGTGCTGTCGTCGCAGGCCGCCCTCGACGACGACGCGGACAACTGGATCGCGGTGACGCACCGGGACTTCGAGCGGGCCGTCGAGGCGTCCGGCCTGGAGTGGGTGTTCCTGCGGCCGGGCGCGTTCGCGTCGAACACACTGACGTGGGCCCGCACGATCCGCTCGCAGGGCGTCGTCCGGGCGCCGTACGGCGCCGCGCAGGTGAACCCGGTCCACGAGAGGGACATCGCGGAGGTCGCGGCCCGAGCGTTGCTCGGCGACGACCTCGCCGGGAGCGCGCCGGTGCTGACGGGCCCGGAGTCGCTGTCCCAGATCGATCAGGCCCGCGTCATCGGTGAGGCGATCGGCCGGCCGGTGCGCTTCGAGGAGCTCACGCCGGACGAGGCGCGCGCGGAGATGATCGGCGGGCACGTGCCGCCGGCGGTCGCGGACGCCCTGCTGCGGATGTTCGCCGACGCGGTCGGCCGTCCGGCGGAGGCGTCACCGGACGTGGCGCGGATCATGGGCAGGCCGGCCCGCACGTTCGCCCAGTGGACGGCGGATCACGCCGCCGACTTCCGTTGAACGACCGACCAGAACCGGCGGATGACGCCGCCGGCCTCCGCCGGGCGATCGGGCAGGCCGGCGGGATCGCGCCGCCGGCCTCCGCCGAGCGATCAGGCCTGGTCGGCGGCGAGCCGTTCGAGCAGGGCGATCGCCGCCTGGCGTACGTCGGCCGGGACGACGCCGCCCAGGACGGTCCGCGCCTGCTCGACGTCACGGGTGGTCGCACAGGTGACGGCGACGGACCCGGCTGCGGCCTTCTCCAGCGATCCGGCCGGCGCGCGATCGGCCAGATCCCGCGCGTGCTCGGCGAGATCCAGGTTGTCTTTGGTACTCGGGCTGCTCAACGCTTCTCCTTGGAGTGGCGGCGGTGCGGGCCGTCTACGGCACGGTCACCACCGCGGATGCCGAGACGCAAAAAATCGTAGACGAACGGCCTGCGCGGGGCGGCGTCCCCCCTCCCCCGACCGGATGATCGGCCGGCGGCGCGCCCGCCACGTGCGGCGTTCGGCTCCATCATTCCCCGTCAGTCGGCGAACGTGTCGAGATAGGCGAGGAAAGCCGCGCGTTCTTCGGCCAGTTGCGCGTGCACGTCGGCGTACACGTGGTCGAACATCTCCCGCGGGTCCGGGTCCGGCAGCGCCCGGCATTCGGCGCGGACGCGGGCGCCGAGCTCGTCCGCCTCGGCGTCCAGCGCCTCGAAGAAGTCGGCACCGGCCAGCTCGTTCTTGGTCAGGTAGGCGCGGACCCGCTCGAGCGGGTCCTTCAGCCGCCATTCCTCGACCTCGGCGTCGGCGCGGTAGCGCTTCGGGTCGTCCGAGCTCGTGTGCGCGCTCATCCGGTAGGTGTCGGCCTCGATGAGCGTCGGCCCCTCCCCGGCCCGCGCGCGCTCCAGCGCCGTACGGGCCACGGCCAGGCAGGCGAACACGTCGTTGCCGTCGACCCGCACGCCGGGGAAGCCGAAGCCCGCCGCGCGGCGGTAGATCGGCACCCGGGCCTGCGTCTCCAACGGCGCGGAGATCGCCCAGTGGTTGTTCTGGCAGAGGAACACGACGGGCGCGTTCTGCGTGGCCGCCCACACGAACGCCTCGTTGACGTCGCCCTGGCTGGTCGCGCCGTCGCCGAAGCAGGCCAGCACCGCCTCGGCCGCCCCGTCGCGCTGCGCGCCCATGGCGTACCCGACGGCGTGCAGCGCCTGGGCGCCGATGACCAGGGTGTACCCCATCATCCGGAACTTCTCGGTGTCCCAGCCGCTGTAGGAGGTGCACCGCCACAGCTCCAGGAGGTTCGACGGCGGAACCCCACGGCTGTACGCGATGCCGTGCTCGCGGTAGCTGGGGAAGACGAAGTCCTCCGGCCGCAGGGCGCGGGCGGTGCCGATCTGCGCCGCCTCCTGCCCGAGGAGCGGCGCCCACAGGCCTAGCTCGCCCTGCCGCTGCAGCGCCATGGCCTCGAGGTCGAGCCGCCGTACAAGCGTCATGTCGCGGAACAGGGCCCGGGCCTCCTCCGCACTGATCTCGAAGGGATACCCGGGATGGTCGATCCGCTCCCCCTCGGGGGTGAGCAGCTGCACGAGGTCGGTCACACGAGCTGATTTTGCCAGCATCGGGCGCGGTGTCTCGTCACCCGGGTGGCTTAGCGTCTCCAGAACCTCGTTCGGCTCACTGCTTCAGCAGCGTCACTCAGGGCCGGCACCGAGGCCACGGCGCCGGACGCCGCCGAATTCTCCATTGATCCGCTAGGGAACTTCAGGGAGGATGAATCCGTAAGAGCGCCTGCACGGTGAGTGACGACATCGCCGTCCGAAGGAGCGTGACATGGCTCTGTGGAGACCGGATCCGACCTTCTATCCGTCGCCCCGGGAAGCAGTTAACGCCCCGCCCGAGACACTCGCGTACATCGCCGCGTTCGACCGGTCGGCCCAGCGCCCCGACGCGATCGCGGTCGTCGACGTCGACCCGGACTCCACCTCGTACGGCTCGGTGGTGGGCTGGACGGACCTGCCCTACACCGGAGATGAGCTGCACCACTTCGGGTGGAACGCCTGCAGCAGCGCCCTGTGCCCGAACGCCCCGCACCCCCACGTCGAGCGGCGATACCTCGTCGTGCCGGGCCTGCGCTCCTCCCGGATCTACATCCTCGACGTCAAGGACGACCCGGGAAAGCCGTCGGTCGTCAAGGTCATCGAACCGGAAGAGCTGGCCGGGCGCGCCGGCTACTCCCGGCCGCACACGGTGCACTGCGGCCCCGACGGCCTCTATGTCTCCGCGCTCGGCGGCGCGGACGGCCGGGACGGGCCCGGCGGCATCGCGGTGCTCGACCACGACTCGTTCGAGGTGGTGGGGGCCTGGGAGGCCGACCGGGGCCCGCAGCACCTCGCGTACGACTTCTGGTGGCACCTGACGCAGGACGTCATGGTCACGTCCGAGTGGGGCACGCCGTCGATGATCGAGGACGGCGTGAACGCCGAGCTGCTGCTCGGCCGCAAGTACGGCCACGCTCTGCACTTCTGGGACCTGCGCAAGCGCCGCCACGTCCAGACGGTGGACCTCGGCGACGAGCACCAGATGGTCCTCGAGCTGCGGCCCGCGCATGATCCGACCAAAACGTACGGTTTCGCCGGCGTCGTCGTCAGCGTCGAGGACCTGTCCGCCTCGGTCTGGGTCTGGTACCGCGAGGACGGCGAGTTCAAGGCCCGCAAGGTCATCACGATCCCCGCCGAACCGGCGGATCCGGCGGACCTGCCGCCGGTGATCGCACCGTTCGGCGCGGTGCCGCCGCTCGTCACCGACATCGACCTGTCGGTGGACGACCGCTACCTGTACGTCTCCTGCTGGGGCACCGGCGAGCTCAAGCGCTACGACGTGTCCGACCCGTTCAACCCGGTGGAGGCCGGATCGGTGCGGATCGGCGGGATCGTGCGTCGTACCCCGCACCCGGCGGCGCCCGGCCTCCCGCTCGCCGGCGGCCCGCAGATGGTCGAGGTGAGCCGGGACGGCCGGCGGGTCTACGTCACGAACTCGCTGTACGGCTCCTGGGACGACCAGTTCTACCCGGACGGCGTCGGCGCGTGGGCGGCCAAGATCGACTCGGGCGACGGGTTCACCCTCGACGAGAGGTTCTTCCCGCACGGCGACGACTTCCGCGGGCTGCGCCCGCACCAGACCCGCCTCCAGGGCGGGGACGCCTCCTCCGACTCGTACTGCTACCCGTGACCATGAACGACGGTTCGCTGGTGGCCCTGGTCGCCCTCGGCGCCTTCCACGGGCTGAACCCGGGCATGGGCTGGCTGTTCGCCGTGGCCCGTGGCCTGCAGGAGCGGTCCCGGGCCCTGGTGCTGCAGTCGCTGCCCGCGATCGCCGCCGGGCACGCCGCGTCGGTGTTCGTGATCGCGGCCGTGGTCACGCTCACCGGGTCGGTGCTGACCTCCCGGATCGTGTCGATCGGCGGCGGTGTCGTGCTGGTCGGGTTCGGCCTGTGGCGGCTGCTGTCCAGCCGGCACTTCCGCTGGGTGGGCATGCGGCTGTCGCTGTGGCAGCTGGCCTGCTGGTCGTTCCTGATGTCGTCGGCGCACGGGGCCGGGCTCATGCTGCTGCCCGTGCTGACCCACGGCGCGGTCACCGTGCCCGGCCACTCCCACGGCATGGCGTCGGGGGCGGGCAGCGCGGTGATGGCCGCGGTGTTCGTGACGGGCGTGCACACGCTCGCCATGTTCGTCGTCGCCGGCACGATCGCCGTCATCGTGTACGAGGTCGTCGGCCTGGCCATCCTGCGCCGCGCCTGGTTCAACCTGGACCGGCTGTGGGCGGCCGCGCTCATCGGCGCGGGCGCGGCCACCCTCCTGATCGCCGTGTGAGGACTAGTGGGCGCTGGAGGCGGCCCAGAGGTTGATGCCGGCCTCGACCGCGTCGCTGTCGATCGCGGCGAGCTCCTCGTCGGTGAAGTCCAGCCGGGCGAGCGCACCGAGGCTGTCCTCCAGCTGCGCCACACTGCTGGCCCCGATCAGCGCGGACGTGACCCGCTGGTCGCGCAGCGTCCAGGCGATGGCCATCTGGGCCAGCGTCTGGCCGCGGTCCCTGGCCATCCCGTCGAGCGTGCGGACGTGCCGGAGGGTCTCATCGGTGAGCAGGTCCGGCGACAGCGACTTGCCCTGGCTGGCCCGCGACCCCTCGGGGACGCCGTGCAGGTACTTGTCTGTCAGCATGCCCTGCGCCAGCGGCGAGAACGCGATGCAGCCGACGCCCTCCTGTTCCAGCGTGTCCAGCAGGCCGCCCTCGATCCAGCGGTTCAGCATGGAGTACGACGGCTGGTGGATCAGCAGCGGCGTGCCCATCTCGCGCAGGATCGCGGCGGCCTCGGCGGTGCGCTCCGGTGAGTAGGAGGAGATGCCGGCGTACAGCGCCTTGCCCGACCGTACGGCGTGGTCGAGCGCGCCCATCGTCTCCTCGAGCGGCGTCTCCGGGTCGAACCGGTGGCTGTAGAAGATGTCGACGTAGTCCACGCCCATCCGGGCGAGCGACTGGTCGAGACTGGCCAGGAGGTACTTCCGCGAACCCCACTCGCCGTACGGCCCGGGCCACATGTCGTAACCCGCCTTGGTCGACAAGACCAACTCATCACGGTACGGCCGGAAGTCCTCCCGGAAGATCCGCCCGAAGTTGGCCTCGGCGGAGCCGTACGGCGGGCCGTAGTTGTTCGCCAGGTCGAAGTGGGTCACGCCCAGGTCGAACGCGCGGCGCAGGATCGCCCGCTGGGTCTCCAGGGGCTTGTCGTCTCCGAAGTTGTGCCACAGCCCCAGGGACACGGCGGGCAGCTTCAACCCGCTGCGTCCCGTACGGCGGTAGGGAATCTGGTCGTACCTGTTCTCAACGGCCTCGTAACTCATGGCCGCCAGTCTGCCTCGCCGGTCCGGCCCGCCGGACACCGAGCCCCGCCGCCCGCCTATCCCTGGCGGATCGTCCTACCCGAGAACACGGGACGTCGATTACCGAGAAGATTCAAATGAGCACACACCGCGACGAAGGTGGATCTGGCATGCACGCCGTACACGCCTGCCGAGGTGCGTCTGGTCGTCGAGGTGGTGTCGCCCGAGTCGGAGGAGCGGGACCGGAAGCTGAAGCCGGCGCGCTATGCGGAGGCGGGGATCGCGCACTTCTGGCGGGTGGAGGAGAACGACGGCAGACCCGTCGTCTACGTGCACGAACTGGACCCGGCGACCGCGACGTACGCCCTGACCGGCATCCACCACGGCAAGCTGAGCGTGCCCGTGCCCTTCCCGATCGACATCGACCTCGACGATCTGCCGCGATAGGTCCGCGGTCGGGCGGCCGCCGAGGCGTGGTCAACGGGACCGGCCCTCCGCGACCACCCGGTTCCAGCAGCACCGGGCCGCCGAGGCGGCGGTGCCGGAATTGGCCGATCGTGGTCTGCTTTAGCGCCTTCCACACAGAAAAGCGCGGTTCTACGCTCCGCGTGGCTCTGATCTTCACGTGGAAGGTCCATGATGCGACAAAGACGTCTGCTCATCTCCCTCGCCGCAGCCGCGACGCTCGTCGGCGGCGCGGTGCCCGCGCTCGCCGCACCCTCGCCGAAACCCACCCCGCCCGCCTCGGCTCGCCGCCAGTTCGACGCCAACCACCGGCTGCAGAAGACGCGCGAGCGCACCGCCGCCACGGACCGGGAGGCCGAGTCCGGCAGCGAAGTGCTCGAAGGCAGCGCGCAGTGGTCGGAGGCCCGGATCTCTCCGGGACTCCAGGTCCCCGGCGCCGCGCTCGGCGAGGCGGCCGCGCAGGCCGGCAGGCTGCCCGTCCGGGGTGGCACCTGGGCGCAGGTGACGACGGGCCCGTACGACAACGACGCCGCCGGTTACGCCGATCCGGTCTGGTCGAACTACGGCGCGGGCTGGGGCCTCGTGTCCGGCCGGAACACCGCGCTGGCGACCGACGGCGGATGGCTGTACGCGGGGTTCGCCGACGGCGGCGTGTGGACCTCCCGCGACGGCGGCCGGCACTGGAGCCCGGCGTTCCAGCACGAGGTGACGTCCTCGATCGGCGCGCTGTGGGTCGACCCGGCGGACCACTCGCTGTGGGTCGGCACCGGTGAGGCCAACACCAGTTCCGACTCGTACGCGGGTCAGGGCGTCTGGCGCTCCACCGACCACGGCCGCACCTTCCGGCAGGTCGGCGGGGCCGAGCTTCGCAACGGCCTGACCTTCACCATCACCGCGAGCGACCGCTACGTCTTCGCGGCCACGAGCCGGGGCCTGTGGCGCCGCGGCCGGCAGGACCCGGCCGGCACGCCCTGGCGGCTCGTCCTCAAGCCCGACCCGAACCCGACCGACTCGCCGTACCAGACGTCGTTCATCACCGATGTGGCGATCCGGCCCGGCAGTGGCGGGCAGAGCGTCCTCGCCGTCCTCGGCTGGCGCGGCGGCTCGCAGTACAACGGCTTCTACCTGTCGGACAAGGGCGGGGCGGCGGGCAGCTTCACGCGGATCGCCCCGGCCGGTCTCGACGACTCCGACGTCGGCCGGACGAGCCTGTCCTACACGCCCAAGGGCGACGCGCTGTACGCGGTGATCCAGTCGCCGGACTACACCAACGACGGACCGCCCGCCCCCGCGCAGAGCACCGCGCTCAAGGGCGTGTACAAGTCGGCGAACGGCGACCCGAACGGCCCCTGGACGCAGGTCGCCGACGCCGCGGAACTCGCGCGGTCGGGCTCCGCGCTGGCCTTCCCCTCGACGTACGAGCCGGGCATCCAGGCCTGGTACGACGAGTACATCCGGGTCGACCCGGCCGACCCCCAGCACGTCTACCTCGGCCTGGAGGAGATCTTCGAGACCCGCGACGGCGGGCGGACCTGGCACGCCATCGGCCCGTACTGGAACCTCCTACCGCAGTGCTACACGCCGGGCGGGCCGGACAAGTGCCCGTTCACCACCCACCCCGACCAGCACGGCATCGCCATCGGCGGCGACGGCACCCTGTACGTCGGCAACGACGGCGGCGTGTGGTCGCGCCCGACGTCCCTGGGCACCGTGGCCGGGTGGGCCGACCTGAACCGCGACCTGCACACCCTGCAGTACTACTACGCCGAGACCGGCCACGACCCGCAGGGCGGCACCGGCATCTGGGGCGGGCTGCAGGACAACGGCACCAGCCTGCTGCCGGGCCGTTCCCCGACGATGGTCTCCCCGTTCGGTGGTGACGGCGGCGACGTCCTGGTCGACCCGAACAGCTCCGACCGCGCCGCGGTGGAGTACACCGACGCCTCGATCGCGGTCACCGCGAACGGCGGGTGGTCGGACGGCACCACGCCGTCGTTCCGGCTGATCTCGCCCGCCTGCGAGTGGAACTCCACGCTTCCCGGCTGCGACCCGAGCCCGCGGTTCATCGCGCCCTTCGAGCACGACGCGACCGACCTGAACCACTGGATCACGGGCGGCCGCTACGTGTGGGAGTCGACGAAGGGCTTCGACACGGTCTGCGCCGGAGCGAGCTGCGACTGGAAGCCGGTGTTCGACGCCGGCGACGGCAGCTCGATCACGGCCGTGGAGACGAACCACGGGGTGAGCTACGCGGGCTGGTGCGGGCCCTGCAACCCGCTCGACGACGAGGGCACCGGGTTCGTCCGCGGCCTGGCCACGAACTACGGCGGCACCTGGCACACGATCAACGCGCCGAACCTGCCGAACCGGTACGTCGCGGCCATCACCACGGACCCGGCGGACCCGGCCCACGTCTACGTGGTCTTCAGCGGCTACTCCCGCCACTGGATCCCGGAGGCGGGCGTCGGCCACGTCTACGAGTCGAGGAACGGCGGCGCCACCTGGACCGACATCAGCGGCGACCTGCCCGACGTGCCCGGTGACGACCTGGTCGTGTGGCACGGTCACCTCGTCCTCGCCACCGACCATCTGGTCTACGTCGCCGACACGCGGACGCCGGCCCGCTGGTCGCGGCTCGGCCGCGGCCTGCCGCACGCCGTCGCCGCCGATTTGGCGCTCTACCCGTCCGGCTCGGCCCTCCTGGTCGCCACCCACGGCCGCGGCCTCTGGCGGCTGACCCGCCTCTGACGGCCGACCCGCACGCGGGCCCGTGTCCCCGTCGGGGCGCGGGCCCGGGTGCCATTCAGGCCGCCGGTGGGGCGGTGGACTGGCGGGCGATGAGCTCGCCGGGCAGGGAGAGGCCGGGCGGACGACGGTCGTCGAGGAGCTCCAGAAGGGCGGTCATGGCCGCCGCGCCGAGCTGTTCGGCGGGCAGCCGGACGGTCGTCAGCTCGGGTTCGAGGGCGGTGGCCAGCAGGACGTCGTCGAAGCCGGTGACGGACAGGTCGCCGGGGATGTCCAGGCCCAGCGCCCGGGCCGCCTTGTACGCGCCCGCGGCGATGAGGTCGTCGTCGCAGACGAGGGCCGACGGGCGGTCGGGCCGGTCCAGCAGCGCCAGCGCGGCCCGCCGGGCCGCCGCGACGTCGATCGGGGTCGCCTCGCGGATGAGCGAGCCGGGGAATGCGTCGGCGAGCGCCTCGCCGCGTACGCGGAACGTCCAGGCGTCGACGGCGGCGGCCAGGTGGCCGATCCGGCGGTGGCCGAGCCCGGCCAGGTGCCCGGCGATGTCCCGCATGCCCCCCGCGACGTCGAAGTTGATGGTCGGCGCCGGAGCGGCCGGATCGCTGTCCATCATGACGACGGGCAGGTCGCCGAAGTCGGTGACGCCGCCGACGATGGACGAGGCGAGAACGCCCTCGATGGCCTGGGTGTCGACGTGGCTGCGCGCCGGACCGGCGTCGTCCGGCCAGGGGTGGACCACCACACCGAAGCCGCGGGCGGCGGCGACCTCGGCGGCGCCCGCGTAGATGGGGCCGAAGACCGGGCCGGTGAGGGTCGGGACGACCAGCAGGACCGTACGGGTGCGGCCGAGCCGGAGGTTGCGGGCGGCCAGGTTGGGCCGGTAGCCGAGACGCCGCGCGGCCTCGCGCACCGCCTGGCGCGTCTCGGGCTTGACCCTGCCCTCCGCCTTCCCGGCCAGCACGATCGAGACGGTCGACTGGGACACCCCGGCGGCCCGGGCGACGTCTCGGCTGGTCGGTCTCTTGTCCACGGCAAAAGATTAGACCTGCGAACCGATCGGTGATACGTATGACGGAAGCCTCCGTAATACGTATGACAAGGATCCGATGCGCGCCTACCTCAACTTCCTGCGCAAGCCGTACGCCGCCCGGCTGCTCGGCGGCACGCTCCTGGGCCGGCTGCCGAACGGCATGGCCGCGCTGGCCATCGTGCTGTTCGTCCGGGGGCACGGCGGCGGCTACACCCTCTCCGGAGTGCTGTCGGCGGTGTACGGCCTCGCCATGGCGGCGGGCCAGCCGGTGCTCGGACGCGCGATGGACCGGTATGGCCAGCCCCGGATCCTGGCCTCCGCGGCGATGGCCGCCGCGGCGGGGTTCGCGCTGCTGGCGGTGTTCGGCGTGCGATCGCCGGCGATCGCGACGGCCGCGGTCGTCCTGGCCGGGTTCGCCACGCCGCCGCTCGAAGCGGGCCTGCGGGCGCTCTGGCCCTCCGTCCTGAACGGCCCCGCCGAGGTCCAGGCCGCGTACGCCCTGGACGCCGCCGCCCAGGAGCTGCTGTTCACGTTCGGCCCCATGCTCGTGATCGCCGCCACCGTCGTCTCGACGGAGGCGGCGCTGCTCCTCACCGGCGCTCTGGGCGTCGCGGGCACGCTGGTGGTCACGACGTCACGGCCCTCACGCGTGTGGCGCGGCGAGCAGGGCGGCGGGCACTGGGCCGGTCCGCTGCGCTCCCCCGGGATCCGCATTCTGATCATCTCTCTGACCTGCGTCGGCGTGTCGCTCGGAGTGTTCAGCGTGGCGGTGGTCGCGTACGCCGACGCGCGCCACGCCTCGTACGCGTCCGGGCTGCTGCTGGCGCTCATGTCCGCCGGCGCGCTGACCGGCGGGATCACGTACGGGCTGCGGCCCCGCACCGGACCAGCGCACCGGCGGCTGGTGCTGCTGATGGCGGGTCTCGCCGCCGGTTACCTCCCGCTGACGTGGGCACCGGGGCTCCTCGTGATGCCGGTGCTGGCGCTGGCCAGTGGCGTGTTCCTCGCACCGGTGCTGGCGTGCACCTTCACGCTGGTCGACGACCTGGCGCCGCGCGGCACGGTGACGGAGGCGTTCGCCTGGCTGGTTACGGCGTTCGGGGTCGGCAGTTCGGTGGGCGCCGCCCTCGCCGGCCTGGCGAGCGACGCGGGCGGCGTCCACGCGGCGTTCGCGGTGGCGGGCGCGGGCGGCGTCCTGGCCCTCCTGGTCATCCTCCTCGCCGGCCCCATCGGCGCCAGGAGGCAGACCGAGAACAGGGAAGTGCCGGACGTGGTGAGTTTTTAGAGATCGCGCGCAAAGGCATGCCATCGCCGATCCAGGACGGCAGCGAAGTCCGCCCGGGCGAGCGTGCTGGATTGAACCGTCAAGCGTTCCGCTCCGTATGCCGGAGAAGGGTTGTTCTGTGTCGCCGTAGCGAAGGGGATGAAGCAGTGCTGTCGGATGAATCGCCGGGCACGCGGGCCCAATGGCAGTCTTGCCGGGCGAAGACCCGCTGTGCGCGTGGTGCCCGGCAGGTCACCGGGGCGGACATCGTCCGGATCTCCCGCACGCTTGCCGTGGAACCGTGGCATTTCACGCAGACCGCGCCCGCCGTGGCCGGCGACCCCACCGGGATCGTCCTTGACAAAGGTCGGCGCCGGGTCTTCCTCAAGCTCGCCAACGCCATGCACGGGTGCGTCTTCTCGGTCCGTACTCCCAGCGGCGCGACCTGCTGTGGTCTGGGAGATGTCGCTCCGGCCTCATGCCGGATCTTCCCGGCCGCCACGAAGGACGGCGCTCCGGAGGTACATCCCGAGCCCGGATGTGACTGCCGGGAGTGGAAGCTGGAGGATCTGGACCAGGAGGCGCTGACCGAAGCCCTGCGCACCTGGTCGGCCGATCGCGACCATTGGTTCGAGGTCGTGGCGCGGTGGAACGCGCTGGCCACCGAGTCCGATGAGGAACTGGGCATCGAGGATTTCCAGCGCTACCTGCTCGAGGCGCAGTACGCCCGTGAGGCCGGCGCCGGGTGGCCCGAGGAGGTGACGGCATGAACGGCAGCGGTGCCAATGTCGCCGGCTGTGCCGGTTGCGCCGGCAAATGCTGCCGCTCGTACGTCGTCGGAGTCACCGTCAGGGACGTGCGGGCGCTCGCCGAAGGAATCGCCATGCATCCCAGCGACTTCATCAGGCTTCGGGACATTGACGAGGAGGGCTTCCGCCTTCAGCCGGGCGGGCCCGCGAAGGAGATCTGTCTGCAACGCAGACCGGAGACCGGCGCCTGCGTGTTCCTCATGGAGATCGCCTCCGGCCGTGCCCGGTGCGGTGTCTACGCCCACCGCCCGATGGTGTGCAGCACCTTTCCCCTGAGGCTTCAACGTGGCGTGGTGACGACCCGCGAGAACACGGTTTGCGGTCCCGACTCCTGGAACCTCGCCACGATGGACCTTCCCGCCTACCGGCGCGACCTCACCCGCGACCGATCAGCCCGGGCCGAACATCGACAGGTCATGCGGGCCTGGAACAAGGTCGTCGAAGACCGCGATTGGAAGGCGACACCCCACGATCTTTACGAATATCTGCTGAACTGCCCGCTCGAAGCGGCGGCGCAAGGTCACGAAGACTGAACGCCACGGCCGCGCGTAGCCCCCTTTCCAGTTCGTCGCGCGTGACGACCTTGGTCTCAACGCGGCGGATCAAGCTACGCAGGGTGATGATGGCGTCGGCGACTCTTAGGGCCGGTCGGCTACCCACGGTGGCGCCCCGAAGGTAACGGCGGCATTCCGATTATCCCGATCCTCGCTCGGGACCGTCAGTGAGTAGAACAGCATCACTCCGTGGACGAATGGTCACTTCCCGGGTATGTCACTCTCCGTGAGCTGGGACGCGGCGGCTTCGGCCGTGTCGTACTCGCCCGGCACCAGGCTTCGGGCACGCATGTCGCCGTCAAGTACCTCACCGTTCCGGATGAGCGCTTCCGCACGGAGTTCCGGGAAGAGGCGCGGATGCTGCGCGGCCTCGACGACCCGTACGTGGTGCGCCTTTTCGAGTACGTCGAGCAGCCGCAGGGCGCGGCCATCGTCATGGAGGCGATCGACGGAGTGCCGCTCCGAGCGCTGCTCGACGAGCACGGCCCGCTGGAGCCGGAGGCCGCGCTGGCGGTGCTGAAGGGATCTCTGCTCGGCCTTGGGGCCGCGCACCACGCGGGTGTCGTCCACCGCGACTACAAGCCCGCCAACGTCATGGTCGAGGCCGACGGCCGGAGCAAGCTGATCGACTTCGGCATCGCGGTGCGCTCCGGCGCGGCGGGCCAGAGCGCCGGCACCCCGGCGTACATGGCCCCGGAGCAGTGGGCCGGAGCACCCGCCTCGCCCTCCACCGACGTGTACGCCGCCACGTGCGTGTTCTTCGAATGCGTGGTGGGCCGCACGCCGTACCAGGGCGATACGGCCGTGGCCTACCGCGCCCAGCACACGAGCGGCGAGATTCCCGCCGATCAGGCACCGCCACCGGTCCAGGCGCTGATCCACCGTGGCCTGGCCAAACACCCGGCGGACCGGCCGCCGGGAGCGCTGGAGTTCGCCGAAGAGCTGGAGACGGCGGCGACGGCCGAGTACGGACCCCAATGGGAGTCCAACGGCTGGAGGCGGCTGGCCGAGGCCGCGGCCGGTCTCGCCGCGCTGTTCCCGTTCGCGGCTCTGGTGGCGGGTACGGCCCCCGGTGCGGCCGGCCACGTGGGCGGAGCCGCAGCAGGCAAGGCCGCCGGCGCCGCAGCAGGTAAGGCCGGCGGCGCCGCAGCGGGCAAGGCCGGCGGGGCCACAGCGGGCAAGGCCGGCGCGCTCACCAAGATCCTCGGTTCCAACGCCGGCGTGAAACTGGGCGCCATCGTCGCCGGTGTCGTCGTGGCGGGCTCGGCGACGACCGCCGCCATCGTCATGAGCCGGCACCAGCCGAAGAAACCGAAACCCGTCGCGGCACGGATCGAGCTGGCCTCCTACAGCCGGTCCGTCGCCGGCCTCGACCTGCGAGAGGCACGCTACGCCCACGTGAGCGGCGTTCGGGACGCCACCGTGCAGCGCAAGATCGATCAGGCGCTGTTCGCCCCACTCGACTGGGGCATCGTCCTCATGCAGAAGCAGGACGCGGAGGCGAACCCGCCCTGCACGAAACCGACGATCCTCCGCTCACAACCAAAGATCGGGATCAATGGGCCGCATCTGGCATCGGTCCAGTACGCGCTGCCGGCGACGTACTGTTCCCCCCTCGACTACCAACTCCCCCGGATCACCGTCAACGTCGACCTGCGCACCGGGAACGTGCTGACCGCCGACGAGGTGTTCCGGCCCGAGACGCTCCGCCAAGACGGGCTCGCGACGCTGCTGAACCGGGTGTCCGCGCATGTGACCGACCCCGACCTGCATACCGTGTGCGTCCGCCCGCCGCTGCGTCACGGGGACTTCTTCCAGACCACGGCTCTCCTGCCCGGGACGCGGCCCGCGCCGCCGCGCATCTCGCCGTTCTTCACGGCCGGTGGAATGGTCGTCAGCTGGTCGCACGCGGGCAGCGAATGCCCCTACTACGCGATCACCTTGCCGTACTCCGAGGTGCGGGACCTGCTCAACCCACAGATCGCCGCGGAGCTGCCCCGATAGCCGGACGGCGCCACCTTCCCCTCCGGTTCGGCGTGGATCCCGCACGGACCAAAGGCGCGGATCACTGGCGTTCACTGCGCTCTTGAGGCAGTCAACGCCAGTGATCCGGCGTCCCCGCCGCCTCGCGAACCGCGAAGGCCGACATCGGTCACGGGCGTGGTCAGGAACCTCCCGAGGTGATACGACAACGTTGTCATCCTCCCCCAAGGCGGTGAACGTTGAGAGCCCCCAGCCCCCTCTCCCGCAGAACGTTCCTCGGCACTCTGGCACTGAGCGGCGTGGCCACGGCAGGCCTCCCCGGCGGCGTCGCGAACGCGGCGACGCCCGCCTCATCCGCCCGGCGGTGGCATCGGGTCGCCGACGACGTACGCGACGAGCTCCGGCACACCTGGCGGTCCTACCGGCGCTTCGCCTGGGGCCACGACCAACTGCTCCCCGTCAGCGGCGGATACAGCGAGTTCTTCGACAAGAAGCACCCCGTCGGGCTGACGATCGTGGAGGCCCTCGACACGCTGTACCTGATGGGCCTCGACGAGGAGCTCGCCGACGGCATCGGGTGGATCCGTGACAACCTCGACTTCGCCGGCGTCGACGCGGACGTCCAGGTGTTCGAGACCAACATCCGCATGGTCGGCGGGCTGCTGTCGGGTCATCTCGCCACCGGCGAGAGGACGCTCCTCGACCACGCCAGGATGATCGCCGACATCCTGCTGCCCTGCTTCACGACCTCGCCCACCGGCATGCCGTACCGCCTGGTCAACCCGCGCACAGGCGAGATCAGCGGCAACGTCAACGTGCTCGCCGAGATCGGGACGATCATCGCCGAGTTCGGCACCCTCTCCCGCCTCGTCCACGACGACCGGTACTACAACGCCGCGAAGAAGGCCCTGAAAGCGGTGTACGACCGGCGTTCCCCGCTGGACCTGGTCGGCAGCGGCATCAACGTCGAGACCGGCGTCTGGACCGACACGTCCGCGCGGATCGATCCGCCGGTCGACTCCTTCTTCGAGTACCTCTGGGACGGCTGGGACCTGTTCCACGACCATGATCTGAAGCGCTGGTACGACAACCTGACCACCGCGATCCTGCGCCGGGAGAAGGAGCGGTACGGCGGTCACCTGTGGTTCCACAAGGCCGACATGATGACCGGCGCGGCCCTCGGCCGCGAGACCTCCGAGCTGACCGCCTTCTACGCAGGGCTGCTCGGCCAGAGCGGCCACCTGCGCGAGGGCGAGGCGTACTTCGACGCGTGGACGTCGGTGCTGCGGACCTATCCGCTGCTGCCGGAGGGCTACGACTACGGCACGGGCACGGCGACCGACAAGGGCAACCAACTGCGCCCGGAGTACGTCGACTCGGCGTTCAACCTCTGGCTGATCACCGGCAGGGAGGTCTACCGGGAGCGCGCGTACGACTACTACCTCACCCAGAAGCGCTTCTCCCGCGTGGCGAACGGCTGGACCGTCGTCGCCGACGTCACCACGACGCCCCCGAAGCTCGGCGACCTGACCTCCGGCTACTGGTGGTCGGAGCAGATGAAGTACTGGTACCTCATGTTCGCCGACTGCCCGCGCTTCGACTACCGCGACAACTACCTGTCCACGGAGGGCGACGTCTTCAAGGGATTCATCCGGCACTGACGGACGTCGTGACGGCGGGCGTTCGTCCTCCTTTCGTGCTGTCGTCGTAGGCGTGGCGGGCGGCGGCGATGGCCGGGCGCGCGTGGCGGGCCCCGCCCCCGGGGGGACTTCGGCGCTCGCGGTCGTCAATGATGAGATCATGACCGACTTCGTGAAGCCGCCCACCCGCCCGCTGCTGCGCCGGCCGGACGACGGAGAGATGATCCCGGTGGCCGGCGTCGAGCATCTGTTCCGGCTCACCGCGGCGCACACCGGCGGGCGGTTCGCCTTCGAAGAGTTCACCCTGGGACCGGGGGTGATCGGCGCACGCCCTCACGTCCATCATGGCCACGACGAGTACTTCTACGTCCTCGACGGCGAACTGACCCTGCATGACGGCGAGGGCGAGATCACGGCCGGGCCCGGCCACGTGCTGGCGGCCGTACGCGGCACCCCGCACGGCTTCCGCAACGCCGGAGAGGTCCCCGCACGAGGTCTGTGCCTGTACACCCCGGCCGGTTACGAGGACTACTTCCGGCAGGTGCACGCCGAGGTCCAGGCCGGCGCGGAGGTCACCGACGCCCTGCTGACCGAGTTCCGCAGCCGCTTCCAGACGACGCCTCATCCCACCCCCTGACGCCGGGACCGTGATCGCACTGTCCGAGGTTCCCCGCCTGGTCCGGCCGACCACGTCGGTACGGGGGTTCCACCTGGCCGACCGCTCGGCTCAAGATCGGTAGTGTTGGCGCCGTGACCCACTCCCCCACGGCGGCGAAGTCCCGGTACCTGGTCCTCCACGACTACGGAATGGGCGGCCTCTGGTGGTGGATCCGCGCCTCGTCGGCGCGGCAGATCATCGACACCTGCGCCGAGGTCGAGGTGATCACCGACCCGGAGGCCGTCGCGCGGGCCGAGACCTGGTCACTCGACGAGGTCGACATCGACGCGCTCTCGGCCGACCCCGCCCTGGCGTCTCTGCGGGACAAGCGGGACGGGTACCGGCACGAGCCCGGCTACGGAGCGTTGGTCGGCCGGGACCGCGTCCACCTCGACATGCCGAGCGAGGACGAGGACGACACCCGGTACCTGGTGGAGTTCGGCCCCGACGGGCGATGGCTCCGCCAGGTCACGCTCACCGGCGACGGCCCCGGGACCAGGACCGACTCCGAGAACTGGCCGATCAACCCGCCCATCGACCTGTACGACCCGCGGTACGTCGCCATGGAGATCGACGTCTCCCGCTTCGAGGACGCCTGGAGCCGGGCGCTGCCCGCTCCCGACGACCTGTGAGCGCGCGGCCCCCGCACCAAGGCGGGGGCCGCGGAGCGGGGAACGAACGTCAGGCGCGCGGGGCGGCGAACGGTCCGCCGGTGCCGAAGGCCCGCTCGGCGAAGCGTTCGCCGATGCGGCGGTGCGTGGCGGCGTCCGGGTGCAACCGGTCGGGCAGCGGCAGCTCGGCGAAGTCCGCCTCGCCGTAGAGGTCGCGGCCGTCGAGGTAGTACAGGTTCGGGTCGTCGGCCGCCCGCTGCTTGACGATGCGGGAGAGTTCCTCGCGGATGACGCCCAGGGTCAGCTTCCCGAAGGGTATCTCCGCGGGGTCGCCCGCGGCCTTGAATCGCAGCACTCCCGAGCCGAGGTCGCTGAAGTCCGGTGCGCTGGGGCCGGGGGTGTCCTCGTGGATGGGACAGAGGATCGCAGAGACGACCAGCAGCGGCGTGGTGGGATGCCCCTCGCGGATGGTGTCGAGGAAGCCGTGCACGGCCGGGGCGAAGGCGCGCAGCCGCATCACGTCGGCGTTGACCAGGTTGATGCCGATCTTGACGCTGACCAGGTCCGCCGGGGTGTCCCGCAGGACGCGGGCGGTGAACGGATCGAGCATGGCGCTGCCGCCGAAGCCGAGGTTGATCAGCTCGACGCCGCCCAGCGCGGCGGCCAGCGCGGGCCAAGTCGTGGTGGGGCTCGCGGCGTTCGAGCCGTGGCTGATCGAACTGCCGTGGTGCAGCCACACCCGGCGATCCCCCTGCGGCACGGCCTCGACGGGCGCGTCGGTGCGCAGGGCGACCACCTGGGTGATCTCGTTGTACGGCAGCCAGATCTCGACGTCCTTCACCCGCTCGGGCAGACCGGTGAACCGGACGGTGCCCACGGGGCCGGGCCTGGTCTCGGCGGACCCGGTGGCCATGTCCATCATCAGGACGTTCCCGCCGGTCGTACTGGCCTGACCGGCCAGCCGGCCGTCGACGAGCAGGTCGTACACGCCGTCCGGGCGGGGCGGCGCGCCCTCGTAGGCCGGCTTGGTGCGGAGCGTGTCCAGCTCGATCGCCGTGGCCCGAGTCCGGAACACCACCCGTACGCCGGAGGGCTGCGCCTCCGCCATGGCCACCTGCCCATCGGCGGCCTGGGCGCGGGCCCAGGCGGGCAGCCGGTGCGGCAGCACACCATGCTCGGTGCGCTCCAGGTCGAGCGCCCCGCGCAGGAGGTCGGCGGTGATGGGCGTGGTGATCCAGTCCGTCCCCTCGGGCGAGCCGGAGACGGCGTCATGCTGGTGGTTCATACCCTCACCCTGTCAACCGCCCGCCCGATCCGCACATCCTTTCCGCCCCGCGCGTCGCCCCATACCGACGCCCCAAGCAGCACGAAGGCCCTCACGCACGGCGTGAGGGCCTCGGCTTCGAGTGGAATCAGGCTTACGGCTTCTCCGTCACGGCGACCTCAACGCAGTTGCCACCCGTGTCATCGCTGCGGCGAGACTTGCGCCACTCGGCCACTTCGACGCACATCCCTCCGGTGTCGTTGCTGCGGCTAGGCTTGCGCCGCTCCAGGGCGCTCACGTTCTCCAGAGCCCCTCGGTTGTGCCTGTCGACGATCGTCAGGCTTGCCGCTTCTGCGAAACGGCCACCTCGACGCAGTTGCTTCCGGTGTCGTTGCTACGGCTGGACTTGCGCCATTCCAGATTGCTCATGTCTTCCAGAGCTCCTCGGCTGTTCTCGCGATCAGTTCTCTCGACATGTCGGCGGGTAGGGCTTCAGTCCGGATTGACTCCCACGATGACACCACCGTAGCGAGATCTTCCGGCCGTGTGGAGACCGCTCCGCCAAAAGCGCAGTCGGCAACTGCTACCTCACCACCGTCCGCGAGCGTGGCGACAACGAACGGACCACGAACACCGCGGTGAAGACGACTGGGTACGACCTGAACGCTGATGTTCTCGCGCTCGCTGAGTTCGAGGAGATGCTGGAGCTGGTCGTACATCACTTTCGCCCCTCCCACGTCACGGCGAAGCGCCCCCTCGTCGAGGACACAGTAGAGAGTGGGCGGCGGCGGATCGTCGCGGGTGAGAATCTGTTGGCGCAGCATGCGCGCCTCCACTGCAGCGTCGTCGCCACCCAGAAGCGCCCGGGCATATTCGGGCGTCTGGAGTAGGCCGTAAATCAGGTCGATCTCGACGGCTCGGAGTTGGACGGCCTGGTCCTCAGCCGGAAGCCAGTCGACGAACCAGGCGGGGTAGGCCGGGGCGCCCTTACGCCAGTCGAGGGTGCGGAGTAGCGCGCCGCCGGTGTCGAGGGCCTCATCGGCGGCCTTGGCGAACTCGGGAGTGGCGGGGGCCTGGCCGGTCTCGATGGAGCTGATCAGTGACTCCGAGCAGAAGATCCTCGCCGCGAGCTGCGCCTGAGTGGAGGAGGCCGCCTTGCGGTAGTGGCGTAGTTCGCGGCCCCATATGGCTTGTGGGCTGTAGTACTGGTTCATTCGACTTTTCTCCTTTGTCGGAATTCAGGGTCACTCCATCGTGACGCCAGAGATAATCGCGTTAGCTCCAGCTCATGGAATGGCGACTGGAACGCTTCCTCAGAGTAAACCGATGACGCCAATCTAGGGGGGTCGATCACGGCAACTCGAAAGGGCGATCATGACGATCACGAATGGACAGGAAGAAGTCCATGACTTGTGCCGGCGCCTCGCCACGGCGTGCGGCAAGGCCGGTCTCACGGCGGAGGAGATCGCCCCGACGCGGATCCGCGTCGGCTTTCCGGGGGCGGGGATGCTCGCCGAGATCATCCGGTGCATGCCGGACGCGTCCGAGCGGCTGTACTGGTGGTGGTCCTGGGGTGCCCCCATCTGCCCGGCCGAGGAGATCGACAAGGTGGTCGAGATGATCGTCCACGTCGTCAGGCCGGAATGATGGTCGACCGTCCCCCGCCGGACGCCATCGCGCGACTCAGGCGTTCGGTGGACCGGTTCTACGCCGCATTGCGCTCGTCACCGTACGGCGGCGTGTCCTGTCTCGCCGATCTGGCGTGGCTCAAAGTCCTGATCGAGAAGTACCCCGGCGAGGCACGTCGAATGGTCGACGACACGAACGGGGAAAGCCGCGATCGGTGAGTCCGGAGAATCGGCCGTCACGACCGGGTTCCGCCGTCAGCCGTACGCGGCGTTCAGGCGTGCCGCGACGATCGGGGCGAGCCTTCGGGCGTCCTCGGGATGGCCGGGCACGGTGAGCCAGACGATGGCGCGGCCGCCGATGATCATCGCTCTGTCGATCTCGGAGGCGATGGTGTCGTCGGGTACGAGATAGCCCCCCGCGATCCGTGGCACTTGGTGGTAGGTGCCGAACGCCGCGAGCTTGGTGGCGAGCAATGCGTCGGCCTGCCGCTGGGATGCCGCGATCCATGCGCCCGTCGAGCCGTTGCCCCGTTTTCTCACCGTTCGCCGTGATGGCCCCTCCGAACAGTAATCCGAGCCGGGGAGAAGGTCGCTACAGCGAGATCAGCGAAGGCGGCCTCACCTCAGGCCGCCGCTCATCGCACGTGGGCGGCGATGGTCCGGGCGCATTCCAGGGACTCGGTGCGGGTCGTGTCCACCTGCAGGTCGTAGACGACGCCCTGGTGAACGACCTCCGCCTGGGACGCCGCCATTCCGATGACCCGATCGCCGCGGGCGATCTCGCGGCCCGCGGCGACCGCGCTCTCGCACTGGACGCCGACCCACAGGACCTCGAGCGTGTCGAGCGCCTTCTGCCAGCGGCGCTGGGACTCGGCGCCGCCGAGGAAGACCTCATCGACGATGATCCGAGCGCCGGCACGGGCCATCGCCGCCACGCCCTCGATCCATGCCCCCTCCAGCACGCGGAACTCCGGCCCGATGACGACCTCGCCGTCCACGGCGACGTCGATCCCCGCATCCGAAGTCCGCGAGGCCGCGGGCATCGCCTGGATGAGTGTGTCCACTCCGAGGGCGAGCCACGGATCCGGCAGGACCGCCTGCAGGCACCGGGCGATCCCGGACTTCCCCGAACTGGACCCGCCGTTCAAAACGATCACCTGAGTCGTCACCGCGCCACAGTAAAGGTGCGCCGGGCGATCAGGGCTTGCGGGCCTCGATGAGCGTGCGAGTGGAATGCGCTATGAACGCGCCCCGCTCATCAATGTGTCGGTGGAGTTCGAGCAGCCGGTCGCGGTACTCCTCGACGGTGAAGCCGGGGACCGTCCAGAGGACCTTGCGAAGGAAGTAGATGATCGCGCCGACGTCGAAGAACTCCATTCGCAGGCGTTCCATTCGCACGTCGACGACCTCCAGCCCGGCGGCGCGGGCCTCGGCCGTCTCCAGATCCGGGTGGCGCCGGTGACGGGATTCCGGCTGCGGGCCCAGGAAGTACTCGACGAGCTCCCACGAGGTCTCGGGGCCGACATGCTGGGCGAGGTAGGTTCCCCCACTGCGCAGCACTCGGGCGATCTCTCCCCACCACACGGTGGCGGGATGCCGGGAGGTGACCAGGTCGAAGGCGGCGTCGGCGAAGGGCAGCGGAGGCTCGTCCGGGGCTGCGACGACGACAACGCCGCGTGGGTGCAGCAGCCGGGTCGCCTTCGCCACGTTCGGCGGCCATGACTCGGTGGCGACCATCGTCGCGGGGAAGACGGGCGCCTCGGCAAGCACCTCGCCGCCACCGGTCTGGATGTCCAACCCCGCACTCGCCGACGCCAGCCGCTCACTCATGAGCCGCTGGTAACCCCACGAGGGCCGCTCCTCCGTGGCCCGCCCGTCGAGCCAGGAGAAGTCCCAACCCTCTACCGAGACCGCCTCGGCCTCCGCCACGAGATCTTCGAACGACCTAGCCATGCCGACATTGTCCCGGAGAGCCACCGCCGGCGGCATCGGACTCGACTGGACGGGCCGCCGCGCGGACCGGGTACGGACCTCCACCGCAGGCCGGCTGCGCCCTCTTCGCGGGTCGGCCCGACGGACGTCGCGCCGGGCCGTGGGCTCAGGAGATCGGCGCGGCCGTCCGCGCGGCCGGGGCGTCGTGGCCGGCTCCGGTGACGGAGAGAGCCGAGCCGGTGCGGGTCTTGCGGACCCGGAGCTGCGTGGGGATGCGGGTGCGCAGCTCGGCGACGTGGCTGACGATGCCGACCGCGCGTCCGCCGTCGCGCAGGCCGTCGAGGACGTCCATCACCTCGTCGAGGGTCTCCTCGTCGAGTGTGCCGAACCCCTCGTCGACGAACAGCGTGCCGATCTCCGCGCCGTCCGCCTCGGCGGTCACCACGTCGGCGAGGCCGAGGGCCAGCGCGAGCGAGGTGATGAACGTCTCCCCGCCCGACAGGGTGGCCGGGTCGCGGTGCTGCCCGGTCCAGCCGTCGATGACGCGCAGCCCGAGCCCGCCGGTGCCGTTGCGGCCCCGCTCCCCCGCCGCGCGTTCGACGGTGTGCTCGAGGACGTACCGGCCGGCGGACATGTGGGTCAGCCGGTGGTTGGCGGCGGCCACGACCTGCTCCAGCCGGGCGGCCAGGACGTACGCCGACAACCGCATCCGCGCGGTGTTCACCGCGGGGTCGCCGGACGCGAGGGCGGCGAGCCGGGACACGAGCTCGTGGTGCCCGGCCACGGGACGCCAGGCGGCGGCGTGCCCCCGCAGCTCGGCCGCGAGTGCGGCGAGCCGGTCACGGCGGTGGCGGGCGCGGTCGCGTGCCGAGGAGACGGCCTGGTGGGCCTGGTCGGCGTCGGCGAGCGCGGCCTCGAGGGTGTCGAGGTCGGGCGGCGGCTCGGCGGCGGCCGCGGCGAGCTCGGGGTCGTTCAGGCGTGTCGTGACCCTGACCTGCTCGTCGTCATAGGCCCTGGCGCGCCGGGTCAGCTCCGCGCGGGCCGCGTCGTCGAGGGCGGCGGAGCGTACGGCCTCGACCGATGGGAAGCCCTCGGCCTCGGCGGCGTCGGCGGCCTCACGCCGCGTGGTGTCGGCGTCGTCGGTGGCCGCGCGGAGCTGCTCGATCGCGGTGGCGGTGTCGCGGAGCAGGTCGGCCTCGGCGCCGAGACGCCGGATCCGGGCCTCCAGGGTCGGGTCGCCGCCGCGCGCCTCGTCCAGGCCGGTGCGCAGGCGAAGCGACTCGGCGGTCAGGGAGACGCGCAGCGTGCGGTTCTCGGTGAGCGCGGTGTTGATCTCGCCCTGCCGGTCGCGGGCCTCCTCGTACTCGGCGTCGACCTGCCGGAGGTCGTCCTCGAGTCGTTCGACGTCGGCCGCGGCGGCCGTCAGGCCGGCCAGCTCATCCTGCGCGGTGAGGAGGGCGGCACGCAGGTCGTCGGCGGGATCGTCACCGGCGTCCTGGGCCGCCGCCGTGTGCTCGGTGCGCAGCTCGGCGAGGCGGGTGGCGATCCGCTCCCGCTCCTCTCCCGCCTGCTCGTAGGCGGCCTGGGCGGCGGCCTCGGCGGCCTCGTCCGGGAGGTCCCGGTCCGGGGTCGCGGGCGCCGGGTGCTCGGTGGATCCGCAGACTGCGCAAGGGGCGCCGGGCGCCAGCTCCCGGGCGAGCCGGGCGGCCATGCCCTCCAGCATCGCCTGGCGGATCTCCTGGAAGGCGTCCCGGGCCGCCTGGGCGGCGTCGGTCGCGGCGCGGTGCTCCTCCTCGGTCTCCGTGAGGTCCACCGCCAGCGTGTCGCGCCGCGTCGCGGCGTCCAGCCGCCGCCGGGCCGTGTCCACGGCGGTCTCGGCCACGGGCCGGGCGGCGAGCCGGGCGCGCGTCCCCTCCAGTCGCTCGGCCAGGTCCTTGCGGTGGCGCGGAGAGTCGGTGAGGAAGAGGGCGAGCTCGGCCTCGTCCGCTTCGAGATCCAGGCCCCTGTCCTCCGCCTCCTTCAGCTCCCGGCCGAGGGCGGCGAGCCGTCGTTCGTCGTCGCGGCGCTGTTCGAGGACGGCGGCCTCCTCGCGGCGGGCGCGCTCCTCCTTGCGCATGACGTCGGCGTCGGCGGTGTCGGGGACGAGCCTGGTCACGGCGTCCCGCTGCCGGGCCACCACGGCCCTGGCCTGGTCGCGGCGGGCGGCGCGGCCCTCGGCGACGTGCAACAGCGGGAGCACGCGGCCGGCCCGCTCGGCGTCGCGCAGCGCTTCGGCCAGCGCGGCCCGCTCACCGACCCGCGCGGCCAGCGCCGCCGCCTCTGCCTCGGCGGCGGCGCGTTGCGCCCGCCGGTCGGCGACG
>NZ_BAABHJ010000032.1:213277-249621 GCF_039542035.1 Actinoallomurus liliacearum
CGGCGGCGGCGCGTTGCGCCCGCCGGTCGGCGGCGGCACGGCCCCGTTCTGCGGCAGCCCGTGCCGCCGACAGGACCCTCACCGCGGCTGCGACCCGGTCCTCGGCGGCCGCACGGGCGTCGTCCATGTGGGCGGACAGCTCGACCGCCCAGGCGGCGAGCGCGTCGGGGTCGAGGTCGGGCCGCTCGGCGCCAGCCGCCTCGGCCGCGCGGTCCGCGGTGGACCCGGCGGCGGTGCGCAGGGCCTCGGCCGCGCGCCCGGTCTCCTGGCGCCTGTCGCGCAGCCACTTCTCGACGTCGGTGAAGATCTCGGCGGCGAACAGCCGCTCCAGGACCGCGCGCCGCTTCTCGGCGTCGGCGCGCAGGAACGCCGCGAAGTCGCCCTGCGGCAGCAGCACCACCTGGCAGAACTGCTCGGCGTTCATGCCGAGCAGATCCCCGATCTTCTGGCCGGCCTCGTCGAACCGGGTCGACAGGGCCGCCCACTCACCGGCGCGCCACTCCTGGAGGAGGACCTTGGCCTTCTCCTCCGTGGTGCCGGTGCCGCGCAGCTTCGGCCGGTCCCACCGGGGCGACCGTGTGATCCGGAACCTGCGGCCGCGGATCGTCACCTCGCAGGCGACCTCGGGCGAGCGGTCGGGCGGCGCGTGGTGGCTGCGGAGGTTCTTCGCGTCGTTGCGGACGCTGGGCACCTTGCCGTACAGCGCGAAGCAGACCGCGTCGAGCACGCTCGTCTTGCCCGCGCCGGTCGGGCCGTTGATGAGGAACAGCCCCGCGTCGGACAGCGCGTCGAAGTCGATCCGCTCGGTGCCGGCGAACGGCCCGAACGCGGTGATCGTGAGGTGGTGGAGTCTCATCGGACCGTCTCCCCGCGGGATCTCACCGGGCGGGCACCGTCGTGGAGTCTCACCGGGCCGCCTCCTCGCGCCGGTAGTGCTCGAACGCCTCGTGCAGCAGCGCGCGCTCGGCCTCGTCCGGCGCCGCGCCGCGCACCTCGGTGACGAAGTCGCAGGCGATCTCGGTCTCGGAGCGGCCCTTGACCCGCTCCGCCCAGGTCCGCTCGCCGGTGTCCGCGCTCCGCTCCGGCTCGAAGGCCAGCGCGAGGACGTGCGGGAACCGCCGCCGCAACCGGTCCATGGCGCCCACGGGATGCTGAGCGTCGGTGAGCGTGACCTGCAGCCAGTGGTCCTCGTACGCGGCGAGGTTCTCGGCGGTGAGCAGGTCGTCGATGCGGCCCTCGAGCCGCTTGATCCGGCGGGGCACCGGCGCCTCGACGAACTCGGCGTGCACCGTCTCGCCGAGGTCGACCAGCCAGGTGCCCTTGGCGTGGTTCTCCTCGGAGAAGGAGTAGGCAAGCGGCGAGCCGGAGTAGCGCACGGTCTCGGTCAGCGGCTGGGCGCGGTGCAGGTGGCCGAGGGCGGTGTAGTCCACGCCGTCGAAGACGCTCACCGGGACGTTCGCCACTCCGCCGATCGCGATGTCGCGCTCGCTGTCGCTCGCCGCTCCCCCGGTGACGAACGCGTGCGCCAGGACCACCGACCGGCCGCCGCGCCCCGCCAGGTCGGCGCGGATCCGGCGCATCGCCTCGGTCAGCGCGGCGGTGTGGCCGCGCTCGGCGAGCTCCCACCGGCCACGGACGACCTCGGGCTCGAGGTAGGGGATGCCGTAGATCGCGGTGCCGTCGTCGAGGAGGACCGGCCGGCCGACCGTCTCCGGGTCGGTGCGCAGGTGCACGCCGGAGGCGTCCATCAGGTCGGCGCCGAAGCCGAGCCGCCGCGCGGAGTCGTGGTTGCCGCTGATCAGCACGACCCGGACCTTCTCGGCCAGGAGCCGCCGCAGCGCCTCGTCGCACAGGTCGACCGCGTCGACCGGCGGCAGCGCCCGGTCGTACAGGTCGCCGGACACGAGCACGCAGTCGACTCCCTCGGACCGGACCGTCTCGACGAGGTGGTCGACGAACGCCGCCTGCGCGCCGAGCATGTCCTCGCGGTGAAAGAACCGGCCGAGGTGCCAGTCGGAGGTGTGCAGGAGGCGGGGCATGCCCGGCAAGCTAACAGGCCCCGCCGACAACACGGACCTCACACGCCGCATCCGGTCCCTTTAGTGAGGAACATCCCGCTGGACGCGGAAGACCCCCGGCGAGGGACTCGCCGAGGGTCTCCGCTCTATGGGTGCTGCCGTGTCAGGCCGCCTTCCCCAGGTCGGACTTGGCGAGCAGCTGGGCCCGCTCCTCCGGGGTGGCGAGCCGCTCCCACTGCTCCAGGCTCTCCATGAGCAGGAGGGACTGGACGGTGCGGCGATTGACGAAGCGGTGTACAACGCGACGGAACTTAGGCATGGCGATATCCACTGACAGAAGATGGTTGGCGGAAGCGAGGTACCCCTATTATCGCACGTCACACCTGTTTTACCGGTCACTGGGGTGGCGTGTCGGCGAGGCTCGTCAGCGGGGTGTCGGAGTGACCAGCCCGGTCTCGTAGGCGACCATGACGAGCTGGGCGCGGTCGCGGGCGGCGAGCTTGGCGAGAAGGTTCCCCACGTGCGTCTTCACGGTCGCCGGGCTCAGGTACAGATGATCGGCGATCTCGCCGTTGGACAGGCCCCGGGCGATGAGGGTGAGCACCTCGCGCTCCCGGCCCGTCAGCCCTTCCAGCTCCCGTGCGGGCTGCCGGGCGGGCAGGGGCCGGCGGGCGAACTCCGCGATCAGCCGCCGGGTCACGGCCGGCGCGAGCAGCGCCTCGCCGGAGGCGATGACCCGGATCCCGGCGAGCAGGTCGGCGGGCGGGGTGTTCTTCAGCAGGAACCCGCTGGCCCCCGCGCGCAGCGCCGCGTGCACGTACTCGTCCAGGTCGAACGTCGTGAGGATCAGCACCCGGACGCCGGGCGGTCCGTCCGGACCGCAGATGCGCCGGGTCGCCTCGATGCCGTCCATCTCCGGCATGCGGACGTCCATCAGCACCACGTCCGGGCGCTCGCGGACGGCGAGCTCGACCGCCTCCGTCCCGGTGCCCGCCTCGCCGACCGTGAGCAGGTCCGGGACGGTGTCGACAAGGACACGGAAACTTCCGCGCAGCAGCGCCTGGTCGTCGGCGACCAGGACGCGGACGGGTGCGGTCACGGGACCTCCTTCGTCGGCCCCATGACCAAGGTGCTGTGCTTCCTGATTCCCTCGCTTCGCTCGGTCATGGATCCTCCGGGGCAGTACGGGGCAGGCGGGCGGACACCTCGAACCCGCCCTCGGGGCGCGGCCCGGCCGTCAGCGTTCCGCCGTACAGGTGGGCGCGTTCCCGCATCCCGATGATGCCGTGCCCGGGTTCCGGGGGCATCCGGTTCCCCGGCCCGTCGTCGGTCACCCGGATCCGTACTTCCTTCGCGTCGCCCGCCACGACGACCCGGCAGCGCGCCGGGGCCGCGTGCCGGACCACGTTCGTCACCGCCTCCTGCACGATCCGGTACACCGAGCGCCCCATCCCCTCGGGCAGCCCCGCCACGCCGTGCACCGCCAGCTCGACGCGGACGCCGGCGGTCGCGGCGCGTTCGCACAGCTCGGTCAGCGCGGCGAGGTCGGGAGCCGGCCGCAGGTCAGGTGACGCGTCGTCGGAGCGCAGCATGCCGAGCATGGTGCGCATCTCGCCGAGCGCGTCACGGCTCGTCGTCTCGATGACGCGCAGCGCCTCGCGTACCTCGCCGCCGGCGGCCGCGTCCCCCGCGGCGCGCGACTCGAGGACGTAGCCCGCGACCCCGGCCTTCACCCCGATCAGGCTGAGGGTGTGGGACACCACGTCGTGCAGCTCCCGCGCGATCCGCAGGCGCTCCTCGGTCACGGCCCGGTCGGCGAGTTGCTCGGCCGCCCGTGCGGCGTACGCGCGGCGTTCGCGCACGGCCCGGCCGATCGTCCACGCCCCGCCGAGCACCGGCGGGCCGATGAGGACGAAGTCGGTGGCCCCCGAGCCGCCACGCTGCCCGGCGAGGGTGGCCAGGAGCACGCCGAAGACGCTGATCCCCGCGATGACGAGCGTGGGCTCCCTGGGATGGCGACGCTCGGTCAGCGCGACCATGTACAACGCGAAGGCCGCGACGAGCAGCGGGTTCCAGCCGACGCCGGCGAGCATCGCCGCCACCGACGCCGCGAACACGATCCCGAAGACGGGCAGCGGCCACAGGCGCCGTACGGCGACGGGCACCCCGACCGCCCCGACGAGCAGGCAGGTCGCCCACATCGGCAGGTCCACCGGCCGGGCGAGGGCGACGCCGAGCAGGACGAGGGTCGATCCGACGGCGGCCACGGCATCGAGGGCGATCAACCGGCCCCGGCCGAGCCGCCGGGTGAAGACCGGATCGGGTTCGCGCACCGTCCGAACCGTACCGGCCCTCGTTCGCCCCCGCCTCCGACCCGAGTCCCTCATCCCCTGGTCGGAGTGGACCGCGCTCCGCGAGCCGCCGTACGCGCCCGGGCGGAGGCCGCGATTCCACCGCCGCTCCGAAGCGCCGGCGGCCCGCCGTACGGGAGCGTCGAGACCGTGATCGAAGTGCGGAACCTCACCAAGAGATACGGCGGCACGGTCGCCGTCGACCGGTTGTCCTTCACGGTCCGGCCGGGCCAGGTGACCGGCTTCCTCGGACCGAACGGCGCCGGGAAGTCCACCACGATGCGGATGATGCTGGGCCTCGATCGCCCGGCCGAGGGCCGGGTTCTCATCGACGGGCGGCCCTACGAACGGCTGACCGAGCCACTGCGGCGGGTCGGGGCGCTGCTCGAGGCCACGGCCGTGCACCGCGGTCGCCGGGCACAGGACCACCTGCGGTGGCTGGCACGGAGCAACCGGATCCCGGAGACGCGGGTCCGTGAGGTCCTGGCGATGGTCGGGCTGGAGGGCGTCGCCCGGAAGCGGGTCAGGGGATTCTCCCTCGGCATGTCCCAGCGACTCGGCATCGCCGCGGCGCTGCTCGGCGACCCGCCGATCCTGCTCTTCGACGAACCGCTCAACGGGCTGGACCCCGAGGGCATCGTCTGGATCCGGAATCTGCTGAAGGCGCTGGCGGCCGAGGGCAGAACGGTTCTCGTCTCCAGTCATCTCATGGGTGAGATGGCGCTGACCGCGGAACACCTCGTCGTGATCGGCCGCGGCCGGTTGCTCGCCGACACCACCGTGGCCGAGTTCGTCACCGCCCACACCCGCTCGTTCGTACGGGTCAGGACGCCCGAGCCGGAGCGGATGCGGAACGCGATCGCCGCGGCCGGCATCACCGTGACCCAGGTCGCGGACGGCACGCTCGAGGCGGACGGGACCGAGCCCGCGACGATCGGTGAGATCGCCGCCGCCAAGGGACTGATCGTGCACGAGGTCGCGATGCAGACCGCCTCGCTGGAGGAGGCGTTCATGCGGCTCACCGGGGATGTCGTCGACTATCGGGCCGGAGGTCCGCAGTGGTGAACACGGTCTTCGCGCGAGCGGCTGTGAGCGCTGAACTGATCAAGGTCCGCACCGTTCGGTCCACGGCCTGGACCCTCGCGCTGACCTTCATCCTCAGTGTGGGGCTCGGTGTCCTCTTCTGCCTCACCATTCGCCACGGCTTCGACCGGATGGACCAGCGGGCACGCGCCAACTTCGACCCCGTCACGACCGGTCTCTACAGTCTGACGCTGGGCCAGATCCCGCTGGTCGTCTTCGGCGTGCTGTGCGTCGCCACCGAGTACACCAGCGGCACGATCCGGGCCTCGCTGGCGGCGGTGCCGGACCGGGGCGTGTTCTACGGCGCCAAGGTGCTGGCCGCGACACTGCCGGCCTTGGCGTTCTCCTTGGTCACCGTCCTCGTGACGTTCTTCACGACACAGGCCGCGCTCGGCCCGCACGGCACCACCCTCGGCGAGCCGGGAGTGCCGCGCGCGGTCGCCTTCGCGTGCGTCTACCTGACGCTGCTGTGCGCCTTCGCGGTCGGCGTGGCGACCATGCTGCGCAGTACGGCGCTGTCTCTGGGGATCATGATCCCGTTGCTGTTCCTCGACTCCCAGGGGCTCGGCAACATCCCCAAGGTCCGGACGGTCGCGCAGTTCCTCCCCGATCAGGCCGGGCAGGTGATGATGCAGGCGGTGCGGCCGGATCGGTCGTACATCTCCCATCGCGACTTCGGACCGTGGACGGCGCTGGGCATCCTCGCGATCTGGGCCACGGCCGCCTGCGTCGGCGGGTACCTCGTCCTACGCCGCCGCGACGCCTGACCTCGTCGTGAGGCATGCCACGCTGGACAGGGGGCGACGGGATGGAGAAGATACCAAGCAAGCACTCGGTCAAAGCTCCTCCCGCCTCCGGAGGTACGGCATGCGTGAACACGATCGGCTCTACATCGGCGGCGAGTGGGTCGCGCCCGCCGGCACCGGCACCATCGACGTCGTCTCCCCGCACACCGAAGAAGTGATCGGGCGGGTGCCCGAGGCGACCCCGGAGGACATGGACCGGGCCGTCGCTGCGGCCCGGGAGGCCTTCGACCACGGGCCCTGGCCGCGCATGGCGCCGGCCGAGCGTGCCGCCGTCGTCGGCCGCCTCACCGAGCTGTACGCCCAGCGCCTCGGCGACCTGTCCGAGCTGATCACCGCCGAGATGGGCTGCCCGATCTCGTTCTCCCAGCTCGGCCAGACCGGGCAGGCCCAGGCCGTCTACGGCTACTTCGCCGCGCTCGGCAAGGAGATCGCCTGGGAGGAGGAGCGCGCCGGGCTGATGGGGCCGGTCACGGTCCGCCGCGAGCCGGTCGGCGTGGTGGCCGCGATCGTGCCGTGGAACGTCCCGCAGTTCATCATCGCGCTCAAGCTCGCCCCGGCGCTGATCGCCGGCTGCACCATCGTGATCAAGCCGGCGCCCGAGACGCCGCTGGACGGATACGTCCTCGCCGAGCTGCTGACCGAGGCCGGCGTGCCCGAGGGCGTCGTCAGCATCGTCGCCGCCGGGCGGGAGACCGGCGAGCACCTCGTCCGCCACCCGGGCGTCGACAAGGTGGCCTTCACCGGATCGACGGCGGCCGGCCGGAAGATCGGCGCGATCTGCGGCGAGCAGCTCAAACGCTGCACGCTCGAGCTCGGCGGCAAGTCCGCGGCGATCATCCTCGACGACGCCGACCTCGCCGCGACGATGGGCTGGCTCAAGATGGCGTCGCTGATGAACAACGGCCAGGCGTGCGTCGCCCAGACCCGGATTCTCGCCTCCCGGAACCGCTACGACGAGGTCGTCGACGCGCTCGCCGAGACCGTGCGCGGGATGAAGGTCGGCGACCCGGCCGACCCCGCCACCGAGATCGGCCCGCTCGTCGCCAAGCGCCAGCAGGAACGCGTCGAGGGCTACATCCGGATCGGACAGGAGGAGGGCGCCAAGGTCGTGCTCGGCGGCTCCGGCCGACCGTACGACCGCGGCTGGTACGTCACGCCGACCGTCTTCGCCGGCGTCACGAACGACATGCGCGTCGCCCGCGAGGAGATCTTCGGCCCGGTGCTGTCGGTGATCCCGTACGAGGACGATGCCGACGCGGTGCGGATCGCCAACGACAGCGAGTACGGCCTGGCCGGCACGGTGTGGACGGCCGACGATGACCGCGGGCTGGAGATCGCCCGTCAGGTCCGCACCGGGACGTACGGCGTGAACATGTACATGATCGAGGCGTCGTCGCCCTTCGGCGGCTACAAGGGCAGCGGCGTCGGCCGCGAACTGGGCCCCGAGGGCCTGGCCGCCTACCTGGAGTACAAGTCCATCGCCCGGATGGGCTGACCCGGAGAAGCCCCGGGGCCGGCATTCCCCCCGCCGGCCCCGGCCCGTACGATCCCGGCCATGACGATTCGGTGGGGAATCCTCGGGACCGGGGGCATCGCGCGCACGTTCACCGAGGACCTGCTCCTGCTGGGCCACAAGGTGGCGGCCGTGGGCTCCCGGGCCCCGCGGACCGCCCAGGCGTTCGCCGACCGGTACGGCATCGCGAGCGCGTACGGGTCCTACGCCGAACTGGCGGCCGACGACCAGGTCGACGTCGTGTACGTCGCCACCCCGCACAGCGGCCACTACGACGCGGCCCGCGTCTGCCTGGAGGCCGGGCGCGGAGTCCTGGTCGAGAAGCCGTTCACGACGAGGGCGGCGGACGCGGAGGCGCTGGTCGCCCTCGCCCGCGACCGCGGCCTGTTCGCCATGGAGGCGATGTGGACGCGGTTCAACCCGATCGTCACCCGGCTGCGCGAGCTGATCGCCGACGGCGCGATCGGCGACGTCAAGGCGGTCTACGCCGACTTCTCCTTCGCCGCGGACTACGACCCGGAGCACCGGCTCTGGGCGCCCGAACTCGCCGGCGGCGCCCTGCTCGACCTCGGCGTCTACCCGGTGTCCTTCGCGTGGATGCTGCTCGGCGAGCCCGACAGCGTGCAGGCGGTCGCGACGAGCGCGCCCACCGGCGTTGACGCCAACACCGGCATCCTGCTCGGCTACGCCTCCGGCGCGGTGGCGCTCCTGCACTGCGGCCTGCTCGGCGACTCGCCGCAGACCGCGACCATCGTCGGCACCACCGGCCGCGTCGAGGTCGCGTCACCGGCCTGGCGGCCGTCCGCCATGACCCTGCACCGCAAGGACGCGGAGCCGGAGACGTTCACCGCCGACCTGCCCGGCCACGGCTACACCTACCAGGCCGAGGAGGTCGCCCGCTGCCTCGCCGACGGCCGCACCGAGTCCGCCGTCCTGCCCCTCGACGAGACCGTCGCCATCGCCCGCACCCTCGACCACATCGCCGCCCGCTTCACCCCCGCGACATGAATCTCAGCAAGGGGCACCTGACAGATGAGCTGGTGGCCGAGGGGCTTCGACCAGGCTTCCTCACCGCCGATGATCGACATCACCGTCGAGGGGACGCTCACACCGAAGGCTGATCCAGGTAGCGTTCGGCGAATGCGACGTGATCAGGTGATGGAGGCCTTCAACGCGGAGGCGGAGCAGCTTTCGGCGGCGATGCGCTTTCTGGGGGAGGACGAGTGGTCGCGGCCGACGGCGTGTGATCCGTGGAACGTACGGGAACTGCTCGGTCACATGATGGTCGCCATCGACTGGCTGCCGGGAATGCTGGACGGGGATGCCCCGCCGCAGGCGACGGTCTCGGCCGCCGACTACTACCGGGGCGATGCTCGTTTCTCACCTGAGACGAACAATCGGCGTATCGAACTGGCCCGCGAACGCGCGGCACAGGCGCCCGGCGGAAAGGACCTCGTCCAGGAGTTCGACGAGGTATGGAGGACGGCGGCCCGCCTGTGCGAGAAGGAGCCTGACGATCGGGTGGTCCGCACGCGTCACGGTGATCCGATGCTGCTGACCGACTTCCTGGTCACCCGCGTGGTCGAGGTAGCCGTGCACGGCCTGGACCTCGCCGCCGCCATCGAGCGCCGGCCCTGGCTGACCGAGTCCGCCGGCCGTATGCTCACCCGGTTGCTCCTTGGCCCGCGCGGACTCGAGGAAGTGCGCCGCCTCGGCTGGGACCAGGCGACGTTCCTGCGCAAGGCCACCGGCCGGGAGCCGATGACCGACGAGGAGACCGCCGAGGTCGAGCGCGCGGGCATCCGCTGGCTGGCCCTCGGCTGAGAGCCTCAGACCCGGCCCCGGCGGACCGTCGGCACCTCAATCGATTACGGAGACTCCGCCGAGGTCGAGCCCGGTGGCGCGCGGCCGAACGCGAATGACCGATCCCCGCCCGTGGACCACCGTCAGCGGACGGCCCGGAACCACGAATAGGGGTGTGGGCCGAACCTGCCGATCGGCAGGTTCGGCGCAATCTCCCACTCCACGTCCGTCAGTTGCGCGTGCGTCATCCACGATGACCCACCGGACCAATCCCTCTCGCGAGGGCCGATCCCGCAGATCGATCACGGTTCGATGTGTGTCCTAGTGGCCTGCGGCCTGCAGTTCCCGTACCAGTCGGGCCGTCACCGGCACGAGCACACCATGCCGATCCGCCGCGCGCAGCAGCGCTCCGCCGATGGCATCGAGTTCCAGCGGCCGGCCCGCCTCCGCGTCGCGCTGCATGGAGGACTTGGCATCGGCCGGGAAGGCGTCGTAGCGCGCCAGGGCCTGAGCGGGGTCCGCCGGCGCGCCGCAGGCGCGGCTGACCGCGGCGGTTTCGGCGACCAGGCTCTCCAGCTCCTCGTGGTGGCGGGTGCGGACCTCTCCGAGGGGAGCGCCGTACCGGGTAGTGAGGAGGGCGAAGGGGGCGAGGAAGGCCATTTTCGCCCACAGGGCGGTGGTCTCGTCCTCGGTCACGCGGGCTGTCACCCCTGCGGCGGACAGGGCGGCCGCCAGGGTTTCGACGTGGGAGCGGGGTGCCGTGCCGGCGGCCAGGTCGATCTCGACGAACGGGCTGCCGTGCTCGATCACGACGGGCCCGGTGCCGCCGGAGGCAAGGCGGGTGGACTCCACGCGGATCACTCCAGGGGCCACCCGGTCAGGCTGGTAGCGAGCCCGGAGAGGCGCGGGGTGTTCGACGCCGTTCAGCAACGGTACGACGAGGGCGTCGCCGAGGACCGCGGGCGGGACGCGGGTGAGCGCGCTGTCCAGAGCGGTCTGCTTGACGGTGATCAGACACGCGTCGACCGGCTCTCGCAGTTCGGTATGCGCTTCCACTGCCGCGGTGAAGTCGCCGAACTGGCGGCTGCGTACCTCGATCCCGCCGGTGCTCAAGGTGTGTGCCGTGGCTTCGCGGGCCAGGCAGATGACGCGGTGGCCGGAGCGGGACAGCAGGGCGGCCAGCAGACCGCCGATGCCGCCCGGACCCAGAATGGCCACCGTGGGCTTGCTCGTCATGAGCGTCATGAAGTCGTCCTCTCGTAGGTCGGCCCCGGTGATCGGTGGCCGCCTTCAGGGCGATCTTCGCAGAGGCGCGCGCCACGCGTGCGACCCGGGGGTGTGGACCAGAACGCGCAGACGCGGCGTGCACTCGATACGCACAGACCACCCAACGATCACGACTCGATACGCGCCCTAGACGGATGCGCCTACAACGCTGTCGGAGATCACAGGGTTGCGAGCTTCGCGCCCAGCTTTGAGGTCGGGGCGTCGGTGCAGGGTCGCCAGGCATAGCCATCGACCTCTTCGGCCTGGAGCACGACCTTCGGCTCGTTCACCTGAAGCAGCCAGCGGAAGTCGGCGTGCCAGTGTTCGGGCTCGCCCTTGGCCGGGTTGGCCGGGATGGTGTGCAGGTCGATGTCCACCAGGGTCACGTCGTGGCCGGACTCGGCTACCGCATCGTGCCAGGAGATGCCGGTCTCCTCTTCCAGCTCCCGCAGGGCCGCACCCGGCAGGTTGAGATCCCCCGGTTCCAGATGGCCTCCTGGAAGTAGCCAGCGCCCGAGTGCCTTGTGCTGAATCAGCAGCAGGCGCCCGTCCTGGTCGATCACGACGGCCCCGCACGTGACGTGCCCGCCGTTGAACTCCTTGCGTGAGGTCAGCTCGGCTCCGGCCTCCACAGCCTCGGACAGGGGCCGAAGATGGTCGGCCTCGTCGGGGTTGCGGTCCAGGTAACGGGCCAGGGTGGAACGGATCTCCTCGGTGCCGATGCTCATTGTGTCCCATCGAAGTAGTGCAGCCAGGTGGCCGCGATCAGGCTGCGTTCGGTCGCGTCCAGTTCGTGTAGTCCGGGTTCGTGGGCGGCGGCGGCCAGGGACCCGAGCGCGGCCAGGATCTCGGCCTGCACGAGGAAGATGAAAGCACCGACGCTCGCGCCGTGGAGGAAGTTGACGGCATTCCCGTCGGCCAGAAGGTAGAAGTAGTGCCCGGTTCGGGTGTATCGGGTGATGTGTTCCTCGGTCGGGGTCCGCTCGTACAGCCCGTCTAGGGCTCCCAGTTCCAGTTCGTCATCGCTGCTGGTCACGCTGGCGATGTACGCGCCGTTGGGGATTCTGGCGAAGTCGTCTTCGCGCAGCGCCAGGTTCCCGGTGGCGCACACGATCACTCCGGCCCCCGCGATGGCCTGAGCCAGGGTGGAGGTGGTGCGGAACCCTTGAGAGAGGGCTTGTGTCCGCCGGATGGGGTCGGAATCGTAGACGGTCACGCCGACGTGCTTGGCGTGGAGCATCGCCGCCACCGACCGGCCCAGCTTCCCGTACCCGATGACGGCCGCCGGGCGGCCCTGCAGGATGTCGCCCCGCGTCCGGATCAGCGCCTCGGCGGAAAAGGTGACCGACTGTCCGACGAGGTAGTCCTCTGGGTCCTTGAGCGGTGAGCGGGCGACGCTGAACACCGGACACGGCAGCTTGCCCAGCGCCGCGTACCGCTGGTGTCCGTTCTCGGTGTCCTCCACCACTCCGACGATCTGGCCGGAGAAGTTAGCGCACACGTGCTCTAGGGCAGGCGCGAAGTATCCCCCGACATCCAGCAGCGCGATCCGCCGCCCCGCCGCTCGCGACTCCAGATACTCCAGCGCACGGATCGGGTCGGCGAATGCTGCACGCTCCAGACCGTCCACCGGCAAGAAAGCCGCGACCTCCTCCAGTGCCCGCGCGTCGATCGACTTCGGCTTGGGCAGGACGGCGGCGATCTCGGCCAGCCGCCCGACCGCCCGCAGGAATGCGGGCCGTTCCCCGAGCAGGTGGCTGATCACGAGTGCGGACACCGGCTCGGGCATCCGGTAACGATTGGTGATCTTGCGGAAGAACGCATCTACTCGCAACAGTTCGAAGTCCTCCAGCGCGGTCATGCGTTCCCCCGCCGCTTGTCCGATATCCCCAAGGAACTCTCCTCGCCCGTACGCTTCGAAGTGACGGCCGGTCGCCACGCTGCTGGATACGGCCAGGTCGCCGCCGCCAGGACCGCCTGGGTCAGCTCGTCGGCGTCCATGGCCTCGACCAGCCGCCACTCTTGCGCGACCCACGCCAACGCCCACCACGAGCGCGTACGGATGCCGTACCAGAACACCAGGCCGGGGAACCGTCGCCGAAGCACGATGACCGGATCGGCCGTCGTCGTCCCCGCCTGGCCACCGGGCAGGTGGGTCGTGGCGGGAGCGCGCTGCAGGGCCTGATCCGCCCTCTTGGCCGATGGCCGGATTCGGTGTCGCGGTTCTTGAGGTAGTCGGCCAGGCATGCCGCCGCGCCGACCGGGTCGTCCACCGGGTGCCGCGCCAGGTCGTCCCGCCGCCACACGAACGACCCGGCGTCGATCTCGACCCATACCTTCCGGTCGGTGAGGTCGCCGCGAGCCGACAGCGCCGGCCGCGCGTCGCTGACCCCCACGTGTAGGTCCAGCTTCGCCAGCTCCCGGCACAGTTCGACCAGCCGGTGCATATCCCGGCTGTGGCTTTTTCCGTTCATCATTCGTTGTTCCTCGTTCGGGTGTCCTGACGCTTGCCGCCGAGCGTGAGTCGGCTTCCTGTTCGCCATGTGAACCCACCACCCACCGTTGGGGGAACCGGCTGCCCGCATGACGCACGCCCGTTTGCAGAAGATGCGAATCGGGGTGCACATGCCGAACTGCCCACTTACTCTGAGTGAGGAAAGCGTGGTGATCAGCAGGTGGACATGTCGCAGCATCCGGTGTGGAATTCGCCGCAGATGACCGCAGCCCAGGCAGCCGGGGACCTGGGCACAGTGGTGCGGCTGGTCCGCCGCGCCCACGCTCTGACCCAGAGCGAACTCGGGAGCGCATTACACGTCTCGGCCTCAACGATCTCCCGGCTCGAGACCGGACGCCAGCCGCTCACCGACACCGGCATCCTGAAACTGCTGGCCGAACTTCTGGCGATCCCGCCGGAAGTCCTCGGCCTTGCCGCCGACGAACGACCGCGAAACGCCGTCATCACCACGACCGCCGTACCGGTCACCCCCCGGCCCGTTAGCGTGGGCGGTGATTCTGGTGATGTCGACGAGGGCGGTGAAGACCCGGTGCAACGGCGTCAACTCCTGGCCAAGCTTGCGGTGGCCGCCGGTGCGACCGCCATCACGCCGAAGCTGGTCGCCGCGTCGGCCGCTCGTGCGGCGGACGCCAATGATCCCGGTGCGCTACTCGTCGCCCGCATCGAAGACGTGCTGCTCGGCCCGCGCTCAACTGTCGCTCCTGCACCGCTGCCGACGCTGCGCGGCATCCTGTCCGGTGTCGTCCGTGACTTTCAAGCCTGCCAATACGCGAAGCTGGCCGACCGGCTACCCCGCTTGGTCGCCGCGGCCGAGGCGACGCACGATCACGCTGACGATGGCGATCGCCGGGAGGCCACCGCGATCCTGGCCCATACCTACAACGTGACCACCCGAATGCTGATCAAACTGGATGAGGATCACGTTGCCTGGATCAGCGGCGACCGCGCCCGCACTGCCGCCAAGAACGGTGACGACGTCCTGACCTTCGCTGAAGCGACCAGGAACCTGTGTATCCTCACCCGCGCTGCCGGGCGCCATGACAAGGCCCGTGACCTAGCCATCGATGCCGCTCAGCAGCTGCAGATAGCCGATAGCCCCGGCCAGAAGATCGATCGGCTTCACCTGTCCCAACGCGGACTATTGCTGTCCACGGCGGGCTATTCCGCCGCCAAATCCGGCGACCGCGCCGGCAGTAGACAGCTCCTGGACGAGGCCGCCGCAGCCGCCGACCGCCTCACCGGCGAAGCCCGCGACAACTGGATGGGATTCGGCGCTCCAGGGGTTCGCCTCTATCGGGTCAGTTCCGCCCTTGTCCTCGGTGATGCCGGAACTGCGATCGACCACGCCCGCCATGTCCGTCCCGCCGAGCTGCCGACCGTCGAAAGACGAGCCCGTTACTGGGTTGACGTCGCCCGCGCGTTCGCCCTGTGGGGCAAATATGAGGACTGCTATCGAGCCCTGCTGGCGGCCGAACGGGCCGCGCCGGAAGAAACCCGCTCGTTGCCCGTCGTACGCACTCTCGTCCAGGCCCTGGTCGCCAATACCCGGCGCTCCACCGCACCCGGCCTGCGGGAGTTCGCATCCCGCGTCAACGCCCCGATCTGACCGAGTCGGGTCCCTCAGCGAGCGAATCCCGCCAAACACACCGGACACGCCCCGGGAATGGCCGGGAGCCGTGTCGCTAAAGGCTTGACTGGGCTTGGCGGATGGCGTGTTCGGGGCGGTGGGTGGTGGTGCCGCTGTCGATGACGATGGTCTGGCCGGTGATGCAGCGGGCCTCGTCGGAGGCGAGGAAGGCGACCAGCGCCGCGACGTCCGCGGGTTCGGCCGCGTACGGCAGGACCCGTTCGGCGGCCTTCTCGGCCAGCCGTTCGGGCGTCATCACGGCGCGGGCGACGTCGGTCAGGACGAGGCCGGGGGCGACGGCGTTGCAGCGGATGCCCCGGTCGCCGTACATGGTCGCGACGTAGCGCGTGAGCGAGGTCAGGGCGGCCTTGGCGGAGCCGTACGCCGCGTGGTCCGTGTCACCGAGCAGGCCCGACACCGACGACGTGTTGACGATCGCGCCGCCGGTCCGCATCGCCGGCACGGCGTGCTTGCAGCCGAGCATCGCCCCGCGCAGGCTCACCGCGAGCGTCCGGTCCCACACCTCGACGTCCATGGCGGTGAGGTCCAGGTCGCGACCGTAGACGTCGCGACCGAGCGCGGCGGCGTTGTTGTGCAGCACGTCGAGGCGCCCGAACTCCCGTACGGTGTCGGCGACCATCCGGCGTACGGCCTCCTCGTCGCCGACGTCCGCCGCCAGGGCGAGGGCCGTGGCCCCCGTCCTCCGCAGGATCTCGGCCGTCTCGCGCGCGGTGTCGTACCGGATGTCGGCGACCGCCACCCGCGCGCCCTCGGCCGCGAGTCGCACCGCGACGGCGCGGCCGATGCCCGACCCGCCGCCCGTGACGAGCGCGACGCGGTCCGTGAACCTCACCACTCGACCAGGAGGGTGGGGATGCCGCGGCCGACCAGGCTCTTGCGGTAGGCGACGTCCTGGTCCGGGACGAGGCGCAGGCCGGGCAGCCGGGCGGTGATGCGCTCGAGGGCGATGCGGAGTTCGAGGCGGGCGAGCGCGGCGCCGACGCAGTGGTGGATGCCGTAGCCGAAGACCATGTGGTCGCGGGCGTTCGGGCGGCGGATGTCGAACCGCTCGGGGTCGGGGAACACCGTCTCGTCGTGGCCCGCGGAGTCGGCGTGCAGGAACACCTCCGCGCCCGCCGGGATCCTGACGCCGTGCAGGGTGACGTCCTCGGTGGTGCGGCGGAAGCTGCCGAGGCTGGCGCCGTCGATGCGCAGCGTCTCCTCGATCAGGTTGGGGATGAGCGCGGGGTCGGCGACGACGGCCGCCCAGGACGCGCGGTCCCGCTGCATGCGGTGGACGGCGTTGCCGAGGCTGTTCGGGACGGTGTCGTTGCCGCCGAGCAGCAGCGCGCTGATGGTCTCGACGACCTCCCGGTGCGACAGGCCGCCGGGACCGGTGTCGATGAGCTCCGCCATGAGGCCGGCGAAGTCGTCGCGGGGTTCGGCACGGCGTTCGGTGACGAGACGGTCGACGTAGTCGAGGTACTTCAGGAAGTCCTGGGCGAGTTCGCGCTGGCGGGCGGGCGGCTGCGGGGACAGGAACAGCTGGAACCAGGAGTACACCCACTGCTTGACCTGGTGCTCGTCCTCGGGCGGCACGCCGATGAACGCCGCCGTCAGCCGCGCCGACGGCGGATGCGCGAGGTCCGCGACGAGGTCGGCGTGCCCCTGGGGCTCGACGGCGTCCAGGACCGCGTCGACCTGGGTGGCGAACGCGTCCCCGAGCCGCTCGACGGCGCGCGGGGTGAACGCGCGGGAGATGGCCCGGCGGATGCGGGTGTGCTGCGGCGGGTCGACGTTGGCGGCGAAGTTGTCGAGGAACGACCGGTGCTCGCCGAGCGACTCCTTGACCTCGTCGGTGAGCGTACGGGAGATGGTGAGCGAACCGATGGAGGAGAACCGGCGGTGGTCGCGGTAGGCGTCCCGTACGTCGGTGTAGCGGGTGAGCACCCACATGCGCAGGTGGTCGCTCCAGAACACCGGCCGCTCGTGGCGCAGGCGGGTCAGGAAGGGGTACGGATCGGCGACGTGCCAGTCCGCGGTGACGTCGAAGTCGGTCGCCGTCTCGGGTCCGCTCACGATCCGCCTCTCAGGACGCGCCGGGGGTTGTCGACCAGCATCTGGTGGATCTGCTCCTCGGTGACGCCGCGCTCGCGCAGGGCGGGGAGCACGTCCCGGGAGATGTGCAGCAGGTGGTAGTTCGGGTGCCGGCGCCGTACGACGTCGGGGTCGAAGCGGTCGTTGAAGCAGTACGAGTCGTGGGACAGCACCATCCGGCCGGCGTGCCCGCGCTCGCACAGCGCGGCGACGGTCGCGACCCGGTCCTCGAACGAGGTGAACTCGATGCCGAACCGGTCCATGCCGAGATACGAGCCGTTCGCGATGAGCTCCTCCAGGTAGGCGAGGTCGGTGGAGTCGCCCGCGTGGCCGATGACGACGCGGCCCAGGTCGACGCCCTCGGCGGCGAGGAGCTTCTGCTGGTCGAGCCCGTTGCGGGTGGCCGACTCGCTGTGGGTGGTGATCGGCACGCCCGTGGCGCGGTGGGCCTCGGCGACCGCGCGCATCACCCGCTCCACGCCGGGGGTGATGCCCTGCCGCCCGGTCGCGCACTTGAGCATGCCCGCCCGCACGCCCGTACGGCCGATGCCGTCGGTGATGTCGCGGACGAAGAACTCGGCCAGCCGGTCCGGGCCGCCGAAGAGCGTGCCGGGCCCGCGGTTGCCGAAGTACGGCGGCAGCGCGTCGTAGGTGTAGAGGCCGGTCGCGACGACGATGTTCAGCTCGGTCCGCTCGGCCACGCGCTGGACGGCGGGGACGTACCGGCCGAGGCCGACCACGGTGAGGTCGACGATCGTGTCGACGCCCGCGGCCTTCAGCTCGTCGAGCTTTCCCGCGGCCTCGCGGGCGCGTTCCTCCAGGTCCCAGCCCTCGGGGAGATCCGGCCAGTTCCAGAGGATCTCCGGGCTGAGCCCGAAGATGTGCTCGTGCATCAGCGTCGCCCCGGGGTCGGCCACCGGGCCGCGAACGGTCTGCACCATGTCACTCCACCGGGATGAGGGGGAACTTCGGGTGGTCGAAGGGCCGGTTGACCTCCAGGCCCAGCCCGTCGGTCTGGCCGTACGGCGCGCCGGTGTAGAGCGCGGCGGCGTCGAAGTAGGTCGCGGTGAACGACAGGCGCGGGGTGTTCCGGCGGTTCTGCGGCGCGCCGTGGACGGTCAGCGCGCTGTGCACGGTGGCGTCTCCGGCCGTCAGGTCGAGGGACGGGGAGAGCTCCAGGTCGCGCAGCCAGGGGTGGCGGGTCAGCGCGTCGTCGCCCTCCCGGACGAAGGTGCGGCCCAGCGTGCCGTGCCGGTGCGACCCGGTGAAGAACCGCAGGGAGCCCATGTCGGCGGGCACGTCGGACAGCGCCAGCCACACGGTCAGCATCGCCGAGGTGTCCATCGGCATCCAGGGGAAGTCCTGGTGGAAGACGGTCCGGCCGTGCCGGCCCGGTTCTTTGACGAGCACGTTGGTGACCTGCAGCCGTACCCGCTCGACGCCCGTCAGCAGGCGCGCCGCCGCGCGGCCGAGTGCCGGGGACGTCGCCAGCGCCCGGAAGTCCTCGTCCCGGTCGGCGATGTCGCGATCCTGCCCGAACGCCTCGTCGACGAAGCCCGCGCCGGGTGCCCGGCGGCGGGCGGCGAGGTGGTCGAGGGCGCGCTGCCGCAGCCGGTCGACGAAGTCCGGTCCGACGAGGCCGGGCAGCCGCACCCAGCCGTTGGCGCGGAAGAAGCGGACCTCTTCCTCGGTCACGTCCCGTACGGGTGCAGCCATCGACACCGCCTCGAATCGCCGCCACGGGCCTGGCCGCGGACCCCGTCGCGTCGAACGGCCCGCCCGGCGACCACGCTCGATCGCCGGAAACCGCTCGGTCGACGGACGCCGCGACGCCGTCCTGCCGCGACGATAGACGCTCACTCGGCAGCGAGCAAGCGCTTGGTATAGCCTTGTGGGGTGAAGCGCCCGTTCCGTTTCGGCGCCGTCCTCCGCGACGCGGACACGGCCGCCGCGTGGGCCGCCAAGGCCCGCCGGCTCGAGGACTCCGGCTTCGACGTCCTCCTCGTCCCCGACCATCTCGTCGGCCCCCGGTTCGCGCCGATCGCCGCGCTGACCGCCGCGGCGTGCGCGACCACCCGGCTCCGGGTCGGCACGCTGGTGTTCGCCAACGACTTCCGGCACCCGGCCGTGCTCGCCAAGGAGGCGGCGACGATCGACCTGCTGTCCGGCGGCCGGCTCGAGTTCGGCCTCGGCACCGGGTGGATGGCCCGGGACTACGCGGGCGCCGGGCTACGGCTCGACCCGCCCGGCGCCCGGATCTCACGCCTCGCCGAGGCGATCCAGGTGCTCAAGGGGCTGTGGCGCGGCGGCCCGTACTCCTTCACCGGCGAGCACTACACCCTCAGCGGGCTGGAGCAGCGGCCGCTTCCCGTACAGCGCCCGCACCCCCCGCTGGTCCTGGGCGGCGGGGGCCCGCGGATGCTGCGCCTGGCCGCCCGGGAGGCCGACGTCGTCAACCTCACCCTGCGGGTGCGCGCGGACGGCTCCGGACCGGACACCGCGGACGGCGGCCCCGACGCCTTCCGGCGCAAGATCGAGATCGTACGGGAGGCGGCGGGGTCCCGGTTCGAGGCGATCGAGCTGGGCACGTCGGTGCTGCGGGTCGGCCCGGGCCGTACGGCCGAGGCGTGGAGCGCCGCCGACCCCGCCGCGCAGTCCGGAACCCCGCAGGTGCTCACCGGCGGGACGCCGGCCGTCTGCGACGCGCTCCGGCGCTGGCGCGACGACCTCGGCGTCTCGTACTACGTCCTGCACAACGAGGCCGACCTCGACGCGTTCGTTCCCGTCGTGGAGCGCCTGGCCGGCACCTGACCGGTCAGGCGGGCGCGAGGCGGGAGCCCGGGTACGGGGACAGAAGCGTCTCCCGCCAGGTGCCGTCGAGGAACTCGCGGGCGCGCTTGCGCCAGGCGAGCAGGCGTTCGTCGGCGTCGATCTCGTCGTCCAGCCCGAGCGCGGCGTCGTACGACCGCTGCAGCGCGAGGTGGGAGTCGAGGTCGGTCGCCCAGACGGTGACGACCTCGGTGTCGCACAGCAGCACCTCGTACAGGCCGACGGGGCGGTGGCCGTGGTCGGCGAGCAGGGGGACGCGCTCCTCCCGGACCGCCGCCAGGTAGTCGAGGGCCGCGCCAGGCCGTACGCGGGCGCTCTCGAGGACGAAGAACTCCGCGCCCGTCGCGTCGGCCAGGGCCGGGCCGCCCGGGGCGGCGCCGAGCGGCCGGGAGTAGGCGGTGAAGCGCAGGTCGTCGACGGAGGACAGGAAGAGGTTCTCCTTGACGCCGGTGTAGATCTCCAGCATCTGCCGCCACCCGCCGTCCCAGCCGCCGTGGCAGTCCCACAGCGTGACGACCTTGAACTGCGGATGCCCGGTGATGCCGACGGCGTAGAAGGCGCCGACCAGGTCGATGTCGCGCGAGCGGATCGACCGCCCCTTCGTGAGCACGTGCCGGCCGGGTTCGAGCGTCTCGTCCTCCTTCTTGTACTCGGTGAGCCACCGCAGGTACTCCAGCGGCCGCCGTGAGTTCATCGGATGGAACTCGACCTCTTCCAGCAGACAGATGCCCCGCCGCATGCGCCGCTCCCGTCGTTCCGGCCCGCACCCGCCTCTTGGCAAGCGCTTGCTTGGGACATTAGAGAGTCGGCCCGGCGGCGGCAAGCCCGCCGTCATCGGGCCCGCGCTGCGTGCGTCCGTACACAGAGCGTCGGAGCCGTGGCCGTTATGATCACGCCGTGCCGACCGTCGTCCCCCGCCTCCGGAGCCCCGTTCGCGGTCGCCTGATCGTCTGCGGTGACACGCCGCTCGCCTTCCGGCTGGCCGACGAGTTGTCCACGCGTTACCTGCAGGACGTCACCGTCATCGTGCCCTCCAAGAGACGCAACCACGGGCCGCAGATCGCCGAGCTGCCCCGCGTCCGGGTGCACGAGGCGGCGGAGCTGGACGACGAGGCGTTCCGGGCCGTGCACATCGAGTCGGCGCTCGCGGTCGCCCTCGTGAGCAACAGCGAGGTCGGCAACATCCACGCGGCGCTGCGGGTCCAGGAGCTCAACCCCGACATCCGGCTGGTCGTCCGGATGTCGAACACCACCCTGGGCAACCGCATCCGCACTCTCTTCAAGGACTGCGCCGTGCTGTCCGACAGCGCGGTCGCCGCGCCGTCGTTCGTGGCCGCCGCCCTCGGGGACCTGCCGCCCAGCCACGTCCGCGTGGCGGGCCGCACCCTCTACGTCGCCCACCGCAGCGACCGGGTCCGCAACGTCATCTGCGCGCTCGCGGACACCCGCAGACCGGACGGGAGACCACGCCTGCTTCCGGTGGACCAGGAACGGGCCAACCTGGTGCTCGCGGTCGCCGACGGCACGTCGCCCACGTCCCTCTCCGGCCCCCCGGTGGTCCAGCGCCCGGTGTCCGGGCTCACCCGGAGCCTGCGCCTGCTGCTCAGCCGGCGGCTCCTCCAGGTGGCGGTCGCCCTGCTGGTGCTGGTCACCGTGGGGAGCACCGCGCTCAGCATCAGCGACGGCCACGGCTTCACGTACTCGCTGTACCTCGTCCTCCTCGACATCGCCGGCGCCGCCAACCCCGACCCGGACCTGAGCGGGGCGGCCAAGGTGACACAGGTGATCATTACGCTCGGCGGCCTCGCGCTGGTGCCCGCGATCACCGCCGCGGTCGTCGACGCGGTGGTCCGGGCCCGGCTCGCGGGGCCGCTCGAGCGGCTGCGCGATCCGATCAGCGGGCACGTCGTGGTCGTCGGCCTCGGCGGGGTCGGCCTCCGGGTGGTGTCGCAGCTCCACGACCTCGGCGTCCCGGTGGTCTGCGTCGAGGCCGACGAGGACGCGGTCGGCGTGCCCCTGGCCCGCCGTCTGGGGCTGCCGATCGTGTTCGGCGACGCCACCCGAGGGGAGACGCTCCGCGCGGCGTGGGTCGGCACCTGCCGTGCCGTCGTCACCGTCACGAGCGACGACATCGCCAACCTCGAGGCCGGGCTGAACGCCCGCGCCCTGCGGGACAACGTCCGCGTCGTACTCCGGCTGTTCGACGACGACCTGGCGGCGCGCGTGCACCGCAACTTCAAGATCCCGGTGTCGCGCAGCGTGTCCTTCCTGGCGGCCCCGGCGTTCGCCGCCGCCATGATGGAACGCCAGGTCATCGGGACGATCCCGGTCGGCCGAAGCGTCATGCTGATCGCCGACATGCCGATCGGCGAGGGTTCCGAGCTCGACGGCCGGCCGCTGCGGGAGGCGAACCTCCCCGGCGAGGCCCGCGTGCTGGCACTCGGCCGCCGCGGCCGCCCGCGCTTCGACTGGGACGTGCAAGACGGCTACCTGCTGATCCCCGGCGACCGGCTCGTCGTGCTCGCGACCCGGTCGGGCATCGGCCACATCCGCGCCCGTACGATCGGGCCGCCCGACCTGGGCTCGGTCCCGTCGCCGCGCTGACGCCCGCGACCTCCCCTGGCCGGCCGCGCGACTCAGCGCGCGACGAACTGCTCGCGGCCGCCCTCGTGGCGCGGCGACACCTGGAAGGAGCCGGTCAGGGACCCGCCGTCGAACTGCGCCCGGTTCGACGACACCTGGCCCTTGGTGCTCTTGTCGCCGGTGGGAATGATCAGGTACGAGCGGCCGTCGACCACCCCCGCGAGCACGGACGCCTCCTTGGCCTGGAGCGTCCCGCTCTTCAGCCGGAACGTGCCGGTGAGCCGGGCGAGGATCTCGTACGGGACCTCATGGGAGACGTAGTAGCCGCCCGCGTCCAGGTCGCCCTCGGCCGTGTTCATCGGGACGAGGACGAGCGCGTGCCCGGTGTCCCGGTAGGCGGAGACGAGAGGGTTCAGCCGCGGGATCAGATCGGTGTTCAGCTTGCTGAGGATGTCCTGGATGGACTGCCGGAGCGAGTCCGGCGCCGGCTCGGCGACGGGGTTCACGCCCGTGAGCAGCAGGTCGACCGGCGTCTGGCGGCCCTGGGTGACCTGCCGCTTCCAGTCCTTGCGGGTCTCGTCGAGGAGCAGGCCGGCGACGCCGCCCAGCTCCGTGCTCTCCCCGTCCAGGGTGATCTGCCCGGGATCGAGCCTCCCATCCAGCGGCCGGAGCTGCGCGTTCTTGCGGATCGCCGGGAGGTCCTCGCGTTTGGCGCCCATCGCCATGGCCATCGAGATGGCGCCGAAGTAGCCCGCCGCGCCGTCGCCGATGTCGGTGACCGCGGCCCGCTTCACCTCACCGGGGAACTCCTTGTGCCACCTCGACCACCAGTACGCCGCGCCGGCCAGCCGCTGGTTCCGCTGCTTGGGCGCGTTGAAGGCGGCGACCATGTCGTTGTAGACCATGGCCCGGTACAGCCGGGGCGTGACGGCCAGCGGGACGTCCGTGCCGCGCAGCATCTCGCCGCTCTTCCTCCACGCCTGCCAGCTCTGCTGCGTGGCGTGGAAGAGCTCGTCCGTCGCGGCGGCGAACAACGTGGCGGACAGCGGCATCCCGGACGTCGCCGAGTCCGACTTGTACGAGGGGTCGGCGACGTTCAGGATGACGGCGGGATGCCCGTCCCAGGTGGCGTAGGAGGAGCCGCCGCGCGGGATGTCGATCTTCCTTTTGCGCAGCTCGGCCGCGCTCAGGTCCGTCACGCCGTCCACGCTGACCAACCGCGCCCGGCCGCCCTCGCCGAGGATGACCCGCCGGTCCTTGAGGACCGTGCCGGGCCAGATCTTCGCCGCCTCCGGCCACACCCGGGCCGCGGCCTCCTGCACTTCGGCGGCGATGGGCTTCAGGGCCGTCGCCGCGGTCATCGGCCCGCGCTGGTGGTGGGAGCCGCCGCCGGAACATCCGGCGGCCGAGCCCAGCGCGACCGCCGTGACGAGGGCCGGCCACCGGACCTTCGCGCCGGCCGAGCCTCGGCGGCCTGAACAGAAGGATCCCGACCCGACGTACCCAGTGAACACCGCACAACCCCCGTGCCGGCCGATCTCGAACATGGGCCGGGGGGTGGCTCGCCCATCTTGACGCGGGCGATCATTCCCCGTCGTCGGTCCGGTTAACGTCCTCCCACGTCGGCAACGGTTTTCAAGCCGTTCAGGAAGGCCACGCCCGCGCGAACGTCGGCGACGGGGCCGCCGCCGGGCGCCGGCTCGGCGGCCAGGACGGTGTCCTGCTCGAGGACGTACCAGCCCTGGTAGCCGGCCTGGTCGAGCGCCGCCACGATCCCCGCCGTGTCCACGTCGCCGGTGCCGAGCGGACGGTACAGCCCGTCGCGCACGGCCTCGGTGTACGTGGCCCGGCCCGCGCGCACCCGGTCGGCGGCGCTCGCGTCGACGTCCTTGAGGTGCACGTGCGCGATGCGGTCCGCGGCCGACCGCGCCAGCGCGAGCGGGTCGGTGCCGCCGATCAGCAGGTGCCCGGTGTCCAGGCAGAGGGGTACGCCGGAGCCGGCCAGGACCCGGTCGACCTCGTCCGGGCCCTCGACGATCGTGCCGACGTGCGGGTGCAGGGCCGTCCGGCGTCCCAGCCCCGCGGCGTACGCCGCGATGCGGTCGAGATTGGTCAGCAGCGTCGCCCAGTCACGAGCGGACAGCACCGGGCGCTCGTCGTACCCGTCCCGGCCGGTGACGGCCGCGAGCACGAGCATCGGCGCGTCACCGAACCCGCGCAGCGCCCGCTCCACCTCCGGCAGCGGATCGCGCTCCGGCTCGTGCAGGACGACCGGGACGAAGCCGCCGACCGCCGCCAGACCGTAGGAGGCCAGCAGCGTCTCGCGTTCGGCCGGGTCGGCCGGCAGGAACCCGTCCGGACCGAACTCGGTCGCGGTCAGCCCCGCGTCCCGCATCTCGGCCAGCACCCGGTCCGGGGGCATCTGGTGACCCCATCCCGGTACCTCGCACACACCCCAGGAGATGGGCGCACCCGCGATCCTCACTTCCGGACCTCCTCGATCCTCACGGCGCGCCGCTCCCGGCGGGACCGGTCGCACGCCTCGGCCACGTAGAACGCCTCCAGGGCCTCCTCCGGCGGGCACGGACTCTCGGCCTGCCCGGCGGCGACCCGGAGGAAGGTCGCGAGCTCGGCCTCGTACGCCGGCCCGAACCGCTCGAGGAAGCCCTGGCAGGGCAGCGCGCCCAGCGTGGCGGCCGCCGGGCCGCCGTCGACCGGCGTCAGCGGCGTCCCGGTGTTCAGCCCGGCCGCGAGGCTGTCCTTGGCGCCGAACGCCTCGAAGCGGACGTCGTATCCGGCGCCGTTGTAGCGGGTCTCGGTGATGAGGGCGAGGGTCCCGTCGTCGAAGGTGAGCACGGCCGCGCAGGTGTCGACGTCGTCGCACGCGGCGAAGTACTCATCCCCCTTGTTGGCCCCGGTCGCCGTGACCTCGACGACCTGCCGCCCGGTCACGAACCGGACCGCGTCGATGTCGTGGACGGCGCAGTCGCGGAAGATGCCGCCGGAGACCCGGACGTACGCGGCGGGCGGCGGCGCGGGATCGAGCGTGCAGGACCGTACGGTGTGCAGCCGGCCGAGGCGGCCGGCCGCGACGGCGTCCCGGAGCGCGACGTGGCCGGCGTCGAAGCGGCGCTGGAATCCGACCTGCACGGGGACGCCCGCCGCGCGCACTTCACGAACGACTTGGAGCGTTCCAAAACTGTCCGGCGCGACCGGTTTCTCGCAGAAGGTCGGGATGCCCGCCCGCACGGCCCGGGTCACGAGTTCGGCGTGCGCGTCCGTCGCGGCGGCGACCACCAGGCCGTCCAGCCGCTCACCGAACAGGGCGTCGACCGAGTCGGCGACCGACCCGCCGTACTCCTCCGCGAGCCGGCGCGCCCGTTCCCCGTCCGGATCGGCCACCACGAAGCCGTCGACAGGGGACAGCGCGCGGAGAGTTTCTGCGTGGCGGGCACCGATGCGGCCGGCCCCGGCGAGCCCGATTCTCATAGAGTCCTCCTGGTCGGCGATCTCTATCAGGACGCCCGCGACCCGACGGGAGGCGTTTGGAACGTTCCACGTCGGATTGCGATTGTCAGGACATTTCAGACGTGCCACTTAAGCTAAACCGCGGCACGCCCCTCGTCCACGAATTGACCGGACAAGGCCGATCCGTTACCCGCGCCCCCTGCCACTCCTGCCTCGATCGAACACCAAGCGCTAGTTTGATCTCATGCGCGTTCTCGTCACCGGTGGTTCCGGATTCGTGGGCTCGTACACCGTCGCGGCGCTGCTCCGGGCGGGTCACCACGTGCGAGTGCTCGTACGCGATCCCCGCCGGGCGGCCACGGTCCTCGGCGGTGTGGGCGTCGACGCGGAGGCCGTGGAGATGTATCCCGGAGACATGCTCGACGCGAAGGCGGTCGCCCAGGCCCTCGACGGCTGCGACGCCGTCGTCCACGCCGCGGCCGCGCTCGGCGTCACCGATCCCCGCACGAGCGTCCTGGAGGTCAACGTCGCCGGCACCCGCAACGTGGTCCGCGGCGCGGTCGCCCGGGGACTCGACCCGGTGATCCACGTGTCCACGGTCGCGGCGTTCGTCCCACCGGCGGGGCCGGTGATCCGGGCGGACGATCCCCTCGCGCATCCGCGTACGGACTACGGTCTGTCGAAGGTCGCGGCCGAACGCTACGTCCGCCGCCTGCAGGCCGACGGCGCGCCCGTCACCGTCTTCTACCCCGGCGGCGTCATCGGCCCCCGGCAGCCGCACCTGGACGCGATGATGGCCGGCCTGGCCGGGGCGCTCAACCTGATCTGGCCGACGCCGGGCGGCGGTGTGTCGCTCCTCGACGTACGCGACCTGGGCGAGGCCGTGGCCCGTGCGACCGTTCCCGGTCTCGGGCCGCGCCGGTACATGCTGGGCGGGCACTACCTGACCTGGCCGGAGCTCGCCGACCGCTGCGACGCCCTCACCGGCGTGCGCTGCCGCCGGGTCCCGGTCCCCGGAGCGGGGATGATCGCGCTCGGGGCGCTGCTGGACGCGGTCAAGCGGATCCGCACGTTCGACTACCCGCTGACCCGGGACGCCGCGCGGATCATGGTGACCCTCGTGCCCTCCGACGACGCCGCGACCATCGACGCGCTCGGCCTCACGCTCCGGCCGGTCGAGGAGAGCCTCACGGACTCCCTGCGCTGGCTCGCCGCCGCCGGGCACCTGGCCCCCGCCCGCGCCGGACGCCTGGCCCCCGCTCGGGCCGGACACCCGACTCACGCCCGCGCAGGACGCCCGACCCCCGGCCGTGCCGGACGCCCCTCCCCCGCCCGCGCCGCACGGCCGACGCCTGGTCCGGGCTCAGGCGACGCAGCCCCGAACGACACCACGAGTGCCGCCCGCAGAAAGGCAGGACCTGTCATGGCACCGAGCAGGCTCAAGACCGTCATCTCCCCGCCGGTCCAGCGGATGGCCGGATCCGCGTGGTTCGCCAAGGTCGGGCCGAAGGTGGTCCCGCCCCTGGACCGCGCGCTGCACCGGCTGTCCGGCGGCCGGCTCCTCCTGGCGCAGTACATCGTGCCCAGCCTCGTGCTGACGGCCACCGGGCACCGCAGCGGCCTGCCCCGCCGGACGCCGCTGGCCTGCCTGCCCGAACCGGACGGCTCCTACCTCGTGGTCGGCAGCAACTTCGGCCGCGAGCACCATCCCGCGTGGACGACGAACCTGCTGCACGAGCCGAACGCCGAGGTCGACCACCGGGGCCGTACGATCCCGGTCACCGCACGGCTGCTGGAGGGGGCCGAGCGCGCCGAGGTCTGGCCCCGGCTGGTGAAGGTCTGGCCGACGTTCGACCGGTACGTCGAGCGCTCCGGGCGGGAGCTCCGGGTCTTCCGCCTCGAACCGCGGGACTGACCGCCCGTACGCGAACGGCGCCCCTCCCGCGAGGGAGGGGCGCCGCTCCGGAGTGCCGGATCGCCCGGCCGGTCAGGAGTACCGGACCACACGGCCCGTCAGGCGGCGACGGCGTTCCGCGTCGTCGCCGGCTCCAGCGCCAGTTCGAGCACCTCCCGGACGTCGCTGACCGGGTGGACGGTCAGCTGCTCCAGGACCTCGGCGGGCACGTCGTCCAGGTCGGGCTCGTTCCGCTTGGGGATGATCACCGTGGTGACCCCCGCCCGGTGCGCGGCGAGCAGCTTCTGCTTGACGCCGCCGATGGGCAGGACCCGCCCGGTCAGCGACACCTCGCCGGTCATCGCGACGTCCGTGCGGACGAGCCGCCCGGACAGCAGCGACGCGAGCGCCGTCGTCATCGTGATGCCGGCGCTCGGCCCGTCCTTGGGCACCGCGCCGGCGGGCACGTGGACGTGCACGCCCCGGTCCTTCAGGTCTCCCACCGGGAGCTCCAGCTCCGCGCCACGCGACCGCAGGTAGGACAGCGCGATCCGGGCCGACTCCTTCATCACGTCGCCGAGCTGGCCGGTCAGGGTGACGCCGGTGTCGCCGGTCTCCTTGTCGGCCAGCGACGCCTCGATGTAGAGCACGTCGCCGCCCGCGCCGGTGACCGCCAGGCCGGTCGCGACGCCCGGCACCGCCGTGCGCCGCTCGGACTCGTTCAGCGACGTCTCCGGCGTGAAGCGCGGACGGCCGAGGTAGTCGCGCAGGTCACCGGCGCCGACCGTCACCGGCAGCGCCTGCTCCTCCAGCGCGACCTTCGCCGCCACCTTGCGCAGCACCCGGGCGATCGCCCGCTCCAGGCTCCGCACGCCGGCCTCGCGGGTGTACTCGCCCGCGAGCAGCCGCAGCGCGTCCTCGCCGATCGTCACCTCGTCGGCGGTCAGGCCCGCCTTGTCGAGCTGACGGCGCAGCAGGTGGTCGCGGGCGATGGCGACCTTCTCGTCCTCGGTGTAACCGTCGAGGGCGACGAGCTCCATGCGGTCCAGCAGCGGGCCGGGGATGGTCTCCAGCGCGTTCGCCGTCGCCAGGAAGACGACGTCGGACAGGTCGAGCTCCACCTCGAGGTAGTGGTCCCGGAACGTGTGGTTCTGCGCGGGGTCCAGCACCTCCAGCAGCGCCGCGGTCGGGTCGCCGCGGTAGTCCGCGCCGACCTTGTCGATCTCGTCGAGCAGCACGACCGGGTTCATCGTGCCGGCCTCGCGGATCGCCCGGACGACGCGGCCGGGCAGCGCGCCGACGTACGTCCGGCGGTGACCGCGGATCTCGGCCTCGTCCCGGACGCCGCCGAGCGCCACGCGGACGAACTCACGGCCCATCGCCCGCGCCACGCTTTCCCCGAGCGACGTCTTCCCGACTCCGGGCGGGCCGACCAGGGCGAGGACGGCGCCGGACCGCCGGCCGCCGATCACACCGAGGCCGCGGTCCTCCCGCCGCTTGCGCACGGCGAGGTACTCCACGATCCGCTCCTTGACGTCGTCCAGACCCGTGTGGTCCTCATCGAGGATCCGGCGGGCGCCGGCGATGTCGTAGGCGTCCTCGGTCCGCTCGTTCCACGGGATGTCGAGGACCGTGTCCAGCCAGGTCCGGATCCAGCCGCCCTCGGGCGACTGGTCGGAGGTCCGCTCGAGCTTGTCGACCTCCTTCAGGGCCGCCTCGCGGACCTTCTCCGGCAGGTCGGCCGCCTCCACCCGCGCCCGGTAGTCCTCCTCCTCCGAGGACGGGTCACCGTTGAGCTCGTTCAGCTCCTTGCGGATCGCGGCGAGCTGCTGGCGGAGCAGGAACTCCTTCTGCTGCTTCTCGACGCCCTCCTCGACGTCCTTGCGGATCGTCTCGGCGACGTCCAGCTCCGCGAGGTGCTCGCGGGTCCAGCCGATCGCGAGTTGGAGACGCTCGGTGACGTCGGCGGTCTCCAGGATGCGCGCCTTCTGCTCGGCGCTGAGGTAGGACGCGTAGCCCGCCCGGTCGGCCATCACCGACGGGTCCTCGATCTGCTGGATCATGTCGACGACCTGCCAGGCGCCGCGCTTCTCCAGCACGCCGACGACGAGGGCCTTGTACTCCTTGGCCAGTTCGTCGGCGCGGGCGCCGAGCCCGGTGTCCTCGACCTCGGTGCCCTCCACCCACAGCGCCGCGCCGGGACCGGTCGTCCCGGATCCGATGCGCACGCGGGCGACACCGCGGACGACGGCGCCCGGCCCGCCGCCGGGCAGCCTGCCGATCTGCTCGACGACGCCGAGCGTGCCGACGGCCGCGTACTTCCCATTGATCCGGGGCACCAGCAGCACCCGCGGCTTGTCCTCCGACCGGATGCCCGGCCCCCGGGAGACGGCGCTCGCCCGCGCGGCATCGATCGCCGCCCGCACGTCGCTCTCCGACAGATCGAGCGGCACGACCATCGCGGGCAGCACGACCTCGTCGTCGAGGGGCAGCACCGGCAGGGTGACGATCTTGCTCATCAGGCCTCCAAAAGCTTGAGTCATCCACACTCAAGAAAGAAGAGCCCAGATTAATTTCCGCCCGGCCGTTCGCCGTCAGCGATCACCCACCCGTTGTCCCGTCCGCGACAGAGCCCTACATGACCCCGACCACGTTCCCCGAGCGGCGCCTGAAGAACGCCGATGGCGCCCCACCAGCGCCCTCGACACGGGCGCTGCGCAAACACCACCAAGCAGCCCGCTACTTCGCCAAGAAGCGCTACGCCGCCAACACGCTCGTCTATCACCACCACACCAACGCACCCGTGCTCGAGACCTACTACCCCCAGCCCGGCCCCTATGCCCGACAGCGCGCCCAGTTCGCCGCCGAGGCCGCGGAGTTCGTCCACCGAACATCCCGCGAGGCACCCAATAGCACCGACCGAGTGGGGGTGCTGGACGATCGTCGACTCAACAGCGGACGCCGCCGCCTGATCCTGCCAGACGGTCAACAACGCACCGTCGCCGGTGACGCGACCGACGTCGAACTCACCTCCCGCTACCAACTCGACAAGATTGCCCGCATGCCCTTGACCGACTGAAACGATCGGCTTCGGACTGCGCCCTGTCTCGCCGGCCCGGCCGCCCTGAGCCACCCCGTCATGCGACACCACCACGGCGACCCGATCGGCGCGCTGGCCGCCGCGCCGATCCGCCTTGGGCCCGTCGATGGCCACCAAGGCGGTGACCAGGCGGTCGTCGAAGGACTCGGCATCGTTGAATCCCTCGGTCGCACCGGCCTTCGGACACATGCCGAACGAGCTGTCCTTCTCGGAGATCGCCGTCCGCTGGCCAAGGTCCGGCAGACCCTCGAAATCATGCGAGCGCGGCTTAGAGAGTCTCGGTCACGGGACGGCGGCCGCCGAGGCGGGCGGGAACAGAGGTGAGCGCCGCCACCACGAGCACGGTTGCCAGCACCAGGGTGATCGGCTGCCAGGGCGCGGGAAGCGTGGCTCTGTCGCTGTCGCCGCCGGTGATCGTGTTGATGGCGGCGAACAGCAGGAAGCCTCCCGGGAAGACGCCCAGGATGGCGCCGAGGAGCGCGGGCAGCACCTGCGCGGTCGCCAGGGCGACGGTCGTTTCCTGGGGGGTTGCGCCGAGGGCGCGTGCCAGCGCCGACGCGTGCCGGTTGTCGAGCACCGTCGCCCAGGTGATGACGATGGCGTTGACCGCCGCCAAGGAGAGCAGGATGACCGTCCAGACGAGGAGCACGTGCCGCAGCACCGCCACCTGAGTTTCGGTGTATGCGCCCGTGCCTGGCTGGTCGCCGAGGAAGGCGTTGAGCACCAGCAGGACGTAGATTCCGCTGACCGTGACCGCGATGCTGACCACACCTAGTACCACCCGTCGCGGCCGGCGGGCGGCGACCCGCAGAGCGAGCAGCAGCGGGACTGGCAGTCGCGCTGAGAGAGTGATCAGCCAACCGGTGCGGCGGGGTGGGCGTGCCGCGTCGGCCAGCGCGCTGACGGTGCTGGAGCGGGCCGCGCGCACGGCCGGAACAGCGGTCGCCACCACCGCAACGCCGAGTGCCACGGCGGTCACCAGACCGATCGTGGACCAGGTCAACGACGCCGTCCCCACGCTGCCGACGAGGCCGGCACTGGACTCGGTGAGCAACGGAGCGGTCAGCGCTCCGATCGTCAGCCCGGCCGCGGCCGCGACGACGGCCACGAGGAGATACTCCGCGAGCAGCACGGCAGCGACCAGGCTCGGGGTGCCGCCGACTGTCTTGAGGAGTCCGACGCGTCGGGTCTGGTCGGCCATCCGGCCACCGACCAGGACCGAGAGACTGGCCACGGCGAGCAGGCCGAGCAGCCAGGCACCGATGAGCAGCAGGATCTGGGAGTCCCGGGCCAGGTCGGTGGCGTCGGCGCGGATGCTCTCCCAGGTCTGCATCGGCATGGCGCCGCCATGATCGCCGCCGGTCCGGTCGACGAATGCCTGGACTTTGTCCGGGTTGGCCAGCTTCAGGTTCATCACGTAGGAAAGGGAGCTTCGGTCCGAGGCGAGGCTCCGCACATCCGCCTGGGTGAGCCAGACCAGCCCGGGATTGTGCAGCAACCCCGTCGGCAGGTCCCGGTCGTTGGGGATGGCGCCGTTGATGCAGCCGGCCGAGACGATGCAGGACGCGCCGGGGTAGGGCGGCATGGCTGCGGTGACGGCGACGCCGACGACCTTGAACGACCTACCGCCCAGGGTGACCGAGTCGCCGATGCCCACATCGAGTGAGTCGGCGAAGGCGGCTTCGAGCACTACTCCGCCGTCGCTGACCCAGCCGCCTTGCGTCACCCGGGGCTGGTCGACCGCCGCGACAGTGGCGTCGCGTCCTTCGACCTGCACGTCCGACGTCCGGCCGGACGCCTCGAGCTTCCCCGCGATGACGGGGTACGGTCCGCTGTGTGCGGTGACGCCGGGGGCGGCGGCCAGTTTGCCGAGTTCCGCGAGGCCTGCGGACCGGCCGACGGTGACGACCACGTCTGGTCCCTTGGTCGCCGCCCGGGTGCTTTGGTATGGGTCGCTGGCCGCGTCGCGCAGGACGAGCCCGAGCGTCAGCGTCGTGGTAGCGGCCAGGACGGCGATCAGTAGAAGCGCGGCCTCGGTACGGCGCCGCCGGAGGTCTCGCATGGCGAGACGGATCACGAGGAGGATACGGCCCATGGTGGTCAGTCCTCCAGCCTGATACGCGCGCCGAGTTGCCCGGTGGTGCCGCCGGTCGGCCAGCTCTCGTCCATGAGCACGCCGTCGCGCATCGAGAACTTCCGGTCCGCGGTGGCCGCGATCCGCGCGTCGTGGGTGACGATGACCAGCGTCTGCCCGGAATCGTGCAGGTCCTTGAAGAGCTGGAGGACGTCCAGGGTGGCGGCGCTGTCCAGGTTTCCGGTCGGTTCGTCGGCGAGGACGACCAGCGGGTCGTTGCTCAACGCCCGGGCGACCGCGACCCGCTGCCGCTGGCCGCCCGACAGCGCGGAGGGAAGGAAGCGTGCCCGGCCGGCGAGCCCGACCTGCTTCAGCAGCTCCTCCGCACGCCGCCGGGCGGCCCGGGGCGAGCGTCCGGCCAGCAGGGCCGACAGCTCGACGTTCTCCACGGCGGTGAGTTCCTCCATCAGGTGGAAGGATTGGAAGACGTAGCTGACCTCGGTCCGCCGCATCCGGGCCAGGGCCTTCTCGCTGATGTTGTCGATGCGCCGGCCGTTCAGCTGCACCTCGCCGCCCGAGGGTCGGTCCAGGCCGCCGAGCAGGTGCAGCAGCGTGGACTTTCCGCAGCCGCTCGGCCCCATGATCGCCACCGTCTCTCCCGCGCTGACGTCGAGATCGACGCCGTCGACGGCGCGCACCAATCCTTCCCCTTTGCCGTACTCCTTCCGCAGCCCGTGGGCGCTCAGTACGGGCGTGTCGGCGGCGTCGCTCACGATCCACTCCTTCGATAGGTCCAGTTCTGCTTACGGGTCTTGAGCCGGCGCAGGTCCGCCTCAAGCGGGAGCACGATGCCCTCCGCCACCAGCGCCGCGGTCGAGCGGGTCCGGCTCGGCCCTGGCGGGGCGCTGGGTGCCGGCGATGGTGAGAGGGGCGGCCGGCCCGGCCGCTGCGGCAAGCGCGTCAAAGAAGCGCAAGCGCCTTGGCCACGCCCGGGTCGCGCCCGGGAGCGCGGGCGCGGATATGGAGCAGGCCGCCACCAGGACGACCGCGCAGAGGGATCTGATCACGGCCGCCAGCGTGGCCTGAAGCGGGTTGCACGGTCGTGAACGGATCCGTTAACGCCATTGAAACGCCGGTTCGGGTAGGAACGTCGGATGCGGATTCTGGTGGCCGAAGACGAACGCGACCTAGCCGATCTCGTGGCGGTGGGGCTGCGCCGCCATGCCATGGCCGTCGATGTCGTGTACGACGGGGCCGCCGCGGTGGAGCGCCTGGCGGTGCACGACTACGACGTTCTCGTACTGGATCGGGACCTGCCCCAGATCCACGGCGACCTCGTATGCGGTGAACTGGTGGCGCGCGGGAGCCGTACGCGGATCCTGATGTTGACGGCGGCGGCGTCGGTGCCGGAGCGAGTCGCAGGTCTCGGGATGGGGGCCGACGACTACCTGCCCAAACCGTTCGACTACACAGAGTTGGTCGCACGAGTGCAGGCGCTGGGGCGGCGCAGCCAGTCGCAGGTACCACCGGTGCTGACGCGGCACGGGATCGTGCTCGACAGGCACCGACTGCAAGCCTCGCGGGACGGGCGGCACCTGCATCTGTCACTCAAGGAGTTCGCCGTCCTGGAGGTGCTGATGAGGGCGGACGGCGCGGTCGTGAGTTCCGAACGGCTGCTTGAAGAGGCCTGGGACGAGAACGCCGACCCGTTCACCACGGTGGTGCGGGTCTTGGTCAGCCGCCTGCGGGCCAAGCTGGGGGAACCGCCGTGTATTCACACCGTTCCCGGTGCGGGATACCTGCTGTGACGACGATCCGGGTACGGCTCACGCTGATCTACTCCGGGCTGTTCCTCCTGACCTCGGTCGTGTTGCTGGTCACGGTCAACCTCCTGCTGCGCGAGGCGCTGAAGACGCGGGTCGCCCGGCTGCCCCGGGGCGGCCTGGCTCTGGGGCCGCGGCCGCAGCTACCCGGGCTGGTGAACGACGTGATCGGCTACCAGTGGGCGATGACCACCTTCACGGTGGGGATCTTGACGCTGGTCTCGTTGGCCGTCGGATGGTTGCTCGCCGGGCGGATCCTGCGGCCCATCCACCGGATCACCGCCACCGCGCAGCGGCTGTCCCTGTCGACCCTGCACGAACGGATCGCGCTCGCCGGGCCGAAAGACGAGCTGAAGGAACTGGCCGACACCTTCGACGCGATGCTCGACCGGCTCGAACGCTCCGTCGAGGGGCAGCGGCGGTTCATCGCCAACGCATCCCACGAGTTGCGGACCCCGCTGGCCGTCCAGCGGGCGGCGATCGAGATCGGGCTCCCCGAGGACGTCGGCGAGATCCGCGGCACGCTCCTGCGCCACAACCGCCGCGCGGAGAACCTCATCGACGCCCTGCTGGTCCTGGCCCAGGCCGAACACGGCCTGGACAACAGGAATCCGGTGGCCCTGGACCAGGTGGTACGGCGCGCCCTGGCGGAAACAGGTTCGGACCGCGTCACCGTGACGGGGCGGGCAGAGCCGTTCGTCGTCGACGGGGACCCTGTCCTGCTGAACCGGCTCGTCACCAACCTCCTCGACAACGCGATCCGCTACAACCATCCCGGCGGAACCGTTGAGGTAACGCTCTCCCGTGGAATGTTGACGGTCCGTAACACCGGCCCGCACGTGCCCCAGGAACGATTCGGCGACCTCTTCGAGCCCTTCCGGCAGCTGCAAACGAACCGTGGACGAGGCGCCGGGCTCGGGTTGTCGATCGTCGCTGCGATCGCTGAGGCTCACGGGGCCGACGTGCGAGCGAGCCCTAACCCCGGGGGCGGGTTGGAGCTCGTCGTGGTTTTCGCGGGATCTGAGGATGCGGTGCCTGCCACGGACGACAGTAGCCAGCGCTGACCACCGAGAGCCTGATGATGATCCGCCAGGGTGAGCGTGGCGCCTGACTCGATCTCACCCCTTGCCAATTAATGCCGAGCTGCACAAAACGCCTGTCATCCGCTCAGGATCAGCCGAAAATGCCAACTAGATCTGAACAGAAGATCGCCCCGTGACCGGATCAAGTTGACACCCCGTAGGTAGCCGAGCCCTGCGCTCGCCACCTTCACCTGGAATGGACACCCGTGTCCCGTCCGCGCGAACCCTGCCAAGTTCGGACTCACTCTGCCAGTGGGGTTGCAATTTTCGGATTAGACTGCCAACCGATTTGGGACACCTCCGGGGCTGCAATCACTCCTGAGGCGTCCAGCTCTCGTGCGGTCTCGTTCCGGCTAGGGCCTGTCCGGTAGATCTTGGCGTTCGGCTGAGGTCGATCTTGTGTCGGGCTTTG
>NZ_BAABHJ010000033.1:0-7257 GCF_039542035.1 Actinoallomurus liliacearum
ACCGGGCCGCGCGCGACCAGCCGACCGGCGCCACCACGAAAGCCACCACCCGGCTGATCCAGTCGCCGTCGGCCGGTGGGACGCCCAGGCCGTCGAGCGTCGTACTGGACAGTTGCTGGGTCACCTTGTGCGGGCGGGTGAAGGTGCCGCGGCCATGGCGGCGGACCAGCAGGCCCGTACAGGTGAGTTCGTCGATGGCCGCGCGGATGGTCGGGCGGGACACTCCCAGCTCCTGCGCCAGATCGCGTTCGGACGGCAGGCTCGTACCCGGCCCCGCCTTCTCCACGAAGTCGAGGATGTGGCGGCGTACCCGGTCACGCTTGGCGGTGGGCGTACGGCGCGTCCGGTTCAGGGCGGTGCCGTTCTCACCGGCTCCCTCCCGTACCTCGGCCGCGGGGCCTCCTCCGCCGGTCAGGTGACCGGCGGTGCCGTGGTCACCGGCTCCCTCGCCCGGCTCGGTCACGCCGTGTCCAGCGCTCGGAGGGCGCCGAGCACACGCAAACGTTCTCGGTGGGCCTTGAGGCGGCCGCGGAACTCCTCGTAGTCGCGGCCCCCCTCGCTCCACGCCACCTCGGCCAGGGCGCACAACCTCGGGAACGTCAGATACCGGACATGGTCCGGTGTCGGGACGAACTCCGTCCACAGCTGCGCCTGGATACCCAGCACGCCGGGGCGGTTTCCGCCGGCGACCGGTAGGCCGCCCGCGAGTGGGTCGAATCCGTACACGTCGGCGATGGTCGTCGTCACGTTCGGAGGGGCCGGCGGCTCGCCGGGGTGGGTGCTCTGCGCGTAGTTCAGGTACGTCGTCCGGTGCGGTGCCATGATCACCTGGTGGCCGCGCTCGACCGAGCCCACACCGTGTGCGGGGTCGCGCCAGGCGGTCAGGGTCATCTCGGCGGGCAGGTCGCCGTTCTGCTCCGCCTCGTCCCAGCAGATGGCGCGGCGGCCGTGCTCGGCCAGCGTCTCCTGCATCTGCCGCAGGAACCAGCCGTGCAGCTGGGCGGGCGTCGTGAAACCCAGTTCCTCGATGCGGCGGCGGGCCACCGGGCTCGTCTCCCACTGCGTGGTCGGGCACTCATCGCCGCCGATGTGGACGTACCGGGACGGGAAGACCGCGACCGTCTGCGCCAGGACGGTACGGCAGAACTCCAAAGCCTCGTCGTGCACCCCGAGGATGTCCTCGCTGATCCCCCAGCTCGTCCAGACCGGAAGGCTCACCTCGGCGCGATTGCCCAGGTGAGGGTAGGCGGCCAGGAGCGCGCGGGCGTGGCCCGGCATCTCGATCTCGGGGACGACGGTCACGCCGCGGCGGCTCGCGTAGGCCACCAGGTCGCGCAGCCGCCGCTGGGAGTAGAAGCCGCCGTGCGGGATACCGTCGAAGCGCGTGCTGCCGGCCGGGCCGACCATGGATTCGGTACGCCAGGCGCCCACTTCGGTCAGCCGCGGCAGTCCCTCGATCTCGATGCGCCAGCCCTGGTCGTCGGTCAGGTGCAGGTGCAGCACGTTGAGCTTGTGCAGCGCGATCCGGTCGATGAACTCCTCGAGGAACTCCGGCGGCAGGTAGTGCCGTGCCACGTCGAGCATCACACCCCGCCACGGCAGCCGCGGCGCGTCGCGTACGGTCACGCATGGCCACCGCCACGCGTCCGGCGGGGCCGAGGCCGGCTCCAGCGCGGCCGGCGGCAGAAGCTGGCGCAACGTCTGCACACCGTGGAAGAGCCCCTCCTCGCCGGGCGCGGACAGGACGACCTCGGCGGGAGAGATCTCCAGACGGTACCCCTCGTACGGCAGCTCGTCCGGTGCGATCTCCAGGCGGACGATCGGCCCCTCCGACGCGCGGGGCCGGTCACCCAGATAGCCCGCCAGCAGGTCGGCGGCGCGCGTGGCGCCCGGGCCGCTCGAGAGGTGGAGGGCCGCGGGAATGACGAACTCACCGGGGCGTACGGTGAGCTCGACGGGGCGAGGAATTATCACGATCGCCTTTCTTGAAATAAGCTATCCCTTGACCGCTCCGGCGGTCATTCCGACGACCAGCCGGCGCTGTATGAGCATGAAGAAGACCACAATGGGCAGCGCGAACAATGTCGATCCGGCAATCAGCCCCCCATAGTCGGTGCCGATGTTGGTGGAGAACGACGCCAGCCATACCGGCAGCGTGTACCGGGACTGGTCCTTCATCATCACGTACGCGTAGATGTAGTCATTCCACGCGACGATGAAGGAGAAGACGCTGGCGGCGATGATTCCGGGCGTCACCAGCGGGAGCAGCACCCTGCGGATCACCGTGAACCGGTCTGCCCCGTCGACCATCGCGGCCTCTTCGAGCTCCACCGGAACGCCGTGCAGGAATCCGCGCATCACCCAGATCGTCAGCGGCAGCACGAACGCCAGATACGTGACGATCAGGCCGATCAGCGTGTCGAGCATGTTCAGGCTCTTCATGCTCAGGAAGAGCGGTATCAGCAGCGCCGGCCCGGGGATCATCTGGATCACCATGATGCCGACGAGGAATCCACGCCGGCCGAAGAAGTGAAAGCGGGTCAGCGCGGTCGCCGCGAGAAAGGCCACCACGACGGACAGCGCCACGACCACGCCGGTGACGATGACGCTGTTGACGAGATAGTCGACGAAGTGCGGCTTGCGGACCGCGTCGGCGAAATTGGAGAGGCTCAGGGGAAAGGGGACGAACGTCGGCGTCGGGCGGAGCGTTTCCCCGGCCGGTTGGAGCGCGGTGTCGACCATCCAGTAGACGGGGAACAGCCAGACGGCGCAGAAAAGGACGGCTCCGGCGTTCAACGCCGCGCGACCCGGCCGGATCCTTCTCACCATGTCTCTCCCGCCCGCACCAAACGGCGCACGTAGTACCACGTCAATGCCGCGAGAAGGGCGGTCGCGAGAACGGCGATCGCGGCGCCCTGCCCGTACGACTGGCTCGCGAACGCACGGCGGAACGACCAGACCACGAGCGTCGTCGTTCCGCCGTCCGGGCCGCCGCCGGTCAGCAGCCAGATCTGGTTGAAGACGTTGAAGTCCCAGATCACCGACAGGACGGTGACGAGCAGCAGGATCGGCCGTAGGAAGGGCACCGTGACGACACGGAAGCGGGTCCAATACCCGGCGCCGTCGAGCGCCGCCGCCTCGTAGTAGTCGCTTGGGATCTGCGACAGGCCGGCGTACAGGGTCAACGCGACGAACGGCACCGACTGCCAGACCACGAGCAGCCAGACCAGCAGGAGCGCGGAAACCGTGTGCGCCGTCCAGTCGTACTGCCCGAGGCCGAGGAGCCAGTTGACCACGCCGTACGTCGGCTGGAACAGCCAGGTCCACAGCATCGTCGCGGCCACGTTCGGTACCGCCCAGGCGGCGATCAGGCAGAAGGTCACCAGCGTCCGCATTCGCCGGCCCAACGCCCGCATCGCCAGCGCCACGCCCGTGCCGATCGCAAGGGTGCCGCCCGCCATCGCCACGCAGACGAGCGCGGTACGGAAAAGCATGGGACCGATCTCGTCGCCGTGAAGGACGGCGGTGTAGTTCGTGACGCCGGTCCACCGCGTACGGCCGGTGAACAGCGCCCGCAGCCCGTAGTCCTGAAAGGAGATCAGCACGAGCCGTACGAGCGGGTACCCGATGACCAGGGCGAGGATCAGGGCGGCCGGGGCCAGCAGCAGGTACGGAAGCGCCGGGCGACGGCGCCGGGTCTGCGGCGTGGCGGCCTCGGGCACGACGGCCGCCCCTGCCGCCAGGGTCTGCGTGCGCGTCATTGGGATGCGTTCAGCGCCTGGTTCAGGTGCTGGTCGAAGGATTTCGCGGCCTCGGGGATCGACGTCTTGCCGGTGGAGATGTCACCGAAGAACGCCTGCAACGACTTGTCGCTCTCGATCGTCGCCCATCCGGGGCTCGCCGGCGTCGCGACGCTGCGCTTGGCCGCGAACGAGAACGCCTTGAACAGTTCCGGGCGCGATCCGGCGGTCTGGTCGATCAGCTGTGACGAGACCGGGGTCCAGCCGTCGATCCCGGCGATCGCCTGGGTCTGCACGGCGGTGCCGGTCGCGGTCTTGAGGTACGCCAGGGCGAGCGCCTGGTTCGGGCTCTTGGCCGCGACGGCGAGGTCCGAGCCGCCGAGGAACACCGGCTGGGTCGTGCCCGCGCGGGCACCGGGAAGCGGGAAGGTGCCGAGCTGCCCCTTGAGCGATGGCTTGATCTTGAGGATGGAATTCACGCTCGTGTTCAGGATCGCCGAGGTCTTCTCCTGGGCGAAGATCGCGTTGTAGTCCGGCGTGAGGTTGAACAGGTTGCGCGAGGCGGGCGTGGAGTAGGTGTTCTGGAACTGCTTCCAGGAGGCCAGCCCGCGCTGGGCCTGCGGTGACTCCAGCGCCCCCGCCCACTTGTCGCCGTTCTTGGTGGCCAGTTCGCCACCCGCGTCCCAGAGGAACTGCACGCCACCGAACCAGTACTGACCCGGCATGTAGAACGGGGAGAAGTCCGGCGACGGATCGGCCGCCTTGATCTTGTCGAGGTCGGCGGTGAACTCGGCGAACGTGGCCGGTGGCGCGGTGACCCCGGCTTTGGCCCAGATCTTCTTGTTGTAGACCACGGCGCGCTCGGCGGCGAACAGCGGCGCGGCGTAGAGCCGGCCGCCGACCGTCGCGGGCCCGACCAGCCCGGGCAGCCAGGTCTGCCCCTGCGCCATGGTGTTCCGCACGGCGGAGATGTCGGTCAGGCCCCCGGCGGCGGCGAACAGCGGCACGTCGGTGTTGCCGATCTCGATCACGTCGGGCGGGTCGTTCTGGGCCAGCGCGGTAGCGATCTTGGTGTTGATGCCGTCCCATTCCTGGATCTGCACCTTCACTGCGGCGCCGGTGGCCTTGGTGAACTCGGCGTCGATCGCCTTGACCGCGGCGTCGGACAGATCGCCGTCCATGTACCAGACGGTCAACGTCCTTCCGGTGCCGGAGCCCGGGCCGGCGATCTTCGCGCCGGAGGTGGAGGCGGTGCCGTCGCCTCCGCCGCACGCCGCGCCGGCGCACGCGAGTGCGACGCTCGCCGCCAGCGTGGCCGTAACACGTCTGCGCATGTCGGATCCCCTCATTTGGCCGGGGCGCGCACCGCTCCGGCGTCGGGCCGGTCGCGCCCCCTCGCTCGGTGCGCCAGATCGTGGCACCTAACCATTGGTCATGTCAATGACGGATTCGGCGCACCCGGGGCGGGGCCGACCTGAGCGTCGAATGCGGGCGTGAACACCGATTGCTGAAGGGGTTGACAGGCCGGGAGCCGCGGTTCATCTTGAGGGCCATCGGCCACACAGAACTGACCGTTGGTCAAGTATGGACCGCGCGCCGCGCCGTCGGCGACACCCGGACGGTGCCGGTGCCACGTCCATCCGGCGACCAGGCCACGGCGGTGTGGCCGATCACGTCCGCCCCCGCCACGCAAGGAGAACCATGCGGCTTCACACTCTCCTCGGACGTCGCGCCACCGCCACGCTGACCGCCCTCGGCCTGGCCGGCGCCACCACCGTGACGGCCGGCGTCCTCACGGGCGACCCGGCCCAGGCCGCCTCGAGCCTCCGGCTGCAGTACCGGACCACCGAGACCGGAGCCACCGCCGGGGACATCGAGCCCTGGTTCCAGGTCGTCAACACCGGCTCGTCGCCCGCGTCGCTGTCCGGCGTCGCGATCCGCTACTACTTCTCCGCCGACACCACCGTCCCGTACGTCTTCACCTGTGAATGGGCGGCGATCGGCTGCTCCAAGCTGTCCGGCACGGTCGGCGCGCTGAGCGGCGGCCCGGCGACGGCCGACCACTACCTGGAGGTGACCTTCGGATCGGGCGCCGGCTCGCTGGCACCCGGGGCGTCGACCGGCGACCTTCAGTTGCGGCTGAACCGGCAGGACTGGCAGCAGGTGAACCAGGCCAACGACTACTCGTTCAAGAACCAGACCTCCTACGGCGCGTCCGACACCGTGACCCTGTCGGTGAACGGGACCGTCGTTTCCGGGAACGACCCGGGCGGGACCTCCACGCCTCCTCCGACGTCACCCCCGCCGAGCGGCAGCGGCGTTCTGTTCGACGACTTCCACTACACCGGCCCGACCGACCCGAACCTCGGCGCCCACGGCTGGTCGATCCGTACGGGCGGGGGCGGCCCGGGCATCCAGGGCACCTGGTCGGCGAACGCCTTCAGCTTCCCTTCGGACTCCACCGCCCAGGGCGGCAAGGTCATGAACCTGGCGGCGACCACCGACGGCACGACCGGCGGAACGACGCAGGCCGAGATCGACACCGTCCAGCGCAAGTTCTTCGAGGGCACGTACGCCGCACGCGTCTACTTCAACGACGCCCCGACCACCGGGCAGAACGGCGACCACGTCAACGAGACCTTCTACACGATCACGCCGGACGATTCCCTCTACAGCGAGCTCGACAATGAGTACCTGCCGAACGGCGGCTGGGGCGCTCCCGGCCCGACGCTCTACACGACCACCTGGTACAGCGCCGACGCCATGGACCGCCAGACGCACAACGTGATCTCCAGCCTGCAGGGCTGGCACACGCTGCAGATGACGGTGGCGAGCGGAACCGTGACGTACTACGTCGACGGGAACGTCTACTTCTCCACCACGGGCAAGTACTACCCGCGAGAGAAGATGACCATCGACTTCAACGAGTGGTTCATCGACCTGCCGTTCACCGGGGCCCGTACCTGGAACGAGAAGGTCAACTGGGTCTACTACAACGCCTCCGGAGCGCTGACGCCGACGCAGGTCACGACCGCCGTGAACGGCTACTACAGCGCGGGCACGCACTTCACCGACACCGTCCCGAACTGACGACCGACCGACCCGGGCCGGACGAGACCTTTCTACGGCCCGGGTCCGTGTTGAGACCATTGGAGCGTGACCAGGACCGAGCCGAGTTCGCCCCGTACGCCCTCGACCCCCAAGCGTGACCGGGTACGCCGCCACATCCTCGACTTCGTCGAGAAGGCGGGGCCGGGTACGAGCCTGCCGTCCGAACGCGATCTGGCGCAGGAGCTGGGAGTGTCCCGCCCGACCATCCGCGCGGCCATCGACGAACTCGTACGCTCAGGCCACCTGGTCCGCCGGCACGGACGCGGAACGTTCACGAGCCCACAGAAGATCACGCAGGAGCTCTCGGGCAGCACCGGCCTGGCGGTCCCTCCCGCCGAGGGCACGTGGATCAGCCGGGTGGTGGCTTTCGTGGTGGCGCCGGTCGGCTGGTCGCGCGCGGCCCGGT
>NZ_BAABHJ010000034.1:0-51771 GCF_039542035.1 Actinoallomurus liliacearum
CGACCCCCGATCCGCCAAAGCCCCAACGCCGGCTTGACATCCATAGGGGCATCAGTCCCGCTCATACACCACCCGCGTGGACGTGACCCTGGCCGGCTAACTGGCTTGTCTCGTCAAGACAACCGAAAGTCTCGGCATTGGGTGTCGGCGACACGCATGTAGGGCGAGCGTCTGGTGGCGACCGAGTTCTGTAGGTCGTGAAGCCGCTCAAGCGCGGCTCCGTAGTACTCGGGCGGACTCGGGCGCGGGTCGCGGACGTGACCGCGGCATTCTCTTCGACCGCTTTACACGTGTACGGGCCACCCGGCTGCCGGGCGGCCCGTACGTTCTCACTGGTAGCGGGTCAGAACTTGCCGGCCTTGATGTCGGCGAGCCTCACCCGGGAGGTGTGGTAGTACGTCGCGTTCAGCGGCTTGCCCGGCTCCCTGTTGAACAGGGCGACGGGAGAGCCTGTCTTGGCGTTGATGACCAGCGACTCGACGAGCCCCGAGTGGTCCAAGTTGGGCCAACTGTCCGCCAGCGTGAGCGTGGGCTGGCCGGCGGTGGTGGTCTTCGTGACCTTGACGTGCGGCATCGACGCCAGGATTCGGAGCACGCCGGCCCGAACCTGGGGGTTCTCCGGTGCCGCGACGAGCGCGTCGAGAGAGTTCGTCCAGATGAAGTTCTCGGTCTGATCCTTCTTCTGCGCAGGGGTCAGCGGCTTCAAGGGCACATACTTCTTGCCCTTCGCCTTGGCGATGGCCTTGAGCTTCTCGTTCGCGGCCTGGGTCGGGTCCGGGTGGGGCTTGCCCGGGACGAGGTTGGCAACGGCCATCCGTGCGCGCGCGGTGCCGATATCGCCCTTCACGGCGTAGAGCGCCGCCGCGATGTCACGTTTGAACTGCCCCTCATCCTCATGATGGGGATCCTTGACCGCCTTCACCAGGGACTTCTTGCTCACCGCCCAGTAGTAGGTGCCGTCGTCGCTGAACAGGTCGACGCCGTTACCGCCCACCGCGTCACTGGTCGGTGACTGGTTACGGATTTCCAGCGTCGCGTCGCCCGACAGTTCGGCTCGCAGCGGCGTGATGTCCGCGGCCAGCTTGGCAAGGATCGGGTTCGCCGCTGCCGACGTCGCGCCCGCGGAAGGACCACCGTTCGCCGATGTCTTGTGGCTCGACGCCGATGTGGACGTGACGACCAGCGCCACCGCCGCGGCCGCGGCCAGTCCGACGGCGCCGAAGCCCGCCGTACGGCGCGCGCCCCGCCGAGTCCGCCTGCGAGATGCCGCCTTGATCTCCGTCACGCCTTCGACCTCCGTCGTCCCTTTGTTCTCCGATACCTCTTCCACGGCCATCGCCGCCTGCAGCACGGCCCTCGCCTTGTCAAAGGCGGCCGGCCGCACCGCCTCGGCGCCCTCCAGGCGCCTCAGCAGGTCCATCTCGTCAACCATCAGTTGGCCCCCTTCACCGCGTTCTGATCGGTCAACAGCGCGACCATTCCTGGCGCGTTTCGCAGCGCCATGCGTGCCTCGTGCAGGCGACGGCGCGCTGTTCCCGGCGGCATGCCGAGGACCCGCCCCGCGTCGGCGACGGTCAGGTCCTCCCAGGCGACCAGGGTCAAGATCTCCCGCTGCTGCGGCCCGAGCAGCGCCAGAGCGCGCCGCAGCACCGACTCGCCGTCGACACGGTTGTCCACGGCGGCCCACGGATCCCACCCGGACGCCACAACGCTCATGTCCGCCACCGGCTCCTCCGCCGGGCGGGATCGCCAGTACCGCCGGAGCGTGTTGTGCGCCACGCCGATCAGCCACGGGCCGGCGTCGGGGAACGCGCGGTCGTACTTCGCCCGGGACTTGAACGCCGCCACCCACACCTCACCGAGCAGGTCCTCGGCAGACTCCCGGCCGGCCCGTCGCGTGAGGTAGGCACCCACCGCTGCCTCGTGACGCCGGACGACCTCGACGAAGGCATCCTGATCGCCGTCGAGCGACCTGGCGATCAACTCCGCATCATCCGGATCAGATGTCATGACTCTCCTCGCAGCCGGATTGCCCCACATCCAGGGATTGCCAACCGATACGGCAAAACGTTCAGCGCTGGTCAGCGCCTTGGCTCTCGAAGCTGCCACCTTCCTGGAGCAGGGTGCGGATCGGCAGGTCCGAATGCTGCCGGGCCGAGGGCCGGTCGACCCGGCCGACCACCGTGGCCTGATCCAGAGGCTGCGCGTCGGCTCCATCCAGATCTCGCGGTCGACGACCTCGACCAGGCCGAGAAGTAACCTCAGCCACTGACCGACCTTGCGCCAAGCGTGGTGTCGGGCACGCGCGAGTGCATGGCGATTCATCCAGCGTTTCGCTCAGGAATGGGGAAGGTGGCCGCTCGGCGAGGACGATGGGTTCATGACGACCGCGATGGCCCGGCCGCGCACCTCCGGCCGCGTCAGCTGGACCGCCAGCGAGATGGCGACGCCGAAGAACGCCTGGGACGCGACGCCGGTGACGATGCGCGCCACCAGCATGACCGGGTACGCGGTCGCGACGGCGGCCAGCAGGTTGCCCGCGAGGAAGATCCCGAACAGCATCATGAGCGCCGCTCTCGGGCGCAGTCTGAGCATCGCGACGCTGAGGACGGGCCCGCCGGCGGCCATGGCCACGGCGAGGTGATGAGGTAGCCGATCTGCGGAATCGTGGCGTTCAGCCCGTGGGCGAGCTGCGGCATGAGCCCGGCGACGGCGAACTCACTGGTCACCATGGCGAAGATGCCGAGGGCCAGCACGTAGATGCACGGGGCATGGGCGGATCGACCTTCGGTCGAGTTCTGCACCGATCGATGCAAAACATGGGTACGCGAATGCGGGAATGCGGTCGGTCGCGGATCAGCGGGGGACGGGCAGCAGGGCGTCCAGCGCCGTCGCCGCGATCGCCGCCAGGACGGGGCGGTCGGCCCCGCCCTGGGCGGCCACCCGGATGCCGGCGATCACGGCGTTGAGGAATCGGGCCAGGTCGTCGGCGTCCCGCGCGGACGTGACGTCTCCGGTACGCCGCCCCACCGCGAGGACGTTCCGAAGCGCCGCCAGCCGCCGGGCCAGGTCGCGCTCCAGCAGTCGGTCGATCTCCGGGTCGCGCCCGGCGAGCTCCACCGTGGTGTTGACCGTCAGGCAGCCGGGGTGGCCGTCGCGCCGGTTCTCCGACTCGCCGTCGATGATCAGGTCGAACAGGGCGCGGATCCGCTCGGCCGCCGACCGCTCCTCGTCCTCCAGGATCTCGAGCTGAGGGCCGGTCATCGCCTCGATGTAACGGGTCAGCACGCGCTTGAACAGCTCACGCTTGCTGGTGAAGGCGTTGTAGACGCTGCTGCGGTCCAGGCCGACGGCCTCGCAGAGGTCCCGTGTCGAGGTGGCCTCATAGCCGTTCGCCCAGAAGGCGTGCATCGCCGCGTCGAGGACCCGGTCCTCGTCGAACGTCCTCGGTCGCGCCATGCCCGGGACGCTACCGGTTTTACACCGACCGATGCAATATCGGGCCGATCAGCGGTCGAGGCCGGCGGCGAACTCCTCCAGCCGCGAGGCGACCACGTCGGGCGCCTCGAGCGGCAGCAGGTGCCCGGCCTTCGGGACGACCTCGAGCCGGGAGTGGGGGATCACGGGCAGCAGGTGCTCGCGCAGGACGGACGGCGGTTCGACCCGGTCCTGCTCGCCCGCCAGCACGAGAACGGGCACGTCGATCCCTTCGACGGCCTCCGAGACGTCCGCCGCGATGCCCCTGAGCGGCCACTCCCGACGCGCGTCGGCGTCACTCGCGAGACTGTCGCGCACGACGGCGTCCCGGACGGCCGCGTCCAGCGGAGTGGCCGTCAGGACCTGGTCGAGCGCCTGCTCCACGCTCTCCGGCGAGTCGTACGCCTGGGCGAGAACCCGCTGATACTCGGGCGTCACCATGGCGGGCGGCCGCGGCGGCGCCGGCGCCACCAGCACGACCCCCGCCGCCCCGAAGGGGCGCCGCCCGGCGACGAGCTGGCTCACCTTCCCGCCCATCGAGTGCCCGACCAGGACGTACCGCTCCAGACCGAGGCCGGCCACGACCTCGAGGACGTCGTCGGCGAGCCGGTCGAGGTCGTACGGGCCGGGCAGCCGCCGTGACGAACCCCAGCCGCGCTGGTCGAACCGGACGACGTCGCGCCCGGCGGGCAGCCGCTCCACGACCGCGTCCCAGGTCCGCGCGGACCCGCCCCAGTAGTGCAGCAGGACCAGCGTCGGCCCGACTCCGTTCCGCCGCCGCACCTCGATCGCGCCACCGTTTGTGGTTTCCGTTCGCACCGTGATCTCCTCCGCCAACGTCCGACCGCCCGTACGGGACCGCCGGAACCAGGTGTTCACCCGTCGCTTCCTGCACAGATACGGGATCAACGCTAGGGTCGCGGTCGGCGGGGCACACGGTGGAAAGGTACGTCGTCATTGTGGAAAACGGTCAGCTCCCCGGAGTCCGGCAACTGCGTTACTCCCCGGCGCCCGGAGCGGGCTTCGGGGTCGAGGTGCTGAGCTTCGAAGGGCTGCGGCGCATGGACCCCGGCCGCCGGCGCGTCCGGCCGCAGCGCCCGGACTTCCACGTCCTCGCCCTCGTACGGTCGGGCACCGGACGGCACACGGCCGACTTCGTCGACCAAGACCTGCGCGAGCGCGGCGTCGTGTGGATCCGGCCCGGCGTCGTCCACCGCTGGACCGACGTGGACGACCTCGACGGCCCGCTGATCCTGTTCGAGCAGGGCTTCGTGCCCGCCGGCCCCGCCGCCCGGGCGGCCGCGGACGCCTTCGCGCCGGCCGGCCGGCGCCTCGACGAGCGCGCCTGGGAGCTGAGCGTACGAGCGGCGGACCACCTGGCCCAGGAGCACGCGGCGGCCGTCGCCGACCCGCGCCTGGCCTCGCCCGCCGTCCTCGCCCACCTGCTCGCGGCCCTCGTACTGCGGGTGCACCCCGCCGAGCCGCCCGCCCCGGCCGCGCCCGCGGACCAGACCGTCTTCCGCCGCTACCGCGCCGCCGTGGAGGAGCACTTCACCCGGTGGCACCACGTCGGCGACTACGCCCGCGCCCTCGGCCACGGCCCGCGCACCCTGACCCGGGCGACCCGGGCGACCGCCGGCGTGGGCGCCAAGCGGTTCCTCGACCAGCGGATCCTGCTGGAGGCCAAACGCCTCCTCGCCCACACCGACCTGCCCGTCGCCCGCTGCGCCGAACGCCTGGGCTTCGACGACGCCGCGAACTTCACCACGTTCTTCCAGCGCCAGGAGGGCCTGTCACCCGGCCGCTGGCGCACCGCCCACAGCGGCCGCTGACCTCCCCGCGCCCTCTCGGGCTCAGAGGACGCTGTCCACCGCCTGCACGTAGGCGTAGAAGGCCTTCGTACGGTGGGCGGGGTTCGCGATCCAGTCCAGGTCCAGCCGTCCGCCCGCGAAGAACGCCTTCCGCTGCGCCGTGCTGATCTCCAACTGCACGCCCTTCCCACGCTGATTCCGGTTGCAGATGTTCTTCGGGTCCTGGCCCTCGATCTTCGACGCCGGCACCGCCGTCTTGAACCCCTTGGCGTTCAGCGCCTTGATGATCTTCTTGACGAGCACGGTGTCCCGGCCGCCGACGTACGTCACCGGGCGGTCCCCCTTGGCCCCGTGCCAGGAGACGGTGTACTTCGAGGCCTTGACGAGCTTCAACGCCCGGGGCTCGTCGAAGTGGGTGGCGGTGAGGTGCAGTTTCTGGTTGCCGGACTTCTTGATCCCCATGAACGAGTAGTAGGCGTCGTGCCCATGGCTCGCGGCGTAGTCGGCCAGCTGTGACGTCGGCGACTCGATCAGGCCGCCGTGGATCGCGATCTGCGCCACGTTCGCGCCGCGCGGCGTCCTCTGCACACGTTTGTAGTCCAGGCCCTCCTTCTCGTGCCGCGCCAGGTCGGCGTAGTTCCGGTAGGTATCACCTGCCGTGACCTGGACGCCCCGCGCGACCGGAGCCGCCTGCGCGGTCTTCCGCCCCGCCGGTCCCGAGCCGCAGGCCGTCAGCGCCAGTAGTCCGGCGGTGCCCAGAACGAGTTGCTTCTTCACTGCCACCTCATCCAGTCAGGGGACGAGCCAGCCAAGCCTAGAAAATGATCTTGCGTCAACCGGTCAGGTCGCACCCGTCGCACGTTGCGTCCTGCGGAACCGATGTTTGCCAACCGATCGGCTCGCGCTCGGATTAGGGATGATCACGTTCGGTTACGTCTCTGTCTGATCTTGTGGCGGGGCGGCCTGGCGGGGGCGACGTGCGGATTATCCGGTCGATGGGTGTGGGCGCGGTCGCGATGCTGCTCGGCGGCGTCGTCGGCTGCGGCCATCCGACGAGAGAGGCTCCTCCGTCGGCGAACGGGAGGAACGCGGCGGAGGCGGGCGCTCCACCGCTGGGTCTGCCGGGCCCGGCCCCACAGGCCAAGGGGCTGACCGTCCTCGTGGTGGGCGACTCGTGGGCGCGCAACCTCGGCGTCGGCATGGCGGACGCGGGTAAGGCGCGCGGATACACCGTGGTCAACGCGGCTCAGGGCGGCTGCGGCATCATGCTGCCGACCGGGGAGGCGCCCGGCGGCCGGCTCACGGCGACGAGGCCGGCCTGCCGGACCTGGCCCGAACAGTGGCCCCGGCTGGTCGAGCGGTACCGGCCGCAGGCCGTCGTGCTGTACACCGCGTACTGGGACCAGACGCCCCAGGTGATCGACGGCGGTCGACCGCGTGACCTCGGCGACCCGGTGTTCCGGCAGCGGTACCAGGCGAACATGGACCGGGCCATCGGTCTGCTGCGCGCCCAGGGCGCCGCCGTCTACGTCGGCACCGCCGTGATCGGCAAGGGCACCGAAGGCCGTACGGCCCGAGAGATGAACCGGCAGGTGGAGACCGTCGTCCGGCGGAACGCCCGTCGCGATGTCCATCTGCTCGACGTACGGCGCCAACTGTGCGCGCACGACGACTGCCCGGCCCGCGTCCACGGCATGGACGTCTACGACGAGACCGGCCACCCGACCGCTCCGGCTCACGACCGGCTCGGCACCTGGATCCTCAGCACCCTGTGGACGGCCGCCGGCCACCGAACCGGATGACACGCGCTCACTCGAGGAGGAGAGAGCCAGTGATCGGCATCACGAGGCGGGCGACTCTGCGCGCGGCGGCGGTCGGCTGCTGCGCGGTCGGCCTGTTGCCGGGAGGCGGCACCGGCTGCCGGGCGGCGACGCGACCACCCGTACGGCCGGCGGCGAACCCGGTGGTCCCGCCGCTGGGCGACGCGGCGCTGCGTCCCGACGTCCGAGACCTGAGCGTTCTCGTGGTCGGGGACTCCTGGGGCCGTTCCCTCGGCATCGGAATGGAGAAGGTCGCCGACGCGGACCGGGACCGGCACAACGCCGTGACCCCGGCGGCCCGGGGCGGTTGTGGGATCATGCAGCCCGCCAAGGTCCTGGAGTCGGGACGGCTCTTCCCCAAACCGGCGTGCAACGACTGGCCGGAGTCCTGGCGGACCCTGGTCGCCCGGGTCCGCCCGAGGGCGGTGCTGCTGGAATCCGGGATCTACGACACCCACAACCCGCAGCAGCTTCCCGGGCAGGACCACCCGACGTCCATCACCGATCCGGTGTTCCGGACGCGGTTCGACGCACAGCTCGACCGCGCCGTCCGTGTACTCGGGGCGGGCGGGGCCCGCGTGTTCCTGACGACCGTCACCGACTACGCGAAGCCGTACTGGAACGAGACCAACGGGCGCTGGTCGAACGCGATGAACGCCGCGCTGCGAGCCGGCGCGAAACGAAACCCGGGCCTTCGACTGCTCGACCTGCACGGCCAGATGTGCGCCGACGACAAGGACTGCCCAGCGGTGATCTCCGGCATCCCCGTCTACGACGAGACCGGTCACCCCGCCCCGGTCGCGCGCGACCGGCTGGCCGCGTGGATCCTCAACTCGATCCACGCCGATCTGCACGCCCATGCGTCCTGACCACCCGCGCCGCCGGAACCCGGTGCCGGACCTGGTCCCGTCACGACCGGCCCGCCTCTCGGGGGCGCCCGGTGCCGGCGTCCCCCGGTCCCGAGGCCGCCTGACCACAAAACCGGAACCCATCGCCGACGGCCGGAGACGCGTCGCCCGCGTGTCGCACATCCCCGCGGTGGACGGACTGCGCGCGCTCGCGGTGCTCGCCGTGATCGCCTACCACTTCGGTCTCCCGCTGCACGGCGGCTTCCTGGGCGTCGACCTGTTCTTCGTCATCTCGGGCTATGTGATCACCCGGCTCCTGCTCGCGGAACGCGCTCGGACCGGGACGACCCGGCTGGCGGTGTTCTGGGGTCGCCGGGCCCGTCGCCTGTTCCCGGCCGTGCTGGCGGTGCTGGTGGCGGTCCAGGTCTGGATGCATCTGGGCGCCGGAACGCCGATGCGCCACACCGTCAACTCCCAGACCCTCGCCGCGCTGGTGTACGGCTCCAACTGGTACTCGATCTTCGCCGAGGTCGGCTACTGGGGCATGCCCGTCGACCGGGCACCGCTCAACCACTTGTGGTCGCTGGCGGTCGAGGAGCAGTACTACCTGGTGTGGCCGCTGGTCTTCGTCGTGCTGATGGGTACGGTCGGCTCGCGCCGGGTGCTGGCCTGCGCCGCCCTGCTGTGCGCCGGATGCGCGTACACGGCGATGCACCTGCTGTTCCTGCCCGGCGCGCCGGATCGCGCCTATCTCGGCACCGACTGCCGTGCCGGTGGACTGGCGCTGGGCGCGCTGCTCGCCGTGCTCTCCACTTCACCGGCGGTCGTCGACCGCAGGCTGCCCGCGCGTGTCACCGCTCCGGCAGGCGTCCTCGCCGGCGTCTGCCTCGCCTGCCTATGGTCGACCGCGAACCTGAACGACCGCGGCCTGTACACCTGGCAGTTGGCCGTCGCCGGGGCCGCGGCGGCCACGCTCATCGGCTCGCTCGTCCTCACGCCGGAGGGGCTCCCCGCGCGGGTCATGGGCTCACGGCCGCTGGTCGCCATCGGCAAGGTGAGCTATTCGCTCTACCTCTGGCACTGGCCGATCTGGGTGTTCCTCGCCGCCGAACGCCCGCAGTGGCCCGCCGCGGAGCGGGTCATCGTGGCCGCGATCGCCACGGCCGTCGTCGCGACCGCCTCGTACCACATGGTGGAGAACCCGCTGCGGCACAGCCGCAGGCCGATGAGAGTGCTGGCACCCGCATTCCTGGCCGTGGCGACGATGGTCGCCTGCGCGGCGATTCTCCTCCAGCCGTCGGCCCCTGTCGAACAGCGCGACGATATCCAGGTCAGCGGACCGTAGAGACTGGCCACTGTGGACGTGTGCCAACCAATTCACGAAGGAGTGTGACCATGCGTATCTCGAAGACAAAGGGCGTCGGTGTGGCGCTCGTGGCAATGACGATCATTGGCCTGACCTGTGTGACCAGCGCTCCGGCGGAGGCCGGCGTGCTGCGGCGGGCGGGCGGCATCTGCCAGTCCGTCGCGGGCATCAACGCGTATGCCCAGCAGAATGGATTCACGCCGCGCTATGTCGCTGAAATGTGCAACAGGAACGCGGGTACGCACTGGAACGTGACGGACTTCTCCGGCTAGTCGCTGAAATCCGCCGGAGCTCGGTGATTCTTCCGGATACGGCGTGTTCGCCCGGGGGGAGGGGCGGACGCAATTCTCGGCCGGTTCCCCGGGCCGCCTTCGGCGCGTGCAGTCGTTCGGCGCCCGGGGCCGGCTCGCCGCGCCGCCCGTCGTAGGCTGGCCCGACGACGCCACCGGCGGGCAGGCGGCGGCCGCCCGGTGACGGCCGCGCCGCCCGTACGCAGCGGCGCCGATGTCGTTGCCCCGCGCCACGCCCGTACGGGAGGTCACCTCGTTGAGCGTCCCGCCCGACACGCTCGTGCCCTGGCCGCACGTCGCCGACCTGATGGGCGGCTGGCCGGACTCCCTGACCGTCGGCGTCTACGACGGTACGGGCCCGGCCCCGGCGGACCTGTCCGAAGTCCGGCTCTACGTGCTGCCGTACGCGAAGGGACCCGAGACCGTCCGGCTCGCGGGCCGGATGCCGAAGCTGGAGGTCGTGCAGAGCCTCAGCGCCGGCGTCGACGCGCTGCTCCCGCACGTCCCGCCGGGCGTCACGGTGTGCAACGGCCGGGGCCTGCACGACGCGAGCGTCGCCGAGCACGTGGTCGGCCTGATCCTGGCCGCGCAGCGGGAGCTGCCCCGATGGGTCCGCGACCAGGCCGAGGACCGCTGGCGGCCGCACTTCACCCGTTCGCTCGCCGGCTCGCGGGTGCTCCTGCTCGGGTACGGCTCGATCGGCGCCGCCGTCGAGGCCCGCCTGCTGCCCTTCGAGACGACGGTACGGCGCGTGGCGAGCCGTCCCCGCCCGACCGAGTCGGTGCACGGCGTCGACGAACTACCGGACCTGCTCCCGGACACCGACATCCTCGTGTCCACCCTGCCGCTCACCGCCGAGACCACCGGCCTCCTCGACGCCCGCCTGCTCGCCGCGCTCCCCGACGACGCCCTCGTCGTGAACGTCGGCCGCGGCGGCACCATCGACACGGCCGCCCTGCTGGCCGAGACCGGCTCGGGCCGGCTGCGCGCCGCCCTCGACGTCATGGACCCCGAACCGCCACCGCCCGGCCACCCTCTCTGGTCGACGCCGAACGTCCTGATCACCCCGCACGTGGGCGGCGGCTCCGCGACGTTCTACCCGCGCGCCGAACGCCTGATCGCCGAGCAACTGCGCAGGTTCGCCGCCGGGGAACCGCTGCTCAACCAGGTCACCCGCCCGGCCTGACCGGCGGCACCACCCCGCGGCCCGTACGAGCCCGGCGGCGCGGGCGGCGGCGACGCCGGAAGGCCGATCCGCACGCCGGGGGCCGGCCGGACGTCGCCGAGGTGGCGAAGTCGAACGAACCCGGGGTGTTGCCAGGTACACCTCCGGATACGCCGGTTGGGACCAATGTGCGACCATCCGCCGTCCAGCAGAGTTGATCACGTCACCGACAGACACACCCTGAACCTGGAGACGTAATGGCTCGCGCTGGAACTGTGGCCCGACGTGCGACGGCCGGTCTGCTCGCGGCGGCGGTCGTCACGACCGTCGGCGCACCGCTCGCGTACGCGGCCGACCGCCAGACCCCCACGAAGGCCACGAGCGGTACGGCCGATGGGCGGCAGCCGAAGGGGCTGCGGACGGCCGTCGACCGCCTCGTCGCCGACGGGCAGCCCGGCGTCATCGTGATGACGCGCCGGGGGAACAAGGTCGCGCACCTCGGCGCGGGTGTCGCGGATCAGGAGACCGGCACCCCGATGGACCCCCGTTTGCAGATCAGGATCGCCAGCATCAGCAAGACGTTCACCGCGACCGTGCTGCTGCAGCTGGTGGCCGAGCACAGGCTCTCCCTGGACGACACCGTGGACCACTGGCTGCCCGGCGTCGTGCGGGCGGGCGGCAACGACGGCCGCCACATCACGGTACGGAACCTGCTGCAGCACACCAGCGGCCTGAACGAGTACGCCCTGGACCCGCGAATCCAGACGCAGCCCGAGCGCGTGTGGAAGCCGCAGGAACTGGTCGACATCGCGCTGGAGAAGAAGCCGCTGTTCGAGCCGGGCAAGGGCTGGAGCTACGCCAACACCAACTACATCCTCGCCGGGATGATCATTGAGAAGGTCACCGGGCATCGAGTGGAATCCGAGATCGGCCGGCGCATCATCCGGCCGCTCGGCCTGAAGCACACCTCGATGCCTCAAGGCACCGGCTTCTCCGGCCCGTACGTCCACGGCTACTACGGCTCGTACGGCGACGTCAGCACCTTGATCAGCCCGTCCAGCGGCTGGACCTCCGGCGGCATGATCTCCACCGTGGACGACGTCGCGAAGTTTCACCGGGCCCTGTTCACCGGCCGGCTGCTCCCGCGCGCCCAGCAGCGCGAGCTGACCACGACCCGCGCGGTCATCGACGACGGCACCCCGGAGAACTACGGCCTCGGCGTCTACCGCGTACGCCTCCGCTGCGGCAGCGCCTGGGGCCACGACGGCGGCTGGCCCGGCTACCGGACCTGGGCGTACACCAGCAAGGACGGCAAGCGGCAGGCGATCATCTCCTACAACCAGACGGACGAGAAACTCCAGGCCGACCCGAACTTCCGCGCCGACCTGAAGAAGGTCACCGAGGCCGCCTTCTGCGGCTGACCGGACCGTACGGCGGCTCGGCGGTCCGACCGCCGAGCCGCCGACCGGAATCACCGGTGGCGCGTCCGGCTTCAGAGGACGTCGGCGAGGCGGTCCACCTGGGCCGGGTCGAGCCCGTAGCAGTAGAGCATGACCTCGTCGGCGCCGAGGTCGGTGAAGGCGGCGATCGCGTCGCGGATCTCGCTGGGCGTGGTCAGCATCCCGGCGACCATCCGGTCGGCCATGCCGGTGAAGGTGTAGTACGCGTGCATGCGGGCGCGGGCGTCGTCGACCACGTCCTGCGGGCCGAGCGCGGCGTTGACCTGGGCGACGATGCGGGGCTCGCCGTCGCGGCCGTACTCCTTCCAGAACGTACGGACGGTGTCGAACAGCCCGCCCGCCCAGGAGGGCGGCGCGGCGGCGAGGAAGCCGTCGCCGCAGCGCGCGACGCGTTCCAGCGCGACCGGCTTGAACCCGCCGAACAGCACCTCGGGCCCACCGGGCCGGCCGGGCGCGGGACCGATCGGCCCGACCTCGTCACCGTACGGCTCGCCGGCCCAGATGCGGCGCATCACCGTCAGCTGCTCGTCGAGCCGGCGACCGCGGGAGCTGACGGGGACGCCCGCGACCTGGTGGTCGTCCTCGCGACCGCCGATGCCCAGGCCGAGGACGAGGCGGCCTCCGGTCATCCGGTCGAGGGTGGCGGCCTGCTTGGCGAGCAGGGCGGTGTCACGCAGCGGGGCCAGCAGCACCTCGGTCTGCACGCGGACGCGGGACGTCGCGCCTGCGAGAACGGCCAGCGCGATCAGCGGCTCGGGGTTGTCGAAGACGAGGCGGTCCAGCAGGCCGAGCGTGCTGAACGGCCCGGCGTCCGCGCGCCGCGCCCAGTCGAGCAGGGTGGCCGGGTCGCCGATGGGCAGGCCGATACCGACGTTCATGAGAGAGCACCTCCGAAGGGAAGGGTCGACGAATACATCTGCCGCCCCTTCGGCACCTGGTGAAGGTGGGACGCTCCCGCTCTGCGGCGTACTTCCGGGAGAGCGCCTCTTAGAAGTGATCTCACTGTAGGACGAGCGCCGTTGACCCGGCAAGCCGGATGATCAAGCTCGGTGCCAGCCCGTCACGGACGTTTCACCAGACCCTGGTCCAGCGCGACGATGTCCGGGACGAGCCCGTCACGGGCGTCTGAGCAGGCCCTGGTCCAGCGCGATCACCACCGCGCGGGTGCGGTCGGTGACGTCGAGCTTGGCGAAGATGCGCAGCAGGTGCGTCTTGACGGTCGCCTCGGCGATGACCAGCCGTTCGCCGATCTCGGCGTTGGACAGGCCGTCGGCCACCGCCTTCAGCACGTCGACCTCGCGGGGGGTCAGCGCCGGCTGGGCAGGTCGGCGCATCCGGGCGACGAGGCGCTGGGCGACCCGCGGGGCCAGGACGGTCTCCCCGCGGGCGGCGGACCGGACGGCGTCGATGAGCTGCTCGCGCGTGGTGTCCTTCAGCAGGTAGCCGACGGCGCCCGCCTCGACCGCCCGCTCGATGTCGGTGTCGGTGTCGTAGGTGGTGAGGATCAGCACCCGGGTCGTCCCGGGACCGGCGGCGATCCGGGAGGTGACGGCGACACCGTCGAGGACGGGCATCCGCAGGTCCAGCAGCGCCACGTCCGGGGCGTGCCGCTCGACCAGCTCGACCGCCTCCCGGCCGTCGGACGCCTCACCGACGACGGCGATGGAGGGCTCGGCGGCGAGCAGGGCGGCGACGCCCGCCCGCATGGCGGGGTGGTCATCGGCCAGGATGACCCGGAGTACCTCTTCGGACATGTCATTCCTCGGTGGGGAGTACGACGAGGACGCGGGTGCCGTCGCCGGGCGAACTGGTGATGGTGAGGTCGCCACCGAGTTCGGTCAGGCGGCGGCGCATCCCGGCGAGGCCGAACCCCCTAACGGTCCCGACCGTGAACCCCCGGCCGTCGTCGGTGATCTCCAGCTCGACGCCGTACGGCTGCCGGGTCAGGACGACGCCGACGGTGGAGGCGGCGGCGTGCTTACGGACGTTGTTCAGGGACTCCTGGGTGCACCGCAGCAGCGCTATCCGGGTGGCCGGATCGCAGGCGACGTCGTCCAGCTCGGCGTCGACGGTGACGCCGGTGTCCTCGGCGAAGCGGTCGAGGATGCGGCGCAGGGTCCGGGCGATCGAACCGCCCTCGCCCTCGCCCCCGGGGGCGGGAGACGGGCCGACCAGCGCGCGCGCCTCGGCGAGGTTGTCGCGGGCGGTCCGCTCGATCGACAGCAGCCGCCGCGCGGCGCCGTCCGGGTCGGCGGCGAGATCCGACCGGACGGCTTCGGCGAGCACGACGATGGAGGCGAAGCCCTGGGCGAGGGTGTCGTGGATCTCCCGGGCGAGCCGCTCGCGCTCGGCGTCGGCACCCTGCCGGCGGTACGCCTCGGCCAGTTCCGCCTGGGTGGTCGCCAGTTCCCCGGCGAGCCGGCGGGCGCGTTCGTCGGACCGGACCAGGGCGCGCCGGGCGGTCAGGCCGAAGGCGGTGCCGGCGACGCAGGCCACCACGGTCACGATGGCGTTCCCGCCGGCGGAGGCGCCGCTCAGCGCGCCCCCGGCGACGGCGGCCAGCGCGCCCGCACCGCTCAGCAGCACCGACCGCCGGGCGGTGCCGGAGGGCACCCAGAAGTACGGGAGCGACACGACGTAGAGGGAGGCGGCTCCGTCCCGCAGCATCGCCACCGCGAACAGGCCGACGACGAGCGCGTACGGGAACCAGGGACGGCGCCCGGGGACCCGCAGCGACACCGCGCACGCGAGGCCCAGGGCGATCGGTACCGCCGTCGACCAGATCCGTCTCCCCGCCGGATCGCCCAGCCCCGCCACGACCTCAGGCGCCGGGCCGAGCAGCGCCCACACCGGCGCGTACCGGCGAAGGAACCGGACCGGGTCGTCGGGGGTCGCCATGGTGATCAGCCTACGTTCCCCACGACCTGGCCCCGGGGGTCGGCGACCTCACCCCGTCCGCCGTCTCCGGAGCGGAGGGTACGGCGGCGGGACGGCCACCAGGCGGCGTCACCGAGCAGCAGCATCACCGCGGGCAGGATCACCAGCCGGATCACGAAGGCGTCCAGCAGCACCGCCACGGCCAGGCTGAACCCGATCTGCTTCATCTCGATCAGGTGCAGGGGGACGAAGGAGGCGAAGACCGTCACCATGACGACCGCGGCGCTGGTCACCACGCCGGCCGAGCCGCCGATGCCCCGCAGTACGGCGGTCCGGGCCGGGACGCCGCTCCGTACGGCCTCCTGGACCCGGCTGAGTGTGAACACCTGGTAGTCCATCGAGAGCCCGAACAGGATCACGAAGAGGAACAGCGGCACGCGTGAGCCGATCGACCCCATCGAGGTGAAGTCGAGCAGTCCCTCCGCCCAGGTGTGCTGGAAGACCGCGGTCAGGACGCCGAGCGAGGCGGCGGCCGACAGCAGGTTGAGCACGACGCCGACCAGCCCGAGGACGACCGAGCGGAACGCGAAGGCGGTGATGACGAAGGTGACCAGCAGCAGCGCCCCGAGGATCAGCGGCAGCCGCTGCTTCTGGTGCTCCGGGTAGTCGGCGTACCGGGCGACGTCCCCGGTGACCGCGGTCTCGGCGCCCGCGAGCCTCCCCACCGTCGCCGGGACGAGATCCGCCCGCAGATGCTTCAGCGACTTCTGCGCCCGTACCTCGCTCGGGTACGCCGGAACGGGCACCTCCAGAACGGAGATCCGGCGGTCCGCCGAGACGCGGGTCCTGGTCCGGCCGTCGAACAGCGGGTCGTTCTTCACCTTGGCGGCGAGCGCGTCCAGCGCGGCGGCCACCTGCGGCTGCCGGTCCGAGGCGGCCTGGACGACGACCTGGTTCACCGACTTCAGCTCGGGGAAGGCCGCGTTGACCCGGTCGAAGGACCGCATGGCGGGCAGCTCGCGGGAGTAGGTCTCCCGCCCGACGTCGGTCAGCTTCATGTACGTGAGCGGAGCCGCCATGGTGAGCATCGCGGCCACCGCGACGCCCAGCATGAGCACGGGCCGCCGCGCGACGGGGCGCAGCGCAGCCGAGGTGAGCCCGCCACCGCCCGCCGAGTTCTGGGTCTGCCGCGTCCTCCGCGCGGCGCGCCGGGACGCGCGGCCGCCGAGCAGGGCCAGCAGCGCGGGCAGGACGGTGACCGAGCTGACCACGGCCGCGATCGTGACCACGATGGCGCCGGTCGCCAGCGAGCCGAAGATGACGTCGCCCGCCAGGTACAGCGTGGCGCTGGACGCGGCGACCGCCAGCCCCGAGACCAGCACCGCCCGTCCCGAGGTCGCGGCGGCGATCTCCACGGCGGCGGCCGGCGTGAGCCGCCCACCGGACCGTGCCCGCTCCTCCCGGTGCCGCTTCAGGTAGAAGAGCGTGTAGTCCACCCCGACCGCCATGCCGATCAGCAGGATGACGTTGGTCCCGACCCCGGCGTCCGGGAAGGCGTGCGAGGCCAGCATCGAGAGCCCCACCCCGGCCATGATCGAGGAGACCGCCAGCAGCAGCGGCACCAGCGCCATCACCACCGACCGGAAGACCAGCAGCAGCACGATCAGCGTCACCGGCAGGGCGAACAGCTCCGTACGCGACAGGTCCTCGCCGCGCTGTCCCTGCACGTCCTTACTGATGGACGGGCTGCCGGACTCCTCGACCCGGAGATCCGGATGCGCCCGCTGGACCGCCGCGGTCTGGGCCAGCAGGGGATCGATGTGCTTCCGCCCGTCGAGCTCGGGTCCCTTCATCGTCACGTCGATCCGTACGGACCGCCCGTCCGCCGACCGTACGGGCGCCGCCACCGACTCCACCTCGGCGAGCCGCGTCATCCGCTCGCGCACATCCCGTACGGCCGCGTCGGCGGCGGCGCCCAGGCCCCGGCCGTCCTTCGTCGAGATCAGGACGCGCTCGAGCGGTCTCTGCTGCAGGCCGCCGCTCGCGGCCATCGCCTCGGCCCGCCCGGCCTCGCCCACCCGGTAGTCCTCGGAGGTGGCGGCGTGACCGCCCACCGCGATCCCGGCGCCCAGGCACACCACCACGAACAGGAACCACCCGGCGATCGCCAGCCAGGGGCGGCGCGCGCTCCACCGCGCCACACGTACAGAGGGATTGTTCATGCCGTTCATGCTGGTCGCGGGGCCATTGCCGCCGACAGCATCGACCGGTCGAACCTGCCGTCCACCGATCGGTGGACGGCGGGCGTCACCGCGCCCCGGGGACCCGCTCCACGCGCCCTGTGCCATGATCGGGACCCGCCGTACCGCCATGGAGAGGATCGCGACCTTGTCGGCATCCGCTGAGTCCCTGATCGCCGACATCCCCGCGTTCGCGCCGTACGCCCGCCCGGCGACCCTGCTGCGGCCGGCGGCGGGTTCTCCCGGCGCCGGTGACAGCTCCGTCGGCGGGCCGCTGCTGTGGCCGGCGGACGACCCGTGGCCGGTCTGCCCCGCGCCCCACCTCAAGGAGGTGCGCGAGAAGCTGACGGACGAGGAACGCGAGACCTGGCAGCGGATCGACCACGCCATGAAGGAACGGCACCGTCAGAATCCGGGCCGGGGCTACGAGGTCACGGCCGAGGAGGCCCGGATCCAAACGGAGATCATGGCGGGCGCGTCGGCGCTCGACATGACGAACTGGGAGAGAATCCGCTCGGTGCAGGACACCTCCGGTCCCGGCGTCCCGATGGTCCCCGTCATCCAGCTCTACGCCCGGGACGTACCGGGAGACCACTGGCCGGCCGGGATGGACGTCCTCCAGGTGCTGTGGTGCCCGAACGACCACAGCGACCTCCCGGGCCAGCGCTACTACTGGGGCCCCACCGTCGAACTGCGCTATCGATCGTCGTCCACCGTGGCGACGACGCTGACGCACCCTCCCCGGCCGGACCGCGCGGACAAGTCCTACCTCCCGCACCCTTGCACCATCGCCCCGCTGGAGATCGTCGACCTCCCGGAGCAGGACGAACTGCCCGAAGACCTCTTCGATGAGGGCGACCGCTGGGCGGAGGCGCGTGACCTCGAGTTCAACCGCGTCCTGGCCTGCCGCCCCGGCTGGAAGGTCGGCGGCTGGCCCAGCTGGCACCTGACCGACTTCACCCCCATCGACTGCTCCTGCGGCGCGCGCATGCGGTTGTTCCTGACCATGGACAGCGGCGACGACCCGGACATCGTCGTCGGCCGCTACGGCGAACTCCGCGTCTTCACCTGCCCGGTGGACGCCTCCCACCCGATCAGGCTGAACATCCAGTAACGGTCTTCCCGGAGCGCCTCTCGTACGAGAAAGGGATCCGCCACCATGCCGACTCTGATCTGCCGGACCTCCGCCGAGGTGTGGGTGGACGCGTCCACGGTCGACCTGGTCGGCGAGGACCTGGTGACGGAGTTCGAACCGGACTGGACCGCGACGGGCCTGGTCGACGCCGACCCCGACGGCGACGGCGCCTGCGTCATCTGCGGCCAGGAGATCGGCGACATCGCCGTCACCGCCGAACTCTGGGACGACGCCCCGCCCCCGGTCGCCAACGACTGGCAGGACGTCGCCGAGGTGTCGGTCGCCTGGCGATCCGCGTTCCTGGACTTCGGTACGACGGGCGGCGGCGACGACCCCGCCGAGCGGCTGGACCTGCCCGGCCCCGGCGACTACCGACTGCGCGTCCACGGCCGCAACCGCGACGACGGCGACCCCCGTACGGACGGCGACCCGGTGGAGGAGTACCTGATCCAGGTGTGGCCCGCCCCGCCCGGCGAGCCCGTCACCATCAAGTCGACCAGCGAGACCGCGGCCCTGTGGCGGGACCGGTGAGGCGCCGAAGCCCCCGTACGATCCGCGCGGAGGCCGCGGCCACGTAATCCCGTGGCGTGGGCGCCCGACGCGCGCCAGGATGAAACGCCATGGGGCAGCGCGCGAACTTCGTCCTGGTAGACGACACCGGCTGGCGGCTGTACTACGACCACTGGGCCGCCGGCCGGATCTGCTCCGTCCTGGTCGCCGGCCCCGAGGCGGCCACCCGCTTCATCACCGCGCAGCACCAGTCCGCGCAGGACGAATGGCTCGACGACATCTGGGCCGAAGGCGGTGCCCTGGTCGACCATCGCACCCGCCGGCTCCTCTTCTACGGCGACGAACTGATGCTGAACCTGCTGGCCAAGCGCGTCTTCGCGCGCCTGCTGTCGCGCACCTGGCCGGGCTGGGACGTCCGCTGGGCGTACGACGGCCTGGGCGACTTCGCCGCCCACGTCGGCCTCGACCGCGCCATCGTCCGAGCCGCCGGTGATCCGGAGATGCCGGACGACCTGCAGCCGAACCCGTCGAAGGACTGGCCGCCGCACCTGGTGACCGTACGGGACGAGGCGGGCCGGCTCCTCGTGTACCCGTTCGACTGGGCGGACGACCACAGCGCCTGGCAGGGCCCCGGCCTGCTGGACCGCCTCCCCGCAGACGGCCTCGCCCAGGTGACCCTGCCCGTCATCCCGGACGGCGGCCTGCACGTCGACGTCCGCTCCCGCACCGCCGGCGCGTGGTCGATCGAGCCCGTCCCCGGCCTGCTGCCCAAGCTGACCGACCTGTGGCCCGGCTGGCAGGTCGAGTTCTGGGCGGACCGGTACGAGGAACAGGCCCGCCGCTGCGGCGAAGCGGTCACCTTCCCGCCCCTCGACGACTCCGCCGCCCTCGACGAACTCCTCGCGGCCATCGCCAAGCGCCTCGGCAAGAACCCGGTGCCCGACATGCTCGCGCTGGCCCATCGCCTCGACCCTGCCACCGGCGAGGCCCCCGTCGTCGAGCTCCACCCGCTGTTCACCGCCCACACCCAGGTCGACCCGACCCCGACCGAATGGTCCGCCGTCCTCCGTGCGGCGGCCGACCTGCGGAACGACCTGTAGGGCCTACTCCCGGGGACGATTACGGCCGCCCCGAAAGTCCTCAGACCGCCCCAGTAGGCTCTCCGCACCGACGGGGGACGGGAGGGACTCGATGGGCCTGAGGGACCGCGTAGGCGATGCGCGGCGTACGGCGTCGGCGGCACTCGACACCGGAGCGCACGCGGTCCGCGCCACCGGACGCGGCGCGACCCGGGTCGGCGGCACCGCCGCCGCGGCGGCCAAGGACGGCAACGACTGGGTGATGGAACAGCTCAGGTCCGTCCCGCCACCGGTCCTTCCCCTGACGGAGGAGTGGCGCCTGTCGATCGGCGCGCTCATCACCCGGCACCCGAAGGCCCCCGCCCTGATCGGCAAGCTGCTGTCCCCGCTGGACAGCTTCGGCGCGATCGCGGTGGGCCCGAAGGAGATCGGCTTCGACGGCGACGAGGTCGAGTGGGAACGCGTCCTGGAGATCCGCACTCGCATGGTGGGCGAGCTCGCCGCCGGCGCCGTCTGGGACTTCGCGATCGACGACCTGCGCAACCGGCTCCCACCGGTCCCCGGCCGCAAGTGGGCCGTCACCAAGGTCCTCCAGATCGTCATGGCCATGTCCGTGGACCTGGAGGACCGGATCGAGGACGACCCCCAGGGCGAACTGCCGGACCGGGTGGCCTGCGAGATCGTCTACCGAGGCCGGATCCGCAAGGAGAAGACCGTCACCGCCGGCCTCTTCTCCAGCCTCGCCCTGTGCATGATGCCCCAGGTAGGCGAGGCCCTAGCGCAGAGCGCCGCCGAACGCGGCATCCCCGTCGTCCACGCCGAGCGCCACAAGACCCTGTCCGTCAACGAACGCGTAGCCACCCTGCGCAAACGCCGAGCCGCCCTAGCCGCCAGCGCCGGCGAACTCGAATCCGCCGCCGAGGAGAAGTAGCACGCTCCCAGAGTGACGTGATGGGGCTGGAGAGCCGCCAACGAAAACTCCACCGATCTGGGGCGCCTTCGCTGTGCGGCCTACGTCTGACCGAGCGCTTCGTTGGAGTGATTCCCTGTAGGACTGAGACGTTATCCGGACAGCAGCTTAGATATCCATGCCTGCGGCCCATAGCGGGCTACTGCAAAGCCGGAAAATCCTGCCTCAGCCATTCGCGAACGTCGTCGAAAGTGTTGTATCCATGTTGGCGAAGGACATCGGTGATGTCACGGCCGCACACAAGAGCAATCGGATGGCCGTCATCGCGCACCTCTTCTTGAACTTGCTGGGCGAAGTAGGAGGTCGTGACGAAGACTCCGAAGTTGCGGTGACGCAACCGTGAAATCAGCCGTGAGACCTCTCTCACGCCGACGGAGTTCGTCGCTGCATAGCACTTTGCTTCCAGGGCGAAGTCGATGGCGATGCGGTCAGCCGGCGGGCCGATGACGTATTTGCCCACCGCGTCGCGGCCGCCGTCTCTGCTAGGGCGTGTGACATCACACTCTCCGGTCGCCGGAGCTAGCAGTCGCCACAAAGCGACTGCGCAGGCTTCGAAGCCATGTTCGCGTCCGCGGAAGTGCTCGCGGATGACCTCCAAGATTCCTGCGCCCTGGGGGTCATCCGGCATCTGCCTGGCTCTAGACCTGATCGTTGTAGTGGCAGGCGCGAGCAGCGGAGTGTAGGTACGGTTGGAGACCCAGGCTTTCCAGGTTTCCGGGCATCCGCTAATGAGGGGGTCACCGCCGACCAAGACATGTGTGAGCCAGGACCGGGAAATCTTCTCCTCGTTCAGCACCGTGAAGCGTGCGCGGTAGTTCTGAAAGCGTCGGCCATCGGCGGCTCGCCAGACGGCGGCCAGCTCATCATCGGCGGTCAGAGCAGGGCCGCCAGGCGCGAGCATGCCTCGGAATCTCACATCGCGCCCCTGGCCGACCTTCTCGAACAGCAGGAACGGCGGGACCTTGGCGCGCCCTGCGGTGGACCCGTGTGCAGCGGTGAAGACATCACGTAGCAGGAGATTGCCACTACGGGGAGTGTCATGCAGCTCTCTACCTGGCGTGCGGTTATCTCCGAAGTAGGTGAAGGTACCGGTCTGCAAGTCCAAGTAGTCCGGCCAGTCCAGTTCACCGCCCGTTGTGTAGAGAACCGAGACGCGAACAGTACCTCTGGTCGGCGATCCACAGTGCCGGAAACCCCCCTGATTCCCGACACCGGGTATGAGCTTGGCGATCGGGCCATCGCCTGCATGCCCGCTGGATCCTCCGGCGTAGACGGAGTCAATGAAGAGATCAGCGGTGCTGATATCAGCGAAGGAAACCCTTCGTTCCGCTGGAGTGGCGGGAGACATGCCCGATTTCTACCACTAGGCGGTGACAATCCACCAGGTCGTCCGGAGCCCTGCGACCAGTACGGGGTTCCCGACCGGCCTGCAGCGTTGAACGCCTCCGGCTAGGTAGACCATGCGTTTATAGACACGCGCGATCACAACTTAGAGTGAAGCGCGTGCAGCGGCGAGCCGAGCGAAGAAATTGGGTTCTGTTTTGCTCAGGCCTATATTTCTCGCTATAAATGGTGAATCAAAAAAAACCCACTCTTGGGGCCTTGAGAGAGCCGACTACAAGTCCGCGATCGAGGAAGCGGTTGAACTCTTCGCATGAGGTTTCGGGAAGCAGTGCGCAGGAGTGGCAGGCGGCCAGGTTACACGAGTCAGGCCCTTGGCCTGTCTCACCAGTCTCCATGCAGATGGGATCCGTCGAGCACCATTCGGCGTTGGCTAGCGCAGCTTCCCAGACACGCTCGAGATTGCCCGGCCTTCCCATGCGGACCAGACCTCCCATGGTCCCCTCGGCGTCTCCGGCAGCTGTATAGATCAGCAATCCTGCCATCGGAGTCTCCGGGTCGGAATCGACGAAGAGCCGCTCCCGCAGGGAGGCAGTGCTGTAGCCGCATTCGAATATGAGCTGGTTGATGAGGAGGTGGGCGACCGTATGAATCAAGATCAGGCGAGGGGAGATGTCGCGCTCGGCCGAGCCGCGGACAGCGCGGACGTCTTCGTAGTGGCGTGCTAGCCGCTCGGCGCGTCCCCTGACGTCAGGCCTCCGCTCCCAATCCTGCAGGCGAGGTTCTTCGAGTTCAAGGTAGATGCCCTCGCCGTTAACGGTGTAGGCCGGGAGCCAATCGCGATTTGGTCCGAGCTGCTTCAGCCGTAGCCGCTTCTTGCCTTCGCGGAGCTTGAGGTCTGCAGACGTCACGCGGGTAAAGCCCCAGAGTGCCCGCGTCTCGCGCAGGAGTTCTACCAGTCGCACCCTTGCGAAGGTTCCAGACACCGCATCGCCGTAGGGATCGCTGGGCTCGGCGACGACGAGAGCCGGATGGCGTAGCCTCTCCCGGAGCGTTTCATACTCGGGGCGCCGCCAGTCCACTTGAGATAGATCGTCGAGGTCGTATTCCTGCTCTCCTATCGCCTTCCCTTGGTACTCAGCTAGCGCATCATTGACCTGTTCGTCGGTGTATTTATCCGCAATGCCAATGCCATCCATTTCACGGAAGTCCTGGACGGTGACCCTACCTCCGTTCCTGGCTTTGGCGAGACTCATGGCAGAGGAGAAGGCCTGTGATTTGACGATTTCAATCAGCTTCTCCGGCGTGGAGGCTGGACTCTGTGGTAGGTAGATGGAGCTCTCCACCAGCGGGAAGTAGACGTTGGAGGCACCGCGCAGGCTGGCTCGGATCGGCTGCCCACACGGTTCGGGATTCTTGCCGAGCCACGGACGCGATCCGCTGCAGGAGAAGTCGGAGCCGCGTTCGAGTGTGCTGCTCAGCACGGTGGTTTCGCCGCCGTCGCTGCGGATCGTATTCATAACATTCTCTAGTGTGCGACGCCTTCCGCAGCTGTCACAGGACACTTCTTGGCCTGCCAGGGATCCACCACCTCGCGAGCGCAGGCGGAGCACGCCAGCGCAGTCTGGCTGCACGGATCGGTGCACCCATTCGCGCCAGGGAAAGTCGTCCAGGTGCCCGCGCTCGCACACCGTGACGAAAGGGACCTGGGCCATAACCGGACCCTTGCCCTTGCCTGCGGCCTGGTGACTCGGGTCGGCGCAGCGTGCCTTGCCATCCAGCGTCAGCGGGCTCGCCTGCAGGCGCTTGCAGTAGGGACAGAAGTTCCAGGTCGGAAAGCGGAGGAATGGAATGGTGATCCCGATATTAGTCGTACGGTCGTTGGGCCCCCGGGATCCTCGAGTGGGGCGCACGTAGTGTGGGGGCAGCCGAAAATGGCTGACCCTGAGGCGTCGTTGCAGGCGCCATTCATCGACGCGGAATTCTCCGGGGTCGGCCTCCTCGCCTTCGTACCAGTGGTCTAGTCCAGCAGCGATCACGGACGTCCCGTCGAGGAGTACGGTCATAGCGCCTGTCCCGAAGGGAGAGATCAGCTGCGATCGGCGGATGTTCCCACTAGTCATTAGCTATCTCCCTGATAGTCATCGCTCCGGTTATAGGACCGCGTGATGGCGGCCTTGCATTCCGCATCGACGTTGCGCATTGACGCGGGTACTTCCCATGAGGTCCCGGTCTGCTGGCCTGGGGCAGGCTCGCCTGCGAAGCGCATCAGCCCGTTTCGCGGGTCACCCGCCCTAGCATCGGCCCTCCACTCGCTGGGTTCCCATTGCTCCCATTCGTCTAGCCGTTCGTTGACAGTGCGCTCGGCCGCCTTTCGTTCGTTGAAGTCGACCTTGTAAGCGCGATCCAGGAGGATCTTTGCAGCCTCGCTGGTCAGCTGCTCGGGGAAGGGCCAGGGAAGCAGGCCATCGCCACCGACCAGGCGAACGTACGAGATAAGTGCGGCATGCAGTGCTCGCTTCATCACTGGTAGCGCGAACGGCGTCACGCTAGTTGGTTCGACCTGTGAATAGAGCCGCTCATGGTAGGTACGGAAGCGCTCGTAGTGAGAACGATCGCGAGGTTTGGCCGCGCCGTACAGACTGATTACGAGCCCCGGCCGTTCGTCCCACCGTCGCCCGACGCGGCCCGACACCTGGATGTACTGGGCAGTCGTCTTGGGCTGGCCGACAATCGCCATGAGAGAGAGGCGGTCGATGTCCACTCCGACCTCGATGATGTTGGACGCCAGGCAGATATCCACGACGTTGCCCGCTCCGTAGACGACAGACAGTTCATCGATCGCCCTGGGAATCTCGTCGTTCCGCCGTCGACTGGTGAGTTCCATGATGCTGCGGGGGAAGCGGTTCCGCTCGAGCCCGTCGCGCCTACGGAGTCCTACAAGGTAGTCAGGGATGTCAGCCTGAAGGAGGGAGAGCGAGTTCCCGAGCTCGCGGAGGCTGTTGAAGAACCACAGGCTGGTCCACCAGGGATCTCGCTGCTCCTCGGCCAGAATTGCCGGGGCCTGGAGCATGGCCGCGGCCACCCTGACCTGAACGCTCTGCATGGAGCCCAGAGCGGGGGCGTGGACGCCAACGTACCTGCGGCCGGGGAGAAGCTGCCCGTCGTTGTCGCGGGCCCATACCGAAAAGAAGGAGTCGCTGGCCTCGAGCCCGGGTGGCGGGAAGAGCGCGACGTCGTTCCTCGCGTAGACGGCGGCCACCTGCTCCTGGTAGCGACGGATAGTCGCGGTCGATGAGACGATCTTCGGCTTGACGGGCTCTGGGGTTCGGTCGTCGGTGCAGAGAGTCTCGATCACGCTCTCGTATAGGCCCACCATCGAGCCGAGCGGGCCGGAGATGAGGTGGAACTCGTCCTGAATGATCAAACCAGGGGGAGAGACTTGTTGCTCTCCCGATTCGTCCAGCCCGAAAAGCGCGCGAGAGCACGGCTGCCAAGCCATGGTCGCGAATTTGTCCACCGTTCCTATGATCATCGATGGCGGTGCTTCGTAGATGTCGTCATCAACCACCAGCGTCGGGAGCGCCTTGTGGAAGGGGCATCGCTCGTCCGGGCAGTGCAGGGTGACCCGGTCGCGGAGCTTGCGATATCCGGGTACGACGCGGGGCACCCGTCGGCCTCTCCTGCCCTGGGATCCGCTCTGTTTCTGCCCGTCGGTAGGGCCCATCTTCGCCGCGCACCAGGGACATCTTAGGAGCAGAAAATCGTTGGGTGCCGTGTTCGGCTTGGTGACTAGCTGGTCCCACGACTTGACTGCTTGATCGCGCGTGTTTGGAGTGGTCGAGCCGCCGAGCCATACGCCAATGCTGTACGGTTTGCCGCCGAGATCTGTTCGCCCGGACCGGATGACCTCCATCGCGCAGATCAGCGATGCCGCGCGCGAGAACTGCTGGGCGGTCAGGAGTCGCAGTGTGTACCGCATGATGACTTCGGTCCCAGTATCCGAGGGGTCCCGCAGGCGGCGCAGGAACATCGCGAACGCGGCGACCGCGAGATATGCCTCGGTCTTGCCACCGCCGGTGGGAAAGAAGATGAGCTCCACGGTCTCCCGGTCATCGCTGCCAGGGACAGCCACCGATTCGACGACCGCGAGCAGAAACGCGATTTGAAACGGTCGCCAGTTACCGCGGCCTTCCGGCACCTCCCCCTTCGGCATCGCTCCGGCGACTTGGACGGAACCCGATGCATCTACAGTGGTCTCGCGGACCTTCACGGCAGACCGTGCCTGTTGGATGAGCATTGCCTCGTTCGCCAGCCGGAACGCGAGAGCGGCTTCCGAATCCTCGCGGATCAGTTTCCAGCCCCGCCGCATGCGCTCTAGCGCCCTGTCACAATCGCGGAGGTGGCGCTCGGCGGCCGCACGGTGTTCTTGGGGAAGTTCCAGCGAGTTCTTCCTACGGTCAGCGATCCAAGTTTCATACCCAGAAATCAGCCGCTCGATCTGGCTGCTAGCTTCGCCCTGCAATGCTGGTTCGGCGAGCGCTTGCATGCTGACCGAGAGGCGCTCACCGCCAGGGAGGACGATATCTGGTGTGACGCTCGGCGCCTCGAATGACGGCAGGCACACGGCTTTGATCCGCTGAACCGAATCTAGGGGCTCGCGCTCCCAGTCGGCGGCGCATCCGTGCCCGAGCGCGAACGTCTGGTGGCGCCGGTAGAGCAGCGCGATGGACTGCTCCTCCTCGCTGAGCTCCCGCCGCCCGTGGTTTTCCGGATAGGGTAGGAACGCAGCACCGTCTTCTGCCGTGATTTCGAAGCCTGCTTGAAAAAGAGATGCCTCGTCCTTACTCCCCGACGAACGGTTAGTAAGCGTAATAGTGATTAGGTGGTCGCCATTGACCACCCGGCTGAACGCGTTAATTTCGACTTCTAGCCCATCTCCGTTTTCGATCGCAGAGCGGGGATGGGGCCAGACCTGACGGCGTTCGTTTCCGGGGACAGCGAGGCGCTCTGCGGGGAAGACCGCTCGAATGGTGACTGGCGTGCGGACCCACCACTGTCGCTCGCTATCAGCGATCACAACCGGAAACGGCCGATAGCGACCGATCTCAGCGCTCACTACGACCTGCGAGTCGGCCGGGACGGAGCCACACACTGACAGACCGAGGGTGCTCGGAAGCCTGAGGTTTGCGAGGCGAAGGTCGAGGTCATCGTCCTGTTCGGCCTCGCCCTGGTTGACGATTTTTGCTTGCTTGTTCTCCACGTCGGTGTCATCAAGACCAGGGGTGGTGACGCCCGTAACGTCCAACCCGGGGGCTTCGACGCGCTCCTCGGCTTCGGTGCCCGCAGGAAACAGGATGCCGACTCCGAACCTGCGCGATGGCACGGTCTCGGTCAGGATTTCCTGACCGGTTGCGGCATCGTGCCAGACACCTCGCGCTTCCTCCCAGCTAGCGAACTGGACCGGTCTGGAGAGATCCAGTGGCCTGCCGGACCGTTCGGGAGCGGGACCAACCAGTTCCCGCGCGAGTTCCTCGTGCACCCTCTCCCGGGAATCGTGGAACGTCCGCTTCACAGCCGCTTCCCCCTTGTGACGTTTGCCCACATGCTGTTCAGCGCGTCGCGGTGCGTGAGTACGGCGAGCCGATCTGTGGCCCGGCTCAGCGCTATATACAGCAAAGATTCTGCCTGTTCTCCCTCTACCGCATCGATGTCCGTGACTATGACGGCCGGCGCGTCGAGCCCTTTGTAGGCGTGGATGGTCGCATAACCGACCTTCCTGCCGCGGGTCCCATATTCGGCTAGGTGATTCCGCAAAGCGGGATCTCGCGCCTTAGACGCCGCGCCGCCGGTCGTTGGTGCTAGTACTACGATCTCGTCATTTCCGAAATGCTCCTCGCGAAGTTTGTGCAGCACTTTCGCCAGGATTTGCTCCTGCTCTTGATGAGAGGTATACGCGGCGAAGGTGACATCGATACCGTCATCAGGGCGCCGGAACCCGCGGTAGACGTTTGCCAGGCCGGAGACTTCAGCGGCGGTACGCCCGATTCGCGGCGTGTTCCGGCAGTTCCTGAACAGTCCACGTTCGTAGAGGGATGGTGAGCGTCCCTTAAGTTCCGCGCGGCCGTCTGCCACACCGTAGATGGACTGCCGCTCGAAGTCGCCGAACATTAGCCAGCGCCCGCCGGCGAGGCCTCCTTTGAGCATCAGATCTAGCACGTCTAGATAGGCCGAATCGCAAAGGTCCTGGACCTCGTCGACGATCAGGACGTCGGCAGGCTCGCGCTGTTCGAATAGCGTTTCCAGCGCAAGGAGAGGGAGCTGCCGGCCCCACCAGGCTTCGCCTCCGTTTTCGGGGGGCTTTAGTCCAGTGAGGTCCATCATTATGCCGTGCAAGCTTCCCGTTACCTGGCCAGGGAAGCCATCCATCTCGCGTGCGAGCCACCGCCCCAGCAGGCGGTTATAGCAGACGAGCCGTACCTTGAGTCCTTGAAGGCTAGCGCGCTTGGCGGCTTCTAGAGCGAGAAACGTCTTCCCCGTTCCAGCCGCGCCTGTGAATAGCACCCGGCGCTGGGCGTCCATGACGTCGAGGGCTTCGTACTGCTCTTCCAAAAAATGCAGAAGGTCCTGCTCTCGAGCTTGCCGGTAGTCGGCCGCGCTGATCGCCACCTCGAACCGCGGTCTCAGCCGCGAGACCATTTCGCGGCACTGGTCGGCAGTTGGCCGCTGGGGCGCGGCATAGAGTGCCTTGCCCTTTGCGGCAAGGTGCTGGCGGGCGCTCGCGAGCACGGTGGACAGAACCTGCGATACCGGTCGGCGGAGGTCACGGCGATCGAGCAGCTGCCAGGGCTGCCACTCCAGCGAGTCGGGGTGCACTGAAGCGCTCGCGCCAGTGAACCAGACGGCTGAGGCGAAGGGGACGTGGCGAATGTCCAGGCGTGTGCTGGACAGAAATCTGCGGATGCTGTGCATCTGTTCGCTGGCCTGCCTGAACGGGCTGCGCTGGGTCGGTGCCTGAGTTCCCAGATACCACATCCCGTTCGTGTCCCTGCGCGCCGACCGGTGGGACTTGACCTCTACGCACAGCACCCCCAGTCCCGGAGCGATTACTACGAAGTCGGCCTCGCCCTCGACCTGGCGAACGTGGCGCGCGAGATTTAGCGAATGCAGTACCGTCCAGTCACTCGTACCAGGGTCATCACGGAGACGGTGGAAAAGGAGTTGCTCCCCGGGGGGAGCCTTCTGGACGGGAACAGGGGGGATCATTCGAGCCATGCTGCTCCTCGCGTGCGGAACGGGTGCCGAATCTGGTTCGAGGGAACCGGGGCAGCGTCCGGACTAATGGCGATCACACGAAATGCCACCATCGCTGCCAGGCCTGGGGTGTTTTCCAGCCTGAGCTCCTGCATCCCCTGGGACTCCAGCTCGGTGAAATCTTGGTCCTCTACGTGACCTTCCAAAGCCTGGGTGAGCTCGCGGCCTGCCCGGTTATGTGCTCGCCTCAGCGCCAGCCCGGCATCGATGTAAGGCTCGGCAGGGTGCAATTGTAGGACCTCAAGCAATGCACGAAAATCGCGGTCATCCCTCGGGCGGAGGCACTCCTCAGTTGCCCAATACTGCAAGTGCACAGACCGCGCTCCCGCGGCGCGGACCTTCCTTTCCAGTTCTGCGGCGCCCGGATCTGCCAACGCGAGACGCAGACTTTTCTTCCACCGCACCTGCAGAGCCCGAATCCTGGACTGTTGGCTGCCCAGGATCGAGTCCACGAGCGGTCGGAGCGCAGCACTCTCAGTACCGCCGAGCCGGAGGAGAAGTACCGCCCCAGGCTGAACAGCCTTGATAGGAAGGCTAACGACGCGCTCTCCGACGCGGGCTGTGGGGAGTAGGCCGCGAATGCGTTGTCCGTCGACGGGTAGCCAAACGGCGTACCCGCCGCCGAGCACCGCCAGCTTGCAGGCTTCCGAGGGAAGCCCTGCCTCTAGAAGGCGGGGAGCCGATGCGGCTACCAAGGACCAGTCGGGATGCGGGACAAGATCTTGGGCAGGGAGTTGGAGAGAGTCGGGATGCTGGTCGCCGCGGATCCGAGGTTCGCGTACGGTCACGCTGATGGATCGGGTGGCGAGCTCGCCGAACGCCCCGTAGAAGCGGTGGCTATCCCTGACCCATTGCGGGTGAACCAGCGTGATCTCCTCTGCGCGGGCCGTCGACAACATCTCCGGCGGGAACCAGTCTCCCGCCCCTAGAACAATCGCCAGGTCCCAGATTCCCGCGGATGCCATAAAGCCGCGGGCCTCTATCACCGGTGCATGCTGCCCTATCTCGGCGAGCCATTGCGAGACCGCGGAGACCGTCCTACGCCGTGCGGCGACGAGGCACGTATTGGTCCTGTCGCCCATGCTGAGGCATTCGAGGACGGCCGTAGCGTAAGCAAGGTTTTCGCCATCCCTGTACTCGCTCGCTGCGTTGGCAAGCTCCGTCAGCAGCCGCCGCTGGTGGTGCTCGACACTTCCGGCCAGATCTTCTGCCAGGTCCAACATCCTGGTGAGAGGGTCCGTGACGCTGGAGTGGCACGAGCTAAAAGGAACGGGTTCGGTTGCGCCGCGCCAGCGGACCGCCCTCGCCGATGCGACGGCGAGTTCCCAGGCCGGGGAGGAAGCGTCTTCCCCTAGTTCGTGCAAGAGGGCACGGAGGGCGCTGGAGAACCGCGTACTGCCGGCATCGCTGATCGCCCACCGCGATGCCGATGGCCGCTGCGAGACACGGTAGAAGGCGTCAGCCTCGAGAATCAGGCTCACCGGCGCTCCCGAAGGCCATGAGCTCACACCCACTGGATGGCTGCCAGCGAAGCTCATCCAACGTGATCGCCTTCATGTACGCACGCCTCTGCTCCAGTACACTAACCGCTGCTTCCAGCCCAGGTTCGCTTCTGTCAAGAATGGCGACGATCAGTCGGGCGTCGCATTCTTCCAGCCACCGGCTAATGGCGTATGCACCATCGAGTACTGCAGTGGTCGGCGGCTCAGGCCAGGAAGCCCATGCTGCATCGTCACTTCGAGCGGGCATCAGCACGCTGCGCCAGCCGACTAGCTGCGATCTTTCGCCGGTTCCCGTGATATCGAGCGGACGGACGATCGAGGCCAGCGAACCCATACTGCTTGCTGAACCGGGAGGGCCGATACGCGCAGCAAGGTCGGTGCGTAGCCGGGAAGGCGAGCCCACCACAACCAAGTCCCAGCTCCACGACGTGATGTAGTCCAGTGGGTGATGGGATCGGAGCATTCCAGAGAGGAAGGCTAGCTCTGCTGAACTCTTCTCTGCCAGGAGATAGCGACCCCCAGGCACTGGAGCCCAAGCTGGAGGCTCTCGCGCCTCCCTGACAACCGCTGCCTGGTAGGTTCCCGCGCTGGTATGGACCCTGTCGCCTTGAAGGGAATGGTACGTGCCGGATAGGACGCGGTCAGCTAGACGAAGCCAAGCTCTCGAGCCGGGCTTGAGTTCAGCAAGGGATCGCGAGGAGTCAGGGGGGCATCGGAGTTCGGGTACCGTGAGGAAACGCTGCCTGCAATAGCCGAAAGCGAAGGCGGCAGCGGCCATACAGCGCACCGGAGCGGAGAGCGCGAGAATAACCTGACTTCGGGGCTCGATCAAGAGTGTATCTAGCGCTGCCAAAGCCCCTAGTCGCACCCAGTTGACGAACCACGGCGGTGCCACATGCTGGGTGCCATCCACAGCCTCAGCTAGGAGGACGGGGGATGGCCTCTGGGGGTGTGGACGATCCGGCATGGTCACCTCCCTGGATGGGGAAAACGCCGTCCCGCCACGCAAAGGGGGATGCCAGAGAGCTCTTCGTAACAAGGTTAACTCCCCCGGGGGGTGAAAGGCGAAGATTGTCGTTGCTGGATGGCTCTCCCTTGTCGCGATGCCGACATCCCTCGCCAGCTGGCCTCGCCCGCAGGTCACTGGGCATGCAGACACGGTCGCTGCCTCGGGCAGGATGAGGCATACGTGGGGCAGCTTATCGTAAAGAGGGTATGACCCCTGCGAGGTAAATTCCTTAGACGTGGCGCTGCCCGTCGACCGTACATGGGGCTGCCCTTGAGATCACGCCATCGCGATTGCAGGGATCAGGCGTTGGCGCTCTTGCGTATTTTGCCCCAATAGTCCGTTTAGCCCGGTTAGTTCGAGATTGAGGACGGCATCTCCCCAGGGCATCGCCAGCAGACGGCTGCCGCGCCGCATCGGTGCGCGATCGCTCAGGGTGACCACCGACTGCGGCTCTGACTCTGGAGTGCATCACATGCTCGAGGGATGGCAGGCCGACCTGGTATCGGGCCGCGCGCCAGCGTGGACTGATCACGAATAGATACACAACCTTAACAAGGAGTAAGGTGGCGGTACCGGTGCCCATGACGAGAGAATCCCGCGCGTGGATACCCAAGCACGCGATACGAGCCGCGATACCTCAACTCTCCGCTCAGAAGCGATCGGGCTTTCGCCCAGGGCTGTGGTGGAGCGAGTCGATGAACTTCTTGAGGTAACCTTCCGTGCGGCTTCTCTAGGGAATGTGGACGATCCCGTGTCTGAGGCGATCTACATCCTGCTAAGCGCCCAGGCGCACGGGTCGGCCCTCCAGGGCGTGTTCCAGGAGCTGCGTGCCCGCTATCCGACCTGGGATGGTGTCGTGGATGCGGACAGGGCCGTACTGGAGCAACTCGTACGCCCTGTTGGTCTCCATGAACACCGCGCCGAGACTATCCAGGCTTTCCTGGGACGTGTACGGGAGAGAAACGCGCAGGAGGGACGCCCAGGTGTGATAAGCCTGGAGTATCTACGCGGGATGCCGGACGAAGAGGTTCTGGGCGAGCTTACGAGTATTTCGGGCCTAGGGTGGGATAGCGCTCGCCGCATCATGGCCTACTCGCTGCGGCGCGACGTGTTCACGGTCGACGCCAACGTCAGCCGCATCTTCCATAGGCTGGGGCTCGTCCCGAAAAGAGTGGGTAAGGTCGATCAAGCTCTCTACGAGGAGACCGTCCCCGTTGCTATGCGGCAGCGCCTCCATGCGAATCTCGTGCATCATGGAACTGTGATTTGTAAAGCCAATATGCCGACATGCGGAGACTGCCCACTGATCAGTTTCTGTCCCGAAGGGCAGGGCCGGCTCGAAGCTGATACCAGACCGGTCGCGGTCGAGCTGTTCGCCGGGGCCGGCGGGCTCGCGCTTGGATTCGAGCAGGCGGGATTTCGGGTCGCTGTGGCCGTAGAGATGGAGCGGAACGCCGCGCAGACCCACAGAGCGAACCATCCAGGCACGGTAGTGCTAGAGCGTGATGTGAACCAGATCACTGCTGGGCATGTACGAGCTGTTGCGCCATGGGTTGGCGACGTTTCAGCCGTGATCGGAGGTCCTCCTTGCCAAGGATACTCCGTTGCGGGAAAACGGGATCCCCATGACAAGAAGAATGTTTTGTTTGAGCAGCAAGTCAGGCTCGCCGCGGAACTCAAAGCGCGTTTCGTGGTAATCGAGAACGTTCTCGGAATGCGCAATATTAAGGGTATACGCTTCCATGAAGCCGTCGAGCGATCGCTGCGGGAGAGCGGTTATACCCCTAACCATCGCGTCGTAAAGGCCAGCAATTATGGGGTCCCCCAGTTGCGCTGGAGGCTGATTTTCATGGCTCAACTTCTTAGTGAATCGTCTGGTATAGAACCTGAGATGCCAGGAGGTGCCTTCTGCGGGGACCGTAGGGAGCGGTGCCAGTGCCGTCGACGATGGGTGCCGACGGTGATGGACGAGCTCAGCAAGCCCGGCCTTCCAGAGCTGGAATCCGGCACGGTCGCCGAGTTCGTGCTGCTTGAGGACGGGGGGGTGCTCCTCAATGGCTCTACGATGAAGCACAGTCAGAAGGTGATCGATAAAATCGCGGGCATCCAACCAGGCAAAGGTCCGATTTCGTACCGGCGGCTGCACAAGGACCTTGCAAGGACGATCGTTGCTGGCCATCGCGCGCTTCCGGTCCACCCCGTCCTGAACCGAACGATCAGCGTCCGCGAGGCGGCGCGGATCCAGGGGTTCCCGGACCATTACGTGTTTTGTGGAACCAGAGGGAAACAGCCCCTCCAGGTCGCAAACGCCGTGCCTCCTGCCCTTGGCAAGGCAGTCGCTGACGAGCTCATCAGGGTGATCGAGGGCCGGCCCAGTTCTAGCTTGGAGGAGTCCCGGCATGATCCCTGCGGGCCACCCGCCGTCCAACTCGTCATGACTCCTCGCAAGGCACGGGAGCAGCGTGTTCCGCGAGCTGCAGCGGGATAGCGTCCCCGGTCTTCTGCTGGCCGGTCCGTGAGTCCGCGCAAGAGAGCGGCTGAGCAGCGGTATCTTTTCTCATGTCCCGGCTGGCGAGTCGATAGCTGAACCGGCGGAATCGTGTCTGACGCACATAAGAGTGACCCGCGTGAGCAGGCATGGGCTAAGGGCTTGTACCCGCGCCCGCTTAATGAGGGACGGTCGCGTAACATGCGTGCCAACCGCCGCTCCGACACCAAGCCTGAGGTAGCGCTGCGTCACGCACTGCACACTCTCGGCTACCGATATCGCAAGGATTTCCGTCTCGACCTTGCCGACGGTGTCCGTGTCCGGCCGGACATCGTATTCACGGCACGGAAGGTGGCTGTCTTCGTAGACGGCTGCTTCTGGCATGTCTGCCCTGAGCACGGCAGGGAACCCAGTACGAACGAGTGGTACTGGACACCTAAGCTTCGCCGGAACGTGGAGCGGGACCGGCAGGCGAACGCCGCACTCGAGGCGGCAGGCTGGCGCGTGGTGCGCCTGTGGGAACATGAGTCTCTTTCTTCCGCTGTCGAAATCGTCGTCAATGCAGTTGGGCCAACTTCTCGACCAACATTTACGGGTAGCTAAGTTAATGCCTAGACGAGCGTGGGGTCTCGCGAGCGTGGGGTCTCGCTGTCGCCTCGCGGTTCGTAGGCGTGGATGTCTTTGGCAAGCTGGCCGGTCCGGTAGGAGTAGGGGCAGAGTTCGGTCGGAATATTTCAGGTTCTGCGCTACGCTTTTTGGCGCGTTCGCTCGCGAGCACGTAGTCTGGCGTAGAAGCGGGAGCTTCTGCCGCCAAGACGGTGAAGTGAGCGTAGTCCCGGAGTTTTTGGCCGGGGAATTATGATCTTTCGAAGCGGCGCGGTTTCTCTGGTTGTGGCGACGCCTGCACGCGGATGCGTGCTTGCGGAGCTGGTTGTGGCCGAGGTGACTTCCGGTCCGGGTCAACTCGCTTGTCAGTGCCTGCACCATGTACAGGCCCCGACCGCATTGTGGCATGTCGCCGAGCTCTGGAGCCTGTTCGTGCTTCGGGAGGGCGATGACGTGAACGTCCTCGTCGGCCGGTGCTCCCACCTGGACGGACCCGCGAGTACCGCATCGTCGAGGGCGGGTCGGCGAGCAAGAAGGCGACGAACTCGCGGCTATTAGCGTGTTCGGCCAAGCCGGGGAAACCCGGTTGTGATGGCCTGCTCGGCGTGATTTCAGCCGCCTTGAGCTGCTGGAAGGAAGGTAACTACCCCTTGTTCTCGACTACTCCAACCTCAACGCACTGGCCGTTGGAACTGGATCGGCTGCTCTTGCGCCAATCAATCCGGGACAAGTCATCCATCGCCTGCCCCTCCCCTCGCTGAGTACTCACTGGCCACGCGTGTTAGAAGCTGTCTGGTGGCATCCGGACTGATTGCGACAGCTCTGAGGTGTTCGTAGAGGCCAGTGTAGCGATGTACGTCTGCTTCCTCTTCGAGGAAAAGGTCACCGGCCATGCTGTCGATGTAGACAACAGACGGATCGCCGGGAAACTGAAGCACGACGAACGATCCTGGCATGCCAGGATGTGCGCCAGTGTCGAACGGAACGACCTGGAGGGTGACGTTCGGCCGTTCCGTGGCTGAGACCAGGTGCAAGAGCTGATCCCGCATGACGGTTGGGCCACCGACGGCGCGGTGGATCGCAGCTTCGTCGCAGATCGCCCAAAGGTGGAACGTACGGTCACGGTCGAGGATCGCTTGGCGTTCCATCCTGACCTGGACTCGCCGGTCGACCTCTTCTCGGCTGAGCGATGGCATGCCGCCGGGGATGACAGCGCGGGCATAGTCCTCGCTCTGGAGGAGGCCGGGGATGTAGAGGCTCTCGTAGTTCCAGACGCTCCGAGCTTCGTTTTCGAACTCGATGTAGGCGCTGTACTCCTCGGGTAGCTCGTCGGTGTACGCCTGCCACCATCCGGATTGCGACGAGTCCTTGAGGAGCTTGGTGAGGGCTCGCTGCTCCTCAGGCTCGACCTCGTACAGCGTGAGCATGGCAGCGAGTGTGCGGGCTTGCGGACGGACCTTCGCCTTCTCGATCCGGTAGAGCGTGGCCTTGTTGATCCCAGTGGCTTCTGCAACGTCCTCCCTGCTCAGGCCGCGAGCGGTACGTAGCCGGCCCAGGCTTCCGGCCAGGCGGCGCAGCCGGACAGTGGGGCGCGGATGAGCAGGCATGGGGGCCTCCCTGAGAACTATGCAACCTGAATCCTATGCAACAGGTTGCATTGATCTTCATTGCATTTTCACACTGAGCATACGACACTTTACCGAGCGTGGTGATCGCATGAGGCCAACCGTGGCGTTCTTCCCGACGCAGCAGGACCAAGCCGTCCCCCTGGCTGCCGCCCCAAACGCCGTGCCCCTCGCCCGTCGCCTGGTTGCCGAGGTGGCTCGGCACTGGCACCTCCCGACTGAGCTGATCCACGACACGGAAACGATCGTGTCGGAACTGGCCACGAACGCACTTAAGGCCACGGTGGGCTTCCATCAGGCCATGGGGATCACCGAGATCGGCCGTATCCGCCTACGTCTCAAGTGGACGAGTCCGAGCCTCTTCACCGAGGTCTGGGACATCAACCCAGTCCTCCCAACCAAGCGTCAGCCGAACGACCTCGATCTAGACGGTCGGGGCCTGGGAATCATCGAGATGCTCAGCGCACGCTGGGCGGCCGTGCACTGCGAGGATGGCGGCAAGATCGTATGGGCCGAACAACGTCTCTGCTCGTACTAGCGGAGTTATAGCGCTTCTACTGCGTTGGCTCGGCTCCGCGACGCCAATGTCGAGGAAGCGATCTCGTTGGCGAGCCAGTCTGCGGCGGCGGTTTCGCGTTCCTGGATTGTGAAGATGCCTTCGGCGGCGCGAACCTCATACGGAAGCCAGTCGATCGCCAGCCGCCGAGCGACCCAGTCCACCGCCGACCGGACCAGCGGAATCTGAGGGTCGTCGGTGTGGCCGTTGGGTGCGAAGTGCAGGTCCAGGCCCTGGCGGATGAGGTCGGGCAGCGGGACGCCGTGCTGGAGGCCGACCGAGAGCGTGACGGCGTAGATGTCCATGAGTCCGGCCTGGGTCTGGCCTTGCTTGCCCCACTGGATGAACACCTCACCGAGCGTGCCGTCGTGGCGGCTGTTGGCGGTCAGTGAGAATCGCTCCCCGCCGATGGTGACGGCGGTGGTGAGGCCGGCCCGGCTCCGCGGCATGTGCTGTTGGTGCTGCGGGCTCGGGGGGAGCGTCATATCCGCCTCCATGACCGGTTCCACAATTTGTGGGAGGTTCGCTGAGTCTGGCAACTGCATGTGCTGCGCGGGGAGCTTAGTGAGCCGGACCGTTACGACGCGGGATGGCTCGCCGACGTCTACCTGACGGACCCGGCGGCGGGAGCGTGATCGGGGTCGTACGCTCGCACGATGGGACATGACGATCTTCCGACGCTTGAGCTCGCGCTGCCCGGGCCGCTGCGGGACAGTGGGGTGGCGGCGATCCTGAATGGGCAGAAGACGGCGCTCACCGGGCTTCTTGAGATCTACGAGCACGCCGGGGAGGCGGTGCCGGAGGTCGGGCAGCGGCTCGCCGTGGTGGACTCCGACGGACGGCCGGCGGTTGTGATCGAGCTCGTCGAGGTGCGCGTCGTCCCCATCAAGGAGATCGACGACGACTACGCCCTGGCGGAAGGGCGCGGGTACGCCGACGCTGCGGAGTGGCGGGCGGCGCATGAGGAGTTCTTCCAGAGCGACGGAGTGAGCGAGTACCTGGGGCACACCCCCGTCATCGACGATGACACGCTCGTCGTCGCCGAGCGCTTCCGCGTGGTGGACGCCGGCGATCCCGGTCGGTCCTGACCGAGGAGGCGAGCCGGAAGCCGCTCGTCGCGAACCGCCGTGAGGCCGGGCGTCTCGGCTGGACGCTCGGCCATCATGGTGGCCCATGAGCCGATTGCCCACGCTGTCCGCCACGGAAGTAACCTCGGACCGACTCGTGCTGCGCAAAGCGCGCGACACCGACCGCGAAGGGCTCATCGAGATCTTCACCGATCCTGCGGTCCGGGCGTACCTCGGTGGTCCGATGGCCCGCAGCGAGATGGAGAAGTTCCTCGACGCGTTCGGCACGGCGAATACGACCTCTGAGCCCGGCAGCTTCGTCATCGCGGACAACCCGACGCACGGGCTCATCGGAATCCTGGGGCTCGGCCGTCGGTCCGCCGACCGGCCCGGGCACCTCACCGAGGACGGTGAGGAACTGGAACTGTCCTATGTCCTGCGGCGCAGCGCGTGGGGCGCCGGGCTCGCGTTCGAGGCCGCGACGGTGGCGTTGCGGGCCGCCGCCGACGAACTCCCCGACCAGCCGGTCCTGGTCGTGACCCAGGCGGCCAACGAGCGCGCGCTCAAGCTCGCCGCCCGCCTTGGCTTTCACCCTGTCGACACCTTCGAGCAGTTCGGCGCGGAGCAGACCCTCAGCACCGCCACGCTGCACACGTTCAAGTACGAAGGACCGGACGAACTTCGCGCCTGAGCGGGGATCGGCAGGGCCCTGCCGATCCCCGGGGCTGGTCAGCCGAGGGTGTCCAGGAAGTCTTTGACGGCGGTGGCGAAGCCGTCCGGGTCGGTGGTGTGGGCGAAGTGGTCGCCGTCGAGTTCGGCGAGGCGGGTGTTGGCGCGGCGGGCGACGATCTCCCGGCCTTCCTCGGAGGTGATGACCTGGCTGTTGCGGGCCAGCACGAACAGGGCGGGGCACTCGGTGGAGGTCCAGTCGGCCCAGTGGTCGCCGTGCGTTCCCTGCTCTGAGGTGATGGTGTCCTGCGGGTGGAACGGCAGACGCCAGCCGCCGTCGGCGGTGGGGCGCAGCTTGTCGCCGAGCATCGGGGCCAGCGGGCCGAGGGCGGCCAGGAGCGTCTGCCGGTCGGGGGCGGTGTAGGGCATCGACAGGACGAACGACAGTGCGCTGGGGCCGTCGTCGAGATCGCAGACCGGGCCCTCGACGTTGACGATGGCCGACACGCGCCCGGGGTGCCGGGCGGCGATCTGGTAGGCGGTGATGGCGCCGCCGGAGTGGCCGAGTGTCACGGCCTGCTCGATCCCGAGGTGGTCCAGGAGGGCGATCGCGTCGGCGACGTAGTCGTCGCGGGTGTAGGAGGCGGCCCGGTCGGAGTCGCCGTGCCCGCGCTGGTCGGGTGCGATGACCCGCCACTGCGGCGCCAGTGCCTCGGCCAGCTGTGCCCAGGTCTGTCCCTCGTAGAGGTGGCCGTGCAGGGCCAGCAGCGGCCGGCCCGGTCCGCCGAAGTCCAGGTAGGACAGTCGACGGCCGTCGATGTGGAGCTCGCCGCGGATTCCGGTGACGCTGGTGCCGTTCATGATCGAACCTCCGTCAGGTGTCTGTCTCGATGAACAGCACTCTGTCCGCGCCCGCTGACCATGGACGCACCAGCCGCTGACAGTTCGCCTTCCTCTTTGGTCAGCCGGAACCTCGAGTTGCCGGCGCGGGTGTGGGCGAGTCGGTAGGAGTCAGTGCCGGTCTCGATGGCGATCGCGGGTGGCCCGGCCGAAGACGTCGACCGGGCCTGCCACTCGCGCCACGGGTCAGCTGCAGGCGCGCGACTTTCCGGTGTCCGGTTCAGCAGCCACGGAGGTAGGCCGCGTTCGACCACCGGTTGAAGCGCAGCGACGCCCGAGCACGACCAACGGCGGAGAATGCACGGGTGACCCGACCCCGAATCCGCGTCGCCGCCTACGTGATCAGACATCGGCGGGTCCCCGAACTCCTGGTCTTCGACCACGTCGGCATGCCCCAAGCCGGCACCCAGGTTCCCGCCGGCGGCATCCACCCCGGCGAGGAACTACCGCAGGCCGTCCTGCGCGAGGTCGCCGAAGAGACCGGTCTGCGCACCGTCTCCGTGGTGCGGCGGATCACCGTGGAGGACAAACCCCATCCCGACACCCGCCGACCGCGCAGGACCACCTACTTCCATCTTCAGGCGCCTCCGACCACGGCCGACGCCTGGAACCACACCGTACGGGGCGACGGAGACGACCTGGGACTGACGTTCGCCTGCCGCTTCCTGCCGCTACCGCTGGAACGACCGCTGGCCGACGACCAGGACCTATGGCTGGGCCATATCGACCCACGCTGGACGACCCTGACCCGCACCCGCGCCTGACCACTACCGCGCCGGCACCGAAGTTCAGAAGGGTCGGGTTCGTCCAGAGATCATTTTGTTATCTGAGGCGCCCGAACGACCCTCACCGAGTCAGCGTCAGACTCGCCGACGGGAACGATCTTGAGCGCTTGAGGTGCTCACCGGGTTTCTCGATCGAGCAGGACGTTTCGGCGGTGTGGAGGATCGCGCGGTGACCAGTCGAGTTCTGTTGTCCGGCGACCCACAGCGCCTCGGCCCCTACGAGTTGATGGGACGTCTGGGGGCGGGCGGCCAGGGCGTCGTCTATCTGGCGAGACGGGCCGACGACTCCGGGGAGTCCCCGCAGCGCCTCGCGGTGAAGGTGCTCCGGCAGGACCTGGCGATCGACGACGCGGCACGCGCCCGTTTCGTGCAGGAGGTCGCGGCGGCGAAGGAGGTCGCTCGCTTCTGCACGGCGCAGGTGGTGGACGCCGACGTGACCGGCGACCGTCCGTACATCGTCAGTGAGTACGTCGACGGTCCGTCCCTGCAGCGGCTGATCTCGGAGAAGGGGCCGCGGGACGGCGCCGATCTGGAGCGACTGGCGATCGCGACCGCGACGGCGCTCGTCGCCATCCACGACGCCGGGATCGTGCACCGCGATTTCAAACCGCACAACGTCCTGATCGGCCCGGACGGGGCACGGGTGATCGATTTCGGCATCGCGCGCGCGTTGAACACCGGCGCCACGGTGCCCGGCCGGATCGTCGGCACCCCGCCGTACATGGCGCCCGAGCAACTGGGCGGCGGTCTCATCACGACCGCCACCGACGTCTTCGCCTGGGCATCGACCATCCAGCAGGTGCTGCTGCGTCTTCTCCGGCGCAGCGAGGCGGTCGCCAGACCGGCCGGCGACGAGCCGGTCACCACGGTCATGCTGGCCGCGGGCACCGCGCTCGCCGACCCCACGAGAAGCGCTCCGCTACCGAGCGGCCTGACCGGGGCGTTCGGTGCCGCCGGTTCCCACCGGAGCGCGGCGCACGTCCCGTCCGGGAACACCACGGCACCGGCGCCCGGTGACCCCGGCCCTGACACCTTGCCACCGTCCCGGCAGGCGCCGCCCGGGGAGATGCCCGCGTCCGGCGAGACGCACAGTACGGCGAGGCCGGGCCGTCGGAGGCGGCGCGTGGTCATCCTGTGTTCTGTGGCGGTCGCCGTCGTGGCCGTCGCGGCGACGACGGCGGTTCGCGGCCTCGTCCATCGAGGACCTGAGGCCACCCAGGCCAAGGCGGTCAGTGAGCTGCTGGGCTCGCAGCTGGCGGCGGGGAACCCGCTGGACGGGAAGCTCACGACGACCTGTGATGACGTCGCCGGCTCGGTCTCGGCGTTCGAGCGGCTCGCGAGGGACCGTGGGCGGGAGTCGGCTCGGGCGGGGACCCTGCGGGTCGACCGGTTGCCGCATGGCGCAGAGCTGCGGCAGGCCATCGGCGACGCGTACCGGTTCTCGCTCGAAGCCGACCAGGCCTACCTCGCGAACGCCCAGCACGTCGCGGCGCTGAACTGCGGCACGCAGAACGCGCCGAACTCCGATGACCTGCAGCGGGCGCTCGGCGCCAACGACCAGGCCGGCCCCGCCAAACGGCGCGTCGTCGCGCTGTGGACCCCGATCGCGCGGAAGGAACATCTGCCGATCTACAGGTGGAACGAGCTCTGACGTTCAGCCATGGGCGGCTTCCCGGACGGGTGGCCGGGCCGTGCGGGGACGCATGACGAGTGCGGCGAAGGAGAAGCGGCCCCCTGCCGGGATGGAGGCGGGTGGATCAGCCGTGTCCCTTGCCGTGGTGAGGGCCTGGGCGGTCACCGCGGCGTCGGCGCGGGTGATCGGGCCGGCGGGCCAGGCGGCGACTACGGTGGCCGCGGCGACGAACGCGGCCGCGAACAGGAATGACCACGGTGCGCCGCCAAGCCGGTCGACGATCAGGCCGGCGATCGTACCGCCGGCCGCGTTGGCCGCGACCGGAACGGGCACCAGCCAGGTGCCGGCCTCGTTGCGCATGCCGACCGGCACGATGCGGCCGGCGAGGCGATCAGTACCAGGACCGCGACCAGGAGCGGGCCGGCCACGAACACCAGCTCGAACAGCGAGGTCTCCACGGCCAGTGCGGCGTTGCGCAGGTGATGCCGGCCGGTACCGGCCTCGGTGAGGCCGATCCACGCGCTGCGGATCGCCGCGGTCAGCGGCGGATAGGTCGCTCCGGCGAACATCGCCGCCGCCCAGATCAGCGGCATCTCGCCGGCACCGGCCGCGAGCAGGAGCACGACCAGCCCGATCGGGTGGGCGACGGCGCACACGAGCAGAACGGGGGTGGATTCGCGCCTGTCGGCGAGCCGCCCGACGATCGGGCCGGCGAGGGCGCCCGAGAGCGCGTAGGTGCCGGAGGCGATGCCTGCGGAGGTGTAACGCCCGGTGGCCTGTTCGACCAGAAGCAACAGGGCGAGGGGCGTCACGCCCATACCCAGGCGAGCGAGCACACCGGCCATCAGCAGCAGCGGCGCTCCCGGCGTCCGCCATACCGCCACGTAGTGCCGCAAGGTGGATCCTTCCGCGCGCTGCCGACGCCACCTACCCGTGATCATGAACCGCCGCCCCAGCGGCGTTGTTCCAAGAGTGACCGCGCGGGATTTCGGTGTATTCGAAGGCGTAGGCGGTCCCACCTGGGTAGGGAGATCAGGAACTAGGATCGGCCCGCAGTCGATCGTGGAGGCCCGATGCCGTTGCTCGTGCGCCTGCGGCCCAACGGGCCGTACGTGCTGTTCACGCTGGCCGCCGTCGTGGCGGTGGTGTTCGGGGTGACCCGGGCCGGCCTGCTGGGAGCGGTGATCGCCGCAGGCGGTGCCGTGTTGCTGGTGCTGTTCGGTGGTCCGATCATCGTCAGCACGGTGTGCCGGGTGCCGGTGGTGGCGGTCGACGAGAGCGGGATCCGGCTCCCGCTGATGGGCGTGCGGTTGAGCTGGGATGAGGTGGCGACGGTCAGGCGCAGCGCCGCGCTGCGCGGCAAGACGTCCACCCCGGTGTTGCTGATCATTCCCGCCAGACCGGAGGTCGTCGTCGTCCGGGTGCGGCCGTGGTTGCTGCGCGAGGCGCGCGGCAACCTGACGCGGTACGGCACCCCGATCGTCCTGTCCGACCAGTCCCTCGACCACTCGCTCGACGACATCGCCGCCGCCGTACGTCGTCGGCGACCGGCGACGGGTGAGGTGTGACCGGCGATCTCGCGTGCACAGGGTGCCATCGTGACTGCTCGGATGGCGCATGCCGGGCAGATCGGAGAGGCCGGCCAGTTGCCCCTGCTGTCGCTGCTCGGACCGTTACTGACGAAGGCAGGTCCGGTTGGACACGACCGGACTCATCTAAAACGTAGAGAAAGAGGGCGAACACATGGCCGAGAACGACTGGACGATCACCACCGGGGTCGGCTCCGGCAAGGAGCGGGTCGAGAATGTGCCCGCCGATCAGGTGACGGTCACCCCGAAGGGCGGCCTGGACATCCAGCGGCCGGATCCCGGGAACCCGGGACGAACGACGGTCGAACATCACGCACGCGGTACGTACTTCGGCATGCGGAAGCGCTACTGATCACTGCGATGCCGAAGCGCTACTGATCATGGGCGGCCCTCGCGCAGAGGGCCGCCTTCATCGTCAGCCTGATCTTCGTGCAGCGCCCCGATCTCGCCGAGGTCCAGACCACACGTCGGAATCCGATCCGGAGGAGGGCGCACGTCGGGAACGGCGGAGAAGGGCGTGAAACCGGGCGGCCGGTTCGTTCGTCGGATCAACGTTGGTGATCTCGACGGAAGGCGTGTGATGGACGCGGCGCGTGCGGCGGAGCTGCTGGCCCGGTTGTTCGGGGAGGGGCACGGCCTGGCCCGCCGGCTGGACGGTGGCGTCGTCGAGCTTCCGGAGTCCGGGCTGCGGATCGCGGTGGACACCCCGGACCTGCAGCCCAACGGGGTGGTCGTACGGGTGCCGATCGGCGTGAACCATCCGACGTGGGGCGAGGTGTTCGCCTGGGACCAGGCCGTCGGCATCGGCGGGCAGGACCGGGATCCGGTGGTCGCCGCCGCGTACGACTGGCTGCACAACGTCTTCCCGGTCTTCGCCGCGTACGCGATGCCCGGTCACGAGCTCGCCGCGAACGTCCACACCGAGACGCGTTTCGACGGGCGGACGGCGGCCCGGATCCACTACGGGCCGATCGCGATCCGCGACTTCGGCGGGCTGAGCGAGGCGACACGAAAAGCGGCGATGGAAAGGCCGCCGACCATGGTCGTCGCCGAGCGGCTGCTCACCGGGTACGCCCTGCCGGACCGGCCGCTGTGGTGGTACACCTTCGCGGCGCGCATGCCGGCCGGCCCGGTCGAGGAGGTGACCCTCGTCAACGGCGACGCCGGGGACTCCCTCAAGGGGATCTCCGACCACCTGCCGTGGGAGGGCCACGGGTCGGTCAAGTCGTGGGCGCTGATCGCGCCGGACAACGACGTCGTGATCGAGCAGGTGCCGATCGGCTGACGCCGATCGGCCCGTTCGGAGGGCGGGGCGCGCCTTCGCCCCGGCGCTATCGGCGTCGGGCGGCTCGGTGGGCGAGTTCTGAGACGGCCAGCCCGGCGGCGACGAAGGCGGCGGCGAGCCAGGCCACGGACGCGGCGTCGGCGAACCGGAGCCACAGGCCGCCGATGGCGCCCGCCAGGGAGACCGCGAGATAGATCGCCGAGGCGTTCAACGACACGACGAGCGCGGCGGCGGACGGCGCCACCGCGATGAGCTGGTGCTGCTGCGGCACCATCACGCCCCAGGCGGTGAAGCCGTAGACGATGACGACCGCGATGGCGCCGGCCAGGGTGGTTCCGAGGAACGGGAGCAGGGCCAGGTCGGCGGCCAGGGTCACCGCGACGCCGGTGATCACACGGCGTGCGCCGAAACGGTCGGCCCAGGCGCCGGTGATGAGGTTGCCGGCCGTTCCGGCGCAGCCGGAGGCGAACAGCAGCAGCGCCAGGGTGCGGCCGCTGTCGCCGGTCGCGGTGTGGAAGACCACACTGATGTAGTTCTGCAGCAGGTAGATGCCGAGGAACATCGTCACGGTGGTCAGCAGCAGGAGGGTCACGCGGCGGTCGGCGAGCGGGGCCAGGCGCTGCCGCAGGCTCACGGCGGGCGGCGCGGGAACGGCGGGCAGGAGCACGGCGACGCAGACCGCCGCGACGGCCGCGAGCGCGGCGGCGAACCACATCGTGCCCCGCCACGACATGACCGTCCCCAGCAGCGTCCCGATCGGCACGCCGAGCGCGGTGGAGGCGACCAGCCCGACCGTCACGTACGACAGGGCGCGGGCCCGGTGCGCCGGAGCCACGAGCGCCGCGGCGGTGGCGCCCGCGGTGGGGGTGAACATCGCCGCTCCCGCGGCCGCGAGAACGCGGGTGGCCAGCGCCCATCCGTAGTCCGGCACCAGTGCGGTGGCCGCGTTCCCGACGGTCAGCAGCGCGAGGGCGAGGAGCAGGACGCGGCGCCGGGGCCAGGTTCCGGTCGCGGTGGCGGCCAGGGGTGACAGGACGGCGTAGGCGATGGCGAAGACGGTCACGAGCTGCCCGGCCGCGTCCACGCCGACGTGCAGGTCGCGTCCGATCTCGGGCAGTACGCCCGCGACCACGAACGCGTCGGTCCCCACGGCGAAGGTGCCGGCGGACAGGACCAGTGTTCGCGCGGGCACGCCGTCCGGGCGGCTGTCCGCCGCGGTCTGGGACGTCACCGTCATGCGTGCTCCTCCAAATGGTACCGATCGGTTCCGTTTTCGAGACGGTACCGATCGGTTCCGTTTTGCGTCAAGGTCGAGTAGCGTGAGCGCATGCCGACACGAGCCCGGGACCGCCTCCTGCAGGCCGCGGAAGAGCTCTTCTACGCCGAGGGGATCCGCGCGGTCGGCGTCGAGCGGCTGCTGACGGTCTCCGGCGTCGGGCGTGCGTCCTTCTACCGGCACTTCTCGGGGAAGGACGACCTGGTCGCCGCCGTGCTCAGCGAACGGGACCGTGTCTGGCGGTGCGGGCTCGAGGAGGCGGTCGCGGCGCGCGGCGGCCACCCGCTGCACGTGTTCGACGTGATGGCCGAACGGTACGAGTCGGGCGACTTCCACGGCTGCTCGTTCATCAACGCCATGGCCGAGACGGCGGGCACCGATGAGGAGATCCGGCTCTTGGCCGTCGAGCACAAGCGCGCGGTGGCCGACCACTTCGCCCGGCTGCTCGCCGGCGCCGGCCACGGCGAACGAGCGGAGGAGCTGGCGCAGCAGTTCGTCCTGCTGCTGGACGGCTCGATCGTCACCGCGCTCCGCGAACGGTCAGCGGAGCCCGCGCACCGCGCCAAGGCCATCGCCGCGGCGGTCCTCGCGGCGGACGAAGAACGAGCGCGCTGATCCGGGTACGCCCGAGCGCGCCCTCACGCCCGGTGGCCGGCGGAGCGTACGGACACGTCCCCCGTCAGGTCCTGGGTGCCGATGACGGAGAGCAGTTCGAGCTGGGCGGCGCCCTCGGTGCCGGGCGGGGCGGTGAACCACAGCAGGCGCTGGCGGCCGTCCTCGCTGAGCAGGCTGTGGCAGTCGAGCTCGATGACCCCGAGCGTCGGGTGGACGATGCGCTTGTGGTCGGTCCGGCGCACGGCGACGTCGTGGGTGTCCCACAGCGCGGCGAACTCCTCGCTGCGGTGCCGGAGCGAGGCCACCATCTTCGCCACCTCGGGGTCGCGGCCGCGGCGGGCGGCGACGGCCTGGAGGTCGGCGACGAACTTCCGGGAGTGGTACGGGTGGTCGTCGGGCGGATAGACGCCGCGGGTGGCGGGGTCGGTGAACCAGCGGTAGACGAAGCTCGCCGCCGGGCCCCGTACCTTCGGGTGCCGGCCGACGAGTGCGGCGGCCAGTTCGTTCTGGACGAGGGTCTCGTGCAGGTCGGTGATGACCTGGGCGGGAGTCGTGGTGAGCCGGTCCAGCAGGCCGAGGAGCGCGGGCTGGGCGTGCGCGGTCGGGCCGTGCGCCGCCGGGATGCGGCGGTCGGCGAGGTGGAACAGGTGGTCGCGTTCGTCGTCGTTCAGGCGGAGCGCGCGGGCGAGGGCGGCCAGGGTCTGGGCCGAGGGCTGGGCGTTGCTCCCGCGTTCGATCTCGGTGTAGTAGTCCGCCGACAGGCCGGCGAGCTGCGCGACCTCCTCGCGCCGCAGGCCGGGCACCCGGCGCCGAGGCCCGGTGGGCAGACCGACGTCGGAGGGCCGGACTCGGGCGCGCCGGGACTTCAGGAACGCGGCGAGTTCGGGGAGGTTCACGCCCTCCATTCTGACCCGTGCCCCGAAACCGGAACCAGGGGTCGTCGACCCCTGGGTGAGCGCAGCCCTGGTTGACGACCGCGCGCCGCCTCATCGTGGTGGAGACGCCGGAGCACGGCGTCCCCTCTTCCACGCACTGAGGAGTCCACATGTCGTACTCACCTGACGGTGCCGCGCCCGGGACGGACGCCGGTCGTACGCGGGTGGCCGTCGTCACCGGTGGCTCGCGGGGCATCGGCCGCGAGGCGGTCGTACGGTTGGCGGCCGACGGGTTCGCCGTCGTGGTCGGGTACGCGGGCAACCGTGACCTGGCCGAGGCCGCGGTCAAGGAGGTCGTCGCGGCCGGGGGCCGGGCGGTCGCCGTCCAGGCCGACGTCGCCGACGAAGAGGCCGTCGCCGCGATGTTCGGGACCGCCGAGTCCGAGTACGGCGGCGTCGACGTCGTCGTCAACGCCGCCGGGCGCATGGACCTGTCGCCGATCGCCGACCTGGACCTGGCCGTACTCGACGCGCTGCACCGTACGAACATCCGCGGGACCTTCGTCGTCGCCCGGCAGGCCGCGCGTACGGTGCGCCCCGGCGGGGCGGTCATCATGTTCTCCACGTCCCAGGTCGGGCTGGCCTTCCCCACGTACGGGGCGTACGTCGCGAGCAAGGGCGCCGTCGAGGCCCTCACACTGGTCCTCGCCCGCGAGCTGGGCGACCGGAACATCACCGTGAACACGGTCGCCCCCGGCGCCACGGCCACCGACATGTTCCTCGACGGCAAGGACGAGAAGACCATCGCCCGCCTGGCCGCCCAGGCCCCCCTGAAACGGATCGGCACCCCCGCCGAGGTCGCCGAACTCGTCGCCTTCCTCGCCTCCCCGGCCGGCCACTGGGTCAACGGCCAGGTCGTACGGGCCAACGGCGGCATCATCTGACCGGCCGCGCCCCATCTCCGCGTCCGGCCCGCCGCCGGCAGCCGGATCACCCACCGCAGGAAAGGAAACAGTCATGCCGTTCGCGAACTTCAAGGTGCCCGCCGGCACCCTCGACGAGCAGCAGAAGAAGCAGCTCGTCACCCGCGCCACCGACCTGTACGCCGAGATCTACGGCGAACGCGCCCGGGCCAACACCATGGTCCTGGTCGAGGAGGTCGCCGACGGCGGCTGGGGCATCGGCGGCCACGTGCTGACGCTGGCGCAACTCCAGCAGACGCCGGAAGACTGAGCGCGGGACCGGCCACGGCCCGTCCGCGCGGAGCCTCCCGCGCGTCCGGGCCGGGCGGTACGGTCCCAGGTGATCTCAGCCTCGGGGAGGGTGCCGGATGTGCGTGTCGACGGCGGCGTCACGGTTCTCCGGCACGATCCTGTACGGCGGTCAGGCCCGGCATCCCGAGCACGGCCGGGTTCACGTGCTGGGCTATCAGAACACCGCGGTCAACCTGGCGAGCGGACCGAACGCGATGCTCCTGCACGTGCCCGCCACCGGCATGACGCCGGCGAACTTCGTCGACACCGGCCACTGCCCGCGCGTCCTGCGGGACATGGTCGACGCCCTCGCGCCACCGACCCGCGGTCGGGTGTCGATACCGGAGGGCTGCGTGGCGGCGGCCGGCGGACCACCGCCCGTCCAGGTCTTCGACCACGACATCTACACCGTGGTGCTGGCCACCGACCCCACTCTGATCCCGCAGGCGCTGGAGCAAGTGCCCGAGCACCGCCGGATCCGGCCCAACCCGCCGCTGTTCGACTTCTACGCCGCTCGCCACCCCGGCCACGCGATCATCGTGTGCTGCTTCGACAACACCGAGGCGAGATCGGCCAATCCCCTGCTCATGTGGTACCGGCCGCACAGCCTCCGCCAGTTCGTCCTCCCGGCGCTGGACTGCCACACCGGAGGCGTCCCCGACCTGAGCGCACACGTCCCCACCGACCACTGGGTCATCCTCGGACGCGAGAACCCACCGGCCTCCTGGGGCGTCCCGGTCACCTACACCGCCGACGACGGCCGTACGGGACACGGACGATTCCCCGACCGGCACGGGCCGGCCGCGCCGTACCTCCCGTCCCGGGTGATCGGCGCACGCTTCGGCAGCGCCATGCCGAACGGGGACTTCACCATCCCGTACACCGACGTCATGCGCGGTGACCTCGGCGCTCTCCGCCGCACCGCGGCCGCGGCCGCGTGACCGCTCGTCGCCGAGCGCCCGGCGGTTACGGCAGGAGCTTCACGCGGATCGCGGCGCCGTGCTGGGGGCGTGTGCCCGAGGGGACCAGGCGGCCGTCGTCCTGCCAGGTGTACGTGACGGCGGCGGGCGGCAGGGAGGCGCAGCACTCGGGGTCCTGCGGCGCGTAGTGCAGGTAGGTGATCCGGAAGTGGCCGGGACCGCCGGTGAGGCCCCGTACGGCGTCGGTCTCGGTGACGGCGTCCCAGCCGAGGAAGCGCGTGCCGTGCCAGAAGAAGACGAGCTGGCCCTTGCCGTCCGCCGTCGGGTACCGCTGACCGACCACCGCGGTGAGGGTGCCGCCGTGCCGGTCCGACGTGGTCACCGGCTTGCGGTCGCGTACGAAGTGCGTGGACGGGTCCGCCGCCTCGACGGTACGGGTCAGGACGCGCTCGATGGCGGCACGGTCCGGGACACCGACGGCGGGAGCGGTGGTGGCGCCCGTCGACGTGGGCGAATGAGTGCCGGCCTCCGGGGGCGGCGACGAGGACGCGGGACTCGATGCGGCGGCGGCCGGCGTGGTCGGGGCCGAGGACGTCGACGGCTGCGCGGCGGGCTTGTCCGTTCGGCAGCCGGCCGCGGTGACGACGGCCAGGAGGACGACCGCCGTCGCCCGGGATCGTACGAGGGAGGCGTTCTTGTCGATCACGGCAACGTCCTTCTCCGACATCCGATCGTCCTGCTGCGGCAATCGAGATCGTAATTCGTGCGGATGGGATCGGCAGGAGCCGCCGCTGACCGTTCGGAATGGCGGATCTTGAAGTCGTTTCGGTGTCCGAGATCTCGCCTCTGGACCAGTGGGGTAGCCAGAAGCAAGTCTGACCTGCGGGTTCTTGCGGTCCGGTGGCGTGATTTGACCTTGCTAGCGCGGCCACGTAGAGTCCTCGTTGCCTGCGGAGGAGACGCCGAAAGGCAGTCGGCCCCCAGGAAGACACCCCACGAAAGCTCGTGACAGAGGCATCTCTGGCACGGGGTAGAGTAGGGCGTCGACCCGGTCGAGTACGTGACGCCGAAAGGCGGCGCGGTCGCCGGGAGCCTCCCAGCAGATGATTACCGAAGTCCTCGATTTCGGTGGTTAAATGTTGGGCGGCGCCGAGAAGTGATCCCGAGTCGGTCAATTCGACAAAGGAAAACAAATCGGTAAGCTAGAGACAACAGCCCCGAACGGGAAACTGGAAACAGAATCCCGACGGTGTGTGTCCGTTTCTTGAGAACTCAACAGTGTGCTAAAAGCCAGTGCCTTTATGGTCCTCGCTGATCGTGGTCGACTTCGGTTGGTCATGGTTGGTTTGGATTTCTTTGGCAAGAATAACTCTTGCCGGGATTGTTTTTCTCTTCAAGGTTTGGCGACTGTCTTC
>NZ_BAABHJ010000035.1:0-17506 GCF_039542035.1 Actinoallomurus liliacearum
CCTGGCGGACCTTCGGTGCGGTCGGGGTGATGTCCCGACCTTCACACACAACCGCCAGCGGTCCCAAAATGCTGAACCCCATCTTGCCTTCCCCCGATCGCATCGGAGATTTCCGGTACTCACAGATCGAGCTAGCGGGGCCGGAGACGATGCTCGGACGTTAAATGTCCGGCTGGGCCAGCGCGGCCCAGGATAACTCCAGCTCCTAGAAGCAGACTCGAGACGCGGTTGATCTCTTTTGCATGGGCCACGGTGCCCCCCGTCTCCAGCATTTGTTTTTAGGCCACCTACGGCTGGCCTGGGCTACGCATGGCTTACATGCCTATCGAGTACGTCTCCTCGGGAAATCCGTGAACGGTCAAGTACACGCTGCGTAGTCGAATGATAACCATATTGAGTAGGTGATCAGGTTGCACCGGGCGTCTAGCACAGACGCATTGTTGCATGTTTTTTCTGGCTTTCAAGATGCGGTCTAAGTGGCTCTTTGGCCAGGTTCGACGAGCAGAAGATGATCAGTTGGGCCGAAACGTCGACAGGTGTCTTGACGTGCCAAGACCGAGCGGTAAGCAAGTGCTTCTGTCGGGTTGCGAGGTGCTGCGGGGGCCGGTCCGGCGGCCGCTGACCTGGATGGCGGCGTGCCGGTCCGCGGGCGGGAATCGCCCGGCCCGGCATCGGGTCTCGGTCCGGGTCCAGGTCGTGCGGGTGCCGGGTGAATGCGCGTGGGAGGCCCCTTGGGGGTCCGGTCGGCGCGATCGGTCGTGGGGGATATATCCGGCTGCGCTGTGTTCACGGGCCGTTGCTCACCGGATTCGACAGAAGCGGCCGGGGTGTGTGGACGGTTCGCGGAACGGCGGGGGTGGTGCCGATCCCCGGTCCGCGACCGAGTCGTGCCGGCGGTGTGCGGTGGGGCGGGGCCCCGCCCGCCACTGTCGGCGCGAGGGCGGCCGGATCGGCCGGGCCCGTGGTCTTCGCGCCGCGGCCGGTGGCGCGAAACGACGGTCGTGCGCTTGTTCGCGGCATGGGCGACGTGGTCATTACCCGAACCGTCGAAAGCATGTTATCGGCGACTTGACGGGTCGAAAAGTTTGTAGTCACGGTCATACGGTCGTTCAACCGTCGCGGCGGCGCTCCCATGCGGGGCGACGCGCCGGTGGGCGGTGTTCACGGATGGTTCCCTTCGACCGCCAGACGGCCTCGGCCTGCTGCTTTCCGGTCTGTCGGCCGAACCGGCCGTACGGGCATTCCCGGCGCGCCGAAGGTGGGCGTGCCGAGGCCCACCCGGGCGAACTTGCCCCCTGGGGATTTCTTTGGTATACGAGATGTATCGCGAGTTATGTGGAGTAAACACCGACAGTATCTGAATTACGGAAGACGTTCATCGTCGGTTGACGTATGTAGAGATTCTCCCGCCGTAGGGCCGACGCGGGGTAATCCGGAATGCCGGGCACCCGACCGGAGACATAGGTGATCTTGTCGGGGTCCGCGGCTTCGTGCCGGCCGATGTGGTGAGGAAGGTGCTCCAAGTGTCCGAACGGCCAGTCCATGTCTTGATCATCGGTGCGGGTCTGAGTGGCACCTGTCTCGCGCATGGTCTGAAGAGAGCGGGACTCAGCGTGGCCGTCTATGAGCGGGAAGCCGCCAGGGGCGACGGCTTCTTCGGCTGTCGGCTGGCGATCGGGCCACGGGGTTCCAAGGCCTTGCGTGATGCCCTTCCGCCGGATCTGTACCAGACTTTTCTCGCCACCTGTGCGGCGCCGCCCCGGCATCTCGCCGTTTATTCGGATGGACTCGACGAGCTGCTCAGCATCCGGCTGCCGGCGTCGGCGGGAAGCGGAGACGGATCCGCGACCGGGATGCATTACGCGAGTGCGATGACCCTGCGCCAACTGATGCTGACCGGAGTTGAGGATGTCGTTCATTTCGGAAAAGAGCTAACTCATTACGAACAACGGCCAGGCGGGCGGATAGCCGCGTTCTTCGCGGACGGCAGCTCCGCTGTCGGTGACGTCCTGGTCGGGGCCGACGGCCGGTGTTCGCGAGTGCGGCGTCAGTATCTTCCGCACGCCGGCGTGCTGGAATGCGGGCCCGCCGCGGTGTTCGGGCAGGTGCCTCTCTCCGACGCCGCGATGGTACTCCCGGGGAAGATGCTCGAGGGCCTGTCGGTGGTGTCGGGACGCGACGGGTCATCGCTGATGACCCAGCCGATGGAGTTCAAGTGGGACGCGATGGGGGAGCCGAAACCGCACGTCGGCCGCCTGGACGCGGCGCTCATCAAGACCTGGCCGGGCCTTTCGCACGACCGGACCGTGGACCACGTGCTGTGGGGTCTCATGGTGCCCTCGTGGTTCAGCCGGACCGAACCCGCCTGCCTTGCCGGCGACAGGCTCGTCGACGCCGTGATGGGTCTCACCAGGCCGTGGCACACCGCGCTGCGCGCGCTGGTGAAGCTGACCGATCCGGCGACGGCGGCGGCGACCCCTGCCCTGGTCTCGGATTCGGTCGCACGGTGGCAGGCGACGAACGTCACTCTGCTGGGAGACGCCCTCGTGTGCAGGGTGCCGGACGCGGGCGAGGGGGCCAACGCCGCCTTTCGCGCCGCCGGGATCCTGTGTCGCCTCCTCGCCGAGGCCGTCGACCGGGGACGGCCGGTCGTCAGCGCGATCAACGACTATGAGGCGGCGACGCACCGATGCGGTCGCGCCGCGAGCTCGGCGTACACCAAATGCCTCACCCGCCAGGCCCGGGCGACCAAGCCGGTGATCGGCCCGGTGCTGGCCGCGGGGACCCGCATGCGACTGCGGGTCGCCGACCGGGTGCCCCGGCTGAAGGCGCGGGTGGCGAGCGAGTACCGATGGCTGCAGGGCGGCAGCACCGCCTGACCGGTCACCGGATGCTCGGCCGGTCGGCCCCTCGACGGACGTTCGACCCCACGTGGTGAGGGACGCTCGACGCCGCGTCGACGACGCGTCCGCGTGAGGAGGAGCCTCGGTCATCGGTCGGCCGCGCACGACCGCGCCGCGAGGGCGCCGGATTACCGTCCGGCCTCGGGGCGGACGGCGCGGACCCTGCTGGAGGTCGTCCCACACCGCCGCGAGCCTCCCATGCCGTCGAACACCCTTCGAAAATGCGATATAGCTTGACCGAACACTGATCGGCCAGCAGAATGGCGATCGTTACCAAACGATGTTCGCGAGAAGAGGCGACTGTGACTCCGACGATCGAGGCGCACGGGCTGGTCAAGCGCTTCCGTCGCAAGACGGCTCTCGACGGACTTGACCTGGAGGTCGAGTCCGGCCAGGTCATGGCGGTGCTCGGGCCCAACGGCGCGGGGAAGACCACCTTTGTCCGCTGCGTGTCCACGCTCCTGCGTCCCGACGACGGCGTGTTGCGCGTGGTCGGCCACGACGCCCGGCGTGAGCCGGGGAAGGTCCGCAAGGCCATCGGGCTCGCCGGCCAGTACGCCGCCGTCGAACCGGCGATGACCGGTCGGGAGAACCTCGAGCTCGTGGCCCGGCTGTTCGGTCAGCGGGCCGGTGAGGCGCGGGCCAACGCCACCCGCGTCCTGGAGCGCTTCGGTCTCGCGGACGACGGTGACCGGCTGGTGCGCACCTACTCCGGCGGCATGCGCCGCAAGCTCGACCTGGGCGCGAGCCTGGTGAGCGCGCCGCGCCTGCTGCTGCTCGACGAGCCGACCACCGGGCTCGACCCCCGGGCCCGGCTGGAGCTGTGGGACAACATCGATGATCTCGCCGCCCAGGGAACCGACGTCCTGCTCACGACCCAGTATCTGGACGAGGCCGACCGTCTCGCCAGCCACCTGGTGATCATCAACCGCGGACGCGTGGTCGCCTCCGGACCGCCGTCGGAGCTCAAGCAGCGTGTCGGCGGCAACGTGCTCGAGGTCCACGTGCGGGACCGCGCCGACACGCCGGCGGTGGCCGCGGCGCTGGCCCGGCTCGGCTGGACGGAACCGCAGATCGATGAGGCGACCCGGCGGGTGAGCGTGGGCGTGGGCGCGGACGCCACGGCCGAGCAGCTGATCAGCGGGTTGCGTGCGGTCGACGACGTCGGCACCGCATTGACCGATATCAGCCTTCGCCAGCCGAAACTCGACGAGGTCTTCCTCGCCCTCACCGGACGGGAACTGGAGAGCCCGCCCACCGAGGGCAGCAAGGCCGGCGAGACGGTTAAGTGAGCGCAGGACAGGAGACGACCATGACCGCCCTCGCCACCACCCGCCAGGCAGGGAGCCACCTGCCGATGAGCACGCTGCTCGTCGCGAAACGAGCGTTGCTCACCTTCATGCGGACCCCCCAGCTCGTCGTCCTCAGCACCGTCCAGATGGCGGGGTTCCTCGTCGCGTTCCGCTACGTGTTCGGCGGCGCGATCGGAACCAGCCAGGGGCTGCCGTACGTCGACTTCGCCGTCCCGGGCTTCATCGCCGCCGGGGTGCTCTTCAGCACCCTCGGCACGGCCATCGCGATGGCCGACGACCTGCAGAGCGGGCTCATCGACCGGCTGCGCTCACTGCCCATGCCGCGTTCGTCCGTGCTGATCGGACGGGTCCTGGCCGACGTGATCGTCCTCACCTGGAGCCTCGGCGTCACGACGGCGGTCGGGTTCGCCATCGGCTTCCGCCTGCACGGGACCGTCGCGCAGGGGATCGCCGCATTCGGCGTCTGCCTGCTGTTCGGGCTGGCCTTCAGCTGGGTGTTCATCGCAGCCGGACTGCTCGCCGGGAACGCCCAGGCCGCCAACGGCGTCTCGTTGATCGTCTTCGTCCTGACGTTCGTCTCGAACGCGTACGTACCGTCCTCGTCGATGCCGTCGTGGATTCGCGGGTTCGCCGACAACCAGCCCGTCACCCTCATGGCCGACACCGTGCGGGCGCTGACGGTGGGCGACCGGGCCCAGGCGCTGCTCGGCCACGACGCGTCGTACTTCATGATCCGCTCGCTGATCTGGACGGCGGCGCTCATGGTGGGGTTCGGCGCCCTGGCGGTGGCGATCTACCGGCGGCGCTGAGGCGTACGGCGATCGGCCGGGCGGCCGATCGCCGCCGCGACCGGAAGACGAGAGCGACTCCCCCGTCGTCTCTTCAGCCGTGGAATTCGGCAGCGGGTCCCCGCTGCCGAATTCTCGCGTACGTACCCGGGAGCCGTCGCGCCGCCGGTCGGCGCGGGACGGCTCCGGAGCCCGGCGGTCCGCACGCCGCGGACTCCGCCGTACCTCGGGGGACCGCCGTCACCGGTGCGCCATCCGGCCGAGGATCGCGTTCAGGGCGCCGGCCAGCGGTTCGGCGGCGTCGCCGGCCGGTGCGTCGCACCGCCAGGCCGTGTAGCCGTCCGGCCGTACGAGCACCGCCCCCACGGTGCCGACGTCGTAGCGGTCCCGCCAGGCGTCGTCCACGTCGACCAGGTCGACGCCGGCCGACGCCGGCCCGACGCGGTAGGCCCGCAGTGGAACGCCGGTGGCACCGGCGACGTCGCGCGCCGCGTCGATCCACGGCTTCCCGTCGGATCCGGTCAGCAGGACGAAGGCGTCGTGGAACAGGTCGTGCACGGCGATCCGGTCGCCGCCGCGGTCGAGCCACAGGTGCGGTGCGCGGAGCCCGGGACGTGCCCGGTGCTCCAGCGAGTCGCCGTAGACGGACTCGTGGCCGGCGTCGAGCAACGCCGCGGACCGGTACCGCTGGCCGAGCGTGCACAGGGTGTCGTCCACGTCCTCGTCGCCGGGTTCGCTGCCGAACCGCGTCTCCTGGCGCCGGACGGTGATCTGGGCCAGGGCCCGCGCGACCGGGCGCCGTTCCGCCTCATAGGTGTCGAGCAGGCTCTCGGACGCCCAGCCGCGGATCGAGGCGGCGAGCTTCCAGGCCAGGTTGTGGGCGTCCTGTACCGCCGCGTTGGCGCCCATCGCCCCCGTCGGCGGCCACACGTGAGCGGTGTCCCCGGTGAGGAAGACCCGGCCGCTGCGGTAGTGGTCCGCGACGCCCACCGCTTCGTCCCAGGCGGCGATGTCGAGCACCTCGACGGGCAGGTCCCGGCCGATCACCGCTTTCGCCAGCCGGGCGCACCGTTCGGTGGTGAAGTCGGCCGCCGACTCCTTCTCCCCGTCATAGGTGACGCTGACCGTCCACTGGTCGGGCACCGAGGTGGTGAGCAGCGAACCGAGGCCGACCTCCGGGTTGACGACGATCCAGAGCAGTGCCCTCTTCTTCACGATCTCCGACAGGTCGGCCCGGATGACGAAGCTGACCCAGTGCTGGATGATCCCCGGCCCGGTGTGGGGGATGCCCAGGCGCTGCCGGATCGTGCCACGGTACCCGTCGGCCGCGATGAGGTGGTCGGCCCGGATGGTGCGGCGTCGGCCGGTCGCCCGATCGTCGGTCACCGCCGTCACGTGGTCGGCGTACGCGTCGACCGAGACGCACTGGGTGTTGAACCGGAGCTCGGCGCCGTTACGGCGGGCGGCCTCGATCAGGATGGGTTCCACGCTGCGCTGGTCGGCCATCACGAACCGGCCGGCGGTCAGGTCGGGCAACGCCCTCGGCGTCTCCTCGTCGAGGACCCAGTTCCAGTCGCCGGTGATCCGCTCGCAACGGACGACTCCCGACTCCGTGTCGAACGGTCGTCCGGCGTCCTCGATCGGCGGCTCCACGCCGAAGGCCCGGTAGATCTCCATGGTCCGCTGGTTGATCCCGCGCGCCCGGCCCTGGATCGAGACGGTCGGATGGCGGTCCACCAACACGGTGCGCACACCCTGATGCGACAAGAACAGCGCCGATGTCAGCCCCGCGTATCCGCCGCCGACGATCAGGACTTGGGCGGTCTCGTCGTATGCCGTCACGTCAGCCCTCTCTCCGGTCATCTTTCCCCGAACCTCGCACGACCGGCTCGAGTCGAGCTAGACCCAAGGCGTTCGAGCCGCCGCCGAGGCCGGCGGTGGAGTTTGAGGCGAAAAGAGCTACCAGGAGGAGTCAATGCCGTTCGTGGCGATCACCTATGACATCAAGAGCGGCCATGAGGACGAGGTCGCCGAGGTCTTCCAGAACTTCCAGCGGCCGAAGTCCCCGGTCGTTCCCGGCGCCGACGGCGGGCAGGCCGGACGCATCCTGGCCACCGCGGTTTTCATCCGGGACGGCCTGCTGGTGCGGTTCATCGAGTACGAGGGAGACCTGGACGCGGTGGCCCGGCACATGGGTGCTCAGCCGGGCGTCCGCGAGGTGGAGCGGAAACTCAAGCCCTACCTCAACGCCCCGCGTGACACCGACACCGTGGACGGGTTCGTCCGGACTTTCAAGAAGAGCATGCTGCGCAGCGTCACCCAGCTCTCGGTACCCCGGCAGATGGCGTAGCCCGCGGGCGATCCGCGCCGGGTGGCGGAGGGCGTGACGGTACGGGCAAACGATCAAGCCGGCGTCGAGAGGCCCTCGAGGTAGGGGGTCCAACCTTGGCCGACATATCGCGGAACCCCGCATGACCAGCCGCGATGCCAGGCGGTCCTCGGTGCGCCGAGCCACCGCCGACCCCTATGCCGCGCTTGATCATCGGAGTTGACGCCATGCCCCAGAGACGCCGCTCGCAAGAGCCGCCACCCATGAGGTCCGGTCGCGGACCGCGCCGGCCGACGTACCGGTCGATCGCCGCCGCGGTCTTCGGACTCATCGCGCTCGTCGCCACCGGCGCGCCGGCGCTGGCCGCGTCCGGCGCGTCCGGCGGCCGGACCTACTACGTCGACTGCGCCGCCGGTAAGGACTCCTCCGCCGGCACGACGACCGGCACCGCCTGGCGGACCCTGGGCCGCGTCAACACGGCGACATTCAAGCCCGGCGACTCCATCCTGCTGCGCCGGGGGACCAGCTGCGCCGGAACGCTGGCCCCGCAGGGATCGGGGACCTCCGCCGCCCCGATCGTGGTCGGCGCGTACGGCAGCGGCGCCCGGCCGGCGATCAACGCGGCGGGCGCGCGGGCGGCCGTGTACCTGCACAACGTGCAGGGCTGGGAGATCCGCCACCTGGACGTCTCCGATCCGGCGACGAGCGACGGAAACCCGCGCACCGGGATCTACGTGCTGCTGGAGGACTACGGCACCGGCGGTCACTACGTGGTCGATGACGTGACGGTTCACGACGTGACCGGGTGCGACTGCACGGATCCGGAGATCGAGCCCAGCGGGGGCGTGGTCTTCAGGGCGGCCGGTTCGGCCGTGCCGACCGGCTTCGACGGCATCCAGGTCTCCCACAGCGCCGTCTCCCGTGTCCACGGGTTCGGGATCGGCACGACGTCGCGGTGGAGCCGCCGGCCGCAGCACCCGGACGGCGTCGGCCCGTTCGTTCCCATGAGCCACGTCGACGTCGCGGGCAACCGGCTCCAGGATCTCGGCGGCTCCGGGATCGTGGTGCAGAACGGCGTCGATCCACTGATCGAGCGCAACGACGTCGACGGCTTCTCCCGGGACGAGACGACCGCCCACAGCGGCATCTACGCCTGGAACTCCGACGGCGCGGTCGAGCAGTACAACCGCGTCACGAACGGCGACGCCACTCCATTCGCGCCCGCCTACAGCATCGAGGCGGCGAGTTCACGCTCGCTCTTGCAGTACAACTACAGCAGTGACAACCACGGCGGGTTCGTCTATATCTGCGGTGACGCGGGCAACCCCATCGACGGCGCGACGGTGCGCTACAACATCAGCCAGAATGACAGGAACGTCGCGCTGGGCGCTCTCGTCATTCCGCTCATCAGCGTCTGCCCTGGCAGCGTGGATAGCAACATCACCTTCTACAACAATGTCGTCTACAGCGACGTGGCGGACAACACTTCTTTGATCAACATCTTCTTCGGCGACGCGCCGCATGTCTTCAAGAACAACATATTCGTCGGCGGGGCGTCCGGTCTGATGATCAACGACTCCGCCGGAGTCTATGACCATAATCTCTACGACGGCATCGGATCGGTGCCGTCCGGTGCGACGAACTCGGTCACCGCCAAGCCGCTGTTCAAACGTCCGGGCCAGGGACCCGACGGCTACCGGCTCGCCTGCGGTTCGCCGGCCTTCCGGGCGGGCGTGGCGATTCCGGACGCCGGTGACCGCGACTTCTACGGCTTCCGGCTGCAGGCCGACCAGCCCCCGAACATCGGCTCCTACCAGGGCCCCGCCTGCGCGAGCAACAGCCACCGATGATCTGACCACGATATGCGCCGCCGCGGCGGCCGGGACCGGCGAGGTCCCGGCCGCCGCGCTTTTCCCGCTACCGCGTCCGCTCGAGAACGTGTTGAGAACGGCGCTCGGCGTTCCCCCCATTCGAGCCTCGTGCGGCCCCGCGTGTTTCGAGCCAGGTTCGACCGGAACCAGACCCGGTCGGATGAGCATGGCGGCACAGCACGAGAGGAGGTCCGGGGTGCACCGGACATTGATCGTCGCTCGGATGGCGCCGGGCGAGGCAGAGAGCGTGGCGCAAATATTCGCGGACTCGGACGCGACCGACCTGCCCCGGATGGTCGGCGTGTCGCGACGTACGCTGTTCCGCTTCCACGACCTGTATTTCCACTTGGTGGAGGCGGATGACGATATTTCGCCGAGCCTCTACAAGGCGCGCAGCCATCCGCTCTATTCGGAGATCAACGAGCGGCTGTCGCACCACATCCGACCGTACGACCCGAACTGGAAAGAGCCCAAGGACGCCATGGCGTCTCCTTTCTACGTCTGGGAGGCGAACGGTGAGTGACTCAGCGCAGCAGCTCACGGCTCCGGTGAAGGTCGCCGCCCGCGACGTGGCTCCGAACCGCCGGCGCGGCGGCGACATCCGGGTCGTCCTCAGCCCGAAGACGGTCGCCTCGACGTCCGGTTTCATGGGCACGCTGACCCTCGCTCCCGACGAGTTCGTGGCCGAGCACTACCACCCCTACTCGGAGGAGTTCATCTTCGTGGTCCGGGGCCGGATCACCGCGCGGATCGAGGGCGAGACCCTCATCGAGCTGTCCGCGGGCGAGGGCCTGATGGTGCCCATCGGCCAGCGGCACCGCGTCTGGAACTCCGGGACCGAGGAGGCCCACGCGGTCTTCCACCTCAGCCCGCTGGCGCCCCGGCCCGACCTCGGCCACGTGGACACCGAGCCGCTGCCGCAGTCCGGGGCCGGACAGCCCCAGCTCGACGTCGGGGGCCGCGCCGATGAGTGACAGACAGGTCGTCATCACCGGGATGGGGGTGGTGGCGCCGGGCGGGATCGGCACCAAGGCGTACTGGGACCTGCTGACCGCCGGCCGTACGGCGACCCGCACCATCACCCTGTTCGACGCCTCCGGCTTCCGCTCGCGGATCGCCGCCGAGTGCGACTTCGATCCCGCCGCGGAGGGCCTGAGCCCGCAGGAGATCCGCCGGATGGACCGCGCCGCGCAGTTCGGTGTCGTGTGCGCCCGCGAGGCCCTGGCCGACAGCGGCCTGGAGGAGGGCGACATCCCGCCCGAGCGGATCGGCGTCACCATCGGCAGCGCCGTCGGCTGCACGATGGGCCTCGAGGAGGAGTACGTCGTCCTCAGCGACGGCGGCCGCCGGTGGCTCGTCGACCCGGCCTACGCCGTGCCTCATCTCTACGGGCACATGGTGCCGAGCACGATGGCGTGCGAGGTCGCCTGGGTGGCCGGAGCCGAGGGCCCGGTATCGCTGATCTCCACCGGATGCACGGCCGGGCTGGACGCCGTCTGCGCCGGCAGCAACCTGATACTCAGCGGCCGCTCCGACGTGGTGATCGCCGGGGCGACCGACGCGCCGATCTCGCCGATCACCTCGGCGTGCTTCGACGCGATCAAGGCGACGTCCTCGAACAACGACGACCCGGCGCACGCCTCCCGGCCGTTCGACGCGCGCCGGGACGGGTTCGTCCTCGGCGAGGGCGCGGCGGTCTTCGTACTGGAGGAACGCGAGGCTGCCCACCGGCGCGGGGCGCACGTCTACGCCGAGGTGGCCGGCTTCGCGAACCGCAGCAACGCCTACCACATGACCGGCCTCAAGCCCGACGGCCGCGAGATGGCCGAGGCGATCACGCACGCGCTGCGCCTGGCCCGGCAGGACCCCACCGACATCGACTACATCAACGCGCACGGTTCCGGGACCAAGCAGAACGACCGTCATGAGACGGCGGCGTTCAAGCGCTCCCTCGGCCGGCACGCGTACGAGGTGCCGGTCAGCTCGATCAAGTCGATGATCGGGCATTCGCTCGGCGCCATCGGCTCGATCGAGGTGGCGGCCTGCGCGCTGGCCATCGAGCACCAGGTCGTGCCGCCGACGGCCAACCTGCACGAGGCCGATCCGGAGTGCGATCTCGACTACGTGCCGCTGACCGCGCGCGAACACGCCATCGACACCGTCCTCAGCGTCGGAAGCGGTTTCGGAGGTTTCCAGACCGCCGTGGTGATGAGGCGGGACCGGACATGAGCGAGCGCAGCGAGCGAATCATGAACGCAGTGCCTCCGGTCGCTCCGCCGACGCCGGGAGGTCGGCCGGGGCGGGTTGGTCGGGCGAGGAAGGAGGCCGCATGACCAGATCCGCGGTCATCACCGGGATCGGGGTCACGGCTCCGAACGGCCTCGGGACCGAGGCCTACTGGTCGGCGACCCTCGACGGACGCAGCGGCCTCGCGCCGATCGAACGGTTCGACCCGTCCGACTATCCGGTGCGGGTGGCCGGAGAGGTGACGGAGTTCACCGCGCGCGACCACGTGCCCGGCCGACTGATCCCGCAGACCGACAACTGGACCCACCTCGGTCTGACCGCCGCGGCGTGGGCGCTGGAGGACGCGGTCGCCGACCCGCAGACGTTCCCCGAGTACGACATGGCGGTGGTGACCGCCAGCTCGTCCGGGGGCACGGAGTTCGGCCAGCGCGAGATCGAGCGGCTGTGGTCGAAGGGACCCCGATGGGTCGGCGCGTACCAGTCGATCGCCTGGTTCTACGCGGCGACGACCGGGCAGATCTCCATCCGGCACGGGATGCGCGGCCCGTGCGGGGTGATCTGCGCCGAGCAGGCCGGGGCGCTGGACGCGGCCGGGCAGGCACGGCAGTTGGTCCAGCAGGGAACCCGCCTGGTGGTCACCGGCGGCACGGACGCGTCGCTGTGCCCCTATGGGCTGACCGCGCAGTACGCCAACGGCAGGTTGAGTGAGAGCGCCGATCCAGGCGGCGCGTATCTGCCCTTCGACGCCGCCGCAGCCGGTTACGTCCCCGGTGAGGGCGGCGCGATGCTCGTCGTGGAGGACGCGGCCGAGGCACGGGCCCGTTCCGCGCCGCGGCTGTACGGGACGATCGCCGGCTACGCCGCGACGTTCGACCCGCGGCCGGGATCCTCGCGCGAACCCGGGCTGCGCCGGGCGATCGAACTGGCCCTGACGGACGCCGGGCTCGCCCCCGAGGCGATCGGGGTCGTCTTCGCGGACGCCGCCGGCGTGCCGGAACTCGACCGGCAGGAGGCGGCGGCGATCAGCGCCGTCTTCGGTCCGGCCGGCGTTCCGGTCACCGCGCCCAAGACCATGACCGGACGTCTCAACGCGGGTGGAGCGGCCCTGGACGTCGCCGCCGCCCTGCTCGCGATGCGCGACGGCGTCATCCCGCCCACGGTCGGCGTCACCGAACTCGCGCCGGGTTGCGACATCGACCTGGTGCGCGACGCGCCGAGAGAGGCGCCACTCAGCGCCGCCCTGGTGCTCGCCCGCGGCTACGGCGGCTTCAACGCGGCAATCGTCCTGACGGCGACCGACTAACGGAGTGACAGATGGCAGAGTCCGGATCCTTCACCCTCGACGATCTCAGAGAGATCCTGCGCACCTGCGCGGGGGACGCCGAGTCCGTCGACCTCGACAGTGACATCGCCGACGTCACGTTCGAGGAGCTCGGCTACGACTCGCTCGCCGTGCTGGAGGTGGCGGCGAAGCTGCAGAACCACCTCGGCGTGGTCATCCCCGACGACGCGACCGAGCAGTTGCCCACGCCGCGTGCCCTGACCGACTACGTCAACCTCCGACTGGTGGCCTGACCAGCCGAAGGACGCCCACCGGCCCGACAAGGAAAGAACTCATGGCAGGACACACTGACAACGCGATCGTCATCAACGCGCCCATGGCCCTGGTGTGGGACATGACCAACGACGTCGCGTCATGGCCTTCGCTGTTCAGCGAGTACGCCGCCGCGGAGATCCTGAAACGCGACGGCGACACGGTCACCTTCCGGCTCACGATGCATCCCGACGAGGACGGCCAGGTGTGGAGCTGGGTCTCCGAGCGGACCGCCGACCCGGTCGGTCGTGAGGTCAACGCTCACCGGATCGAGACGGGTCCGTTCGAGCACATGAACATCCACTGGGAGTACCGCGAGGTCGCGGACGGCGTGCGCATGCGCTGGGTGCAGGACTTCCACATGAAGCCGCAGGCGCCCGTCGACGACGCCGCCATGACCGAGCACCTCAACCGGAACACCGCGATCCAGATGGACCGGATCAAGCGACTGGTGGAGGAGGCCGCGGCCGGCCACGTGGCGGCGGCGACCACCCGGCAGGCCGAGGGATGATCTCGGCGCTGCTCCCACTGGCGCTGTTCGCCAACGGCGTGGCGGTCGGCGTCATGCTCGGCAACGCGATCGGGCCGGCCGCGATGGCGCTCCACCTGCCGTACGCCCGCTACGTCGAGCTGATCAAGTTCATGTGGCCGCGGTACGACCCCTTCGTTCCCATCCTGAACGTCCTGGCGTTCGGGCTGGACATCGCGATGGCGGTGACGGCCGGCGGGCGGCGGGACGGCACGGAGGCGTCCGATCTGTTCATCGGCGCGGCCGTGCTGCTCGGCGTGCTCATGGTGATCTCGGTGACCAAGAACGTCCCGATCAACAAGTACGTGACGGGCCTGGACCCGGCGAGCCAGCCGGACGACTGGCCCGAGCGCGATCCCCGGGCCAGCTGGAAGCGGTGGAACGACATCCGGGTCGGCCTCGGCATCACCGCCCTGGTCGCCAACCTCGCGGGCGCGGCGGTGTTGCTGTGACCGCATCGGAACCCCACACGGACGGCGAAGGAACGATGGACATCAATCTGTCAGGCAAGAAGGTCCTGGTGACCGGCGGGTCGCGTGGCGTCGGGCGGGGCATCGTCCTCGGCCTCGCCCGCGCGGGCGCCGACGTGGTCACCTGCTATCGGACGGACGGCGAGGCGGTCGCCTCCCTCACCCGGGAGCTGAAGGAGACCGGCGGGGAGCACCACCTCGTCAAGGCGGACGTGAGCGTCCCGGCCGAGGTCGACGCGCTCGTCGAGGCCTGCCGCACCTCGTTCGGACGGCTGGACGCGGTCGTGCACAACGCGGGCGTCATCAGCCACGTACCGTTCGCCGAGCTGCCGTTCGAGGAGTGGCGGCGGATCGTCGACAACAACCTCGGCGGCCCGTACCTCGTCACGCAGCGGGCGCTGCCGCTGATCCCCTCCGGCGGGTCGGTCGTCTTCATCGGCTCCCGGGTGGCCGAGGTCGGCATCCCGCTGCGCGCGCACTACACCGCCACCAAGGCGGGCCTGGTCGGGCTCACCCGCTCGCTGTCCAAGGAACTCGGCGGACGCGGCGTCCGAGTGAACGTGGTGGCGCCGGGTCCCATCCAGACGGAGGAGCCCACCCCGCCGCAGGTCCTGGAGCGGTACCAGAAGCTCATCCCCCTGGGCCGGCTCGGCACCCCGGACGACGTCGCCGGCGTCGTGGCGTTCCTGACCAGCGACCTGTCACGGTTCGTGAACGGCGTGTCGATCAACGTGGACGGAGGGATCTGATGGCCGAGGAGAGCGTGCCGGTTCTGATCGTCGGCGGCGGGCCGGTGGGGCTGTCCACCGCCGTCTTCCTCGGTCGGCACGGCATCAGGTCACTGCTGGTCGAGAAGCGGCCGGACACCTCCCTGCTGCCGCGGGCCCCGGGCCTGCAGGCGCGCACGATGGAGCTGTTCCGCGCGGCGGGGCTCGGCAAGGAGGTGCGGGCGCTGGAGATCGGCGACTCGCACCCCTTCTTCGAGGGCGGGATCCTGCGGGTCAACACCTACTCCGAGATCGCGGACGCCGAGGTCCTGGAGGCGCCGTCGCTGGACAGCCCGGAGATCAGCCCCGAACGCGTCATGGGCTGCGGGCAGGACCGGTACGAGGTCGTCCTCGCGGAGAAGGCCGGGGAGTTCGGGGCGGAGGTCCGCTTCGGCAGCCGCCTGCTGTCCCTGGAGCAGGACGACGACGGCGTCACCGCCGAGATCGAGGACGTACGGACCGGCACGGTCGGCACCGTCCGGGCCCGTTACGTGGTCGGCGCGGACGGCGCGAGCAGCGCGGTCCGCCGGATGCTGGGCGTGTCCCGCGTCGGACGGGGCACCGTCTTCAACGCGCTCAGCATCTACTTCCGCGCCCCCGAGCTGGAGAAGATCCTGCAGGACCGGCCGTTCATCCTGTGCTACGCCACCGCCGGCGGCACGATGATCGGCCTGTCCCGGCTGCACGGGCGGGATCCGTGGCTGGCCGCCCCGCTGTACCACCCCGACAAGGGCGAGTCGCCGGCGGACTTCACCGACGAGCGCTGCGTCGAGATCGTCCGGATGGCGTCCGGCAGGCCGGACATGCAGGTCGAGATCATGGCGAAGGTGCCCTGGGAGGGCTCCCAGCTCGTGGCGGAGCGCTTCCGCGTCGGCCGGGTCTTCCTGGCCGGCGACGCGGCCCACGTTCACCCGCCGGCCGGCGGGTTCGGCGCGAACACCGGCATCCACGACGCGCACAACCTGGCGTGGAAGCTCGCCGCCACGCTGAAGGGCTGGGGCAACGAGAAGCTGCTCGACACCTACCACGACGAGCGGCACGCGGTCGGCAACGCGATGGCCGAGCAGGCCATGGTGCGCAACCGGGTCCGGCACGGGCACGCGGACGAGCAGGTCCGGGCGAAGATGGTCGACGACATCATCATCACGCTCGGCTACCGGTACCGTTCCTCGGCGATCATCTCCGAGGAGTCCAAGCCGGTACTGACCGCGCCGCTGCGCCTGGTCGGTGAGCCCGGCACCCGCGCCCCGCACGTCTGGCTTCGCCGGGGCGAGGAACGGATCTCCACCATCGACCTGTTCTACGACTCGTACGTCCTGCTCACCGGAGCGCAGGGCGCCGGGTGGCACGAGGCGGCGGCCGCCCTCGCCGCGCGCAGTGAGGTGCCGCTGCGGGCGGTCCGGATCGGGCCGGGCGGCGACTACGCCGCCGCGGACGGCGACTGGGCCGCGGCGTACGGCGTCTCCGAGCGCGGTGCCGTGCTGGTCCGGCCGGACGCCTTCGTGGCGTGGCGGAGTAGCGACGACCGGTCGGACCCCGTCGGTGTGCTGGGAGACGTCCTCGCCCAGGTCGCCGGGGCCGCCGGCCCGGTCGTGGCCGGCCGCTGACGGAGCCCGTGACGCGGGAAGGGAATGACGAGATGATGCGGGACGAGCTGGCGACGATCGCCAAGCCCGTGCTCGCCGCGGTCACCGACCACCCGTTCTGGGCCGGGGTCCGCGCGGGCACGCTACCGACGGCCTCGCTGCGGTACTTCGCCGAGCAGGACGCTCGGTACGTCGTGCCCGCGTACGCCCGGGCGCTGGCCCGCGTGGCGGCGACCGCCGACGGCCATGCCCATGCCGCGATGCTCTGCGAGGCGGCGAACGCGACGTTCGAGTCGGTTCCCCGGCTCCTCCGCGAGCTCACCGAGCTCGCCGAGGAGCCGGGCGGACCGGCGGATCCAGGCCGACCGGGGCCGCAGGGCGGACCGGGGGCGCCGGGAGAGCCAGGTGGACCAGGGCTGCAGGGGGGACCCGGGGCACCCGGGGACCCGGGTGGACCGGGGGAGGGCGTCGCGCCGATCGACCCGGCGTGCCGCGCGCACACCTCCTTCATGACCGCGGTCGCCACGGATTCGTTCGCCGCCGCGATCGGCGGACTGCTGCCCATGACCTGGTTCCATCTCCAGGTCTCGGACGATCTGCGACAAGGACGAGCACCGGGCTCCCGGTACGCCGCCTGGATCGATCGGTACTGCCCGGGCGACGGCTATCAGGAGTACGTCGCGGCTTACCTGACCATGGTCGACGAGGTGAGCGACCGGTGCTCGGCCCGCGACCGGGACCGCCTCGCCGAACGATTCCTGCTCGGCGCCCGTCACGAGTGGGCGTTCGCCGAGGCGGCGTGGCGGCACCGCGGATAGGGCCGCACCGCGCGCGATCAGTTCTGGCGCGCTCATTTCAAAAAGGTCCCGGTGCTCCTGGCCCGGTGATGGCACACCGCCACATCGAGGTGTCCCCGCGGCGCCGAATCGACCGCTCTGTCCTCCGCCATCCCCGCTTCATCGGGATGGTCGCTGTGATCTCATCGTCCGCGCTTCGTCAGGCGAACGTGCAAGCGAAGGAAAGCGAAATGGGATTCGGTCTTCTCGGTCCGCTGGCGGTTGTGTGTGAAGGTCGGGACATCACCCCGACCGCACCGAAGGTCCGCCAGG
>NZ_BAABHJ010000036.1:0-12079 GCF_039542035.1 Actinoallomurus liliacearum
AGATGACGTTCTTCGGCTACGGCGCGCTTCCGCTGCCGGCCGACGCCGGCTTCGGCGCGGGGACCGGCGGTGAGCTCGCTGAGCGGCTAGGCCGGCTGCCGCACAGCCAGCTCATGGGGCTGATCGCCGAGCTGGGCGTGCAGACCACGGCCCGGACTCCGGTCGCCGGCGTGACCCACGTGACGATCGCCCAGGTGCAGGAGCGGGTCGAGGAGATCGCCGCGCTGCGCGCCGAGCTGGAGTTCGGGATCGACGGCATCGTGATCAAGGCTGACGCCGCCCAGGATCAGGCGGAGGCCGGGTTCTCCTCCCGGGCGCCGCGGTGGGCGATCGCCTACAAGCTCCCGGCGGTCGAGCGGATCACGCGGCTCGTCGGTGTGGAATGGAACGTCGGCCGTACCGGTGTCATCGCCCCACGGGCGGTGCTGGAGCCGGTCAAGGTGGACGGTTCCCTCATCACCTACGCCACGTTGCACAACGCCGCCGACATCGCCCGCCGAGGCCTGATGATCGGCGACCATGTCACCGTCAAGAAGGCGGGCGACGTCATCCCCCGCGTCGAGGCACCGGTGGTGGGCCTGCGCACCGGCGAGGAGACACCGATCCATATCCCGCAGGTCTGCCCGGGGTGCGGCGGCCCGATCGACACCGACCAGCAGCGGTGGCGGTGCGTACAAGGCCGGGCCTGCCAGGCCGCGGCGTCGGTCCGCTACGCCGTCGGCCGCGATCAGCTCGACATCGAGGGCCTCGGCGACAAGCTCATCGATCAGCTCGTGGCCGCCGGCATCGTCACCGACGTCGCCGACCTGTTCACCCTCACCCGCGACCAGCTTCTCGGGCTGGACCGGATGGGAGACATCAGTACCGACAAGCTCCTGGCCGCCATCGACGCGGCCCGCGCCAAGCCGTTGAACAAGGTGTTCTGCGCGCTGGGCGTGCGCGGCACCGGCCGGTCCATGTCCCGGCGCATCGCCCGCCACTTCGCGACGATGGACGCCATCCGCGCCGCCGACGCCGACGCGTTCCAAGAGGTCGACGGCGTCGGCCCCGAACGTGCCGCGATGCTGGTCGCCGAGATCGCCGACCTCGCTCCGGTCATCGACAAGCTCATCGCCGCCGGAGTCACCATGACCGAACCGGGCGCGGCCGACCCCGCCGCAGAGCCGAGCGACGACTCCGACTCCGGTGATCACCTGCCGCTGTCCGGGAAGTCCATCGTCGTCACCGGCTCCATGACCGGGAGACTGGCCGAGTTGTCCCGCAACCAGATGAACGAACTCGTCGAACGCGCCGGGGGACGGGCGTCCTCGTCGGTCTCCGCCCGCACCAGCCTGGTCGTCGCGGGGGACAACGCCGGTTCGAAGAAGGCCAAGGCCGAGAAACTCCAGGTTCCCATCGCCACTCCCGAGGAGTTCGCCGTTCTCGTCTCCGACTTCATCTGACCGGGTTCCAGGACGAATACCTCGACTTCGTCCGTCGCAAGCGCGAATCTTCTCGCCGAAGCCGTTTCGATGTGTGGTCGCCGGGGCGTGGCGTGGCGCGCCCAGGTCTTTTGCGTGTCGGGGCGGTCCGGGCCGAAGCGATCAGATGCTCAGCCGGCGGTCGCCAGCCGTGGAGTGCGACCGGTGGCCGTGGAGAACTGGTCGACCACGCGGCCGACGATCTCGCGCAACCGGCGCGGGACGAGGTCGGCGATCTCGGTGCCCTGTGCCTCGGCCGCCTTGGCCGCGAGTGAGGACGGCCGACTGCTCCGCGCCATCCACCGCAGCCGCGAGGCGTACGGGGGTCCGGTGTGCGCGGCGATGCCCGCGATGTACTGCTGGTACCAGGCGGCATCCGCGTCGGGGTCCGGCGGCGGATCGTCGTCATCGTCGAACAGGATGCCGTAGACGCGACGCCAGGCGGCCACGCCGTCCAGCGCCGCGCGGAGCCAGCGGAACTTCGGTTCCGCCCCCCAGGCCCACGGGCACGCGGGGTCGGTGAACTCCACGACGGTCAGCGGGCCGTCCGCGGTCATGATCGGTCGACCGGCGACCACAGACTGGGCAGGTTCACCACGACGCCCTCCTGGCTGCTGCGCGAGATGACGACGACCGCCTCGGCGTCGCCGGGGTTCTCCTCGCGGTGCGGAGCGTACGGCGGAACGAAGACGAAGTCGCCGGGCTCGGTCTCCAGGCGTACCTCGGTGTCACCATCGGCGAAGACGAACACCGGGTTGCCGGACACGACGTAGATCGAGGTCTCCGTGTCGCCGTGGTGGTGGTCACCGGAGCTGGTGGCGGGCGCCACCAGGGTCTTGCCCGTCCAGAGCTTCGACGAGCCGACCGTCTTGCCGGAGATCGCCTCCAGCCGGGTCATGCCCGTGGTCTGACCGGTGTCCCCGGTCAGCTGCGCGCCGCGGATGTGCCGCAGCTCGCCGTGCCAGTCGTCCGCCATCAGGAAACTCCCATCGCTCTTACCAAATTAGCCCCCTTTAGGTATCCATTGCGGCGAGCCGTCGGCCCGGCTCCCGGCGAGGTGATCGCGTCATGACCGCCGGCGGCTTCGGCGGCCGGTGGTCGGCATGCCGCGGAAGGATCAGTGTCGTCGGCTACTGGATTCCGGTACGGACCGACGTGATGCGCTGCGTGTTGAAGCCGAGCCAGTGCATCCGGCCCAAGTAGCGTGCGTGCTCGATCTTGAGACAGCGGTCCATGATCACGGTCACGCCGCCGTCCTCCGCGATCCGCGCGCCCTCCTCGTTGACCACACCGAACTGGCACCAGAGCGTGCCGGCGCCGATCGCCACGGCCTCCCGCGCGATCCCCGGCAGTGCGTCCGGCGCGCGGAAGACGTTCACGACGTCCACCGGCACGGGAACGTCGGACAGGCTCGCATGGCACGTCTCTCCGAGGATCCGTGTCTCGCGGGGATTCACGGGGATCACGCGGTAGCCGTGCCGCTTGAGGTAGTAGCCGACGAAGTAGCTGGCCCGCAGCTCGTTGCTCGAGAGCCCCACGATGGCGATCGTCCTGGCCGTGTGGAGAACGCGCTGGATCGCCGAGGCGTCCTGGTACCGCGCGAGCTCGTTCATGAGACCTCCTTCGTCGGCCCCATGACCAAGGTGCTGTGCTTGTCGATTCCCTCGCTTCGCTCGTTCATGGTGTCGCCCCCTTCTTTCCCGTCGCCGCGGTGACATGTGTGAAACCCTGCTCCAGGTCCCAGATCAGATCGTCGACGGATTCGGTGCCGACCGACAGGCGCACCGTGCCCGGCCCGACGCCCGCGGCGCGTAGCTCGTCGTCGCCGAGCTGCCGGTGCGTCGTGCTAGCGGGGTGGATGACCAGGCTCTTGGCATCGCCGACGTTCGCCAGGTGAGACCAGAGCGTCAGGCCGCGGATGAGGGCCGTCCCGCCGGTCCGGCCGCCGGCGCAGTCGAACGAGAAGACCGCGCCGGCGCCGTGCGGCAGGTACTTGTCCACGAGCGGCCGGTATCGGCTCGCCGACAGGCCGGGATACGTCACGTTCGACGCCAGCTCGTGCGACTCCAGGAACGCCGCGACCGCCCGGGCGTTCTCGACATGGCGTTCCATCCGCAGCGACAGCGTCTCGAGCCCCTGCAGGAACAGGAAGGCGTTGAACGGCGCGAGCGCCGCACCGAGATCGCGCAGCGTCTCGGCCCGGAGCTTCATCAGATAGCCGTACGTCCCGAACGTCTCGTGGAACCGCAGGCCGTGGTAGGCCGGTGACGGGTCCGCGATCACGGGGAACCGGCCGTTGGACCAGTCGAACGTGCCGGCCTCGACGACGACGCCGCCGATGCTCGTGCCGTGGCCGCCGATGAACTTGGTCGCCGAGTGGATCACGATGTCGGCGCCCCATTCGATCGGGCGGCAGAGGTACGGCGTCGCGAACGTGTTGTCCACGATCAGCGGCAGGTCGTGCTCGTGCGCGACGGCCGCCACGGTCTCGATGTCGAGCACGTTTCCGGCGGGGTTGCCGATGGTCTCGCCGAAGAACGCCTTCGTGTTCGGGCGGACCGCGTGCCGCCAGGCGTCCGGATCGTCGGGATCGACCCACGTCAGCTCCACGCTCATCTTGCGCAGCAGGTGCTTGAGCTGGTTCACCGTGCCGCCGTAGAGCGCCGACGAGGAGACGACGTGGTCGCCCGGCTGGAGCAGTGTGAAGAGCGCGGCCGCCTGCGCGGCGATGCCGCTGGCGAACGCCACCGCGCCGCAGCCGCCCTCGAGGTTGGCCACGCGTTCCTCGAACACCGCGACGGTCGGGTTCATGATCCGGGAGTAGGTGTTCCCGTACTCCTGCAGGTTGAAGTACGCCGCCGCGGACTCGGGATCTTCGAACACGTAGCTGGTCGTCTGGAAGATCGGCACCGCACGCGCGCCCGTGTTCGGGTCGGGCCGTTGCCCGGCGTGCAACTGCCGTGTCTCGAACCCGAACGCGCGGGCCTCTTCGGTACGGGAGGGGTTGTCGGTCACGAAGGTCTCTTCCTGGACGTCATCCGGCCCCGCCTTCGGCCGGACGGTGATTGCTCAAGAATCGGCGGATGATGGGCGTCTGCCGCGCTTCTTCCAGAAGGAAGCAGTCGTGGCCGTACGGTGCGTCGATCACATGGAACTCGACCGGCCTGCCGAGAGCGCGAAGCGCCTCCTCGATCTCCCTCGACGCGGACGGCGGGTACAGCCAGTCGGAGCTGAACGCGATCAGCAGGGTCCGTGCCGAGACGCCGTCGAGCGCCCGGACGAGCGATCCGCCGCCGTACTGGCGCGCGAGGTCGAAATAGGTCAGCGCGCGTGAGGTGTAGAGGTAGGTGTTGGCGTCGAAGCGCTTGACGAACGATCCGGCCTGGTGGCGCAGGTAGCTCTCGACCGAGAACTCCGCGTCGGTGATCGTGTAGCGGATGTCGTCGGCGACCTGCAGCCGCCGGCCGAACTTGGCACCCAGCGCCGATGCGGACAGGTACGTGACGTGGCCGACCATCCGCGCCACGCCCATGCCGGCATCGGGCGCGCGGTCCGTTCCGTAGTACCGGCCGCCCTGCCAGGCCGGGTCGCGCATGATCGCCTCACGCGCGATCGCGTTCCAGGCGACGCCCTGTGGTTGGAGGGCGTGCGTGCTGGCGATCGCCACGACGGCGTCGACCTGGTCGGGGAACAGGATCGCCCACTCCAACGCCTGCATGCCGCCGAGCGAGCCTCCGGCCACCGCCGCGAGCCGCTCGATGCCGAGCGCGTCGAGGAACGCGCGCTGGGTGCGCACCATGTCCGCGACGGTGATCACGGGGAAGTCCGGCCCGTACGGCCGGCCCGTCGCCGGATCCGCGGACGACGGACCCGTCGTCCCGCTGCATCCGCCGAGCAGGTTCGTGGAGACGACGAAGAAACGGTCGGTGTCGAACGCCTTGCCGGAACCGATCATCCCGTCCCACCAGCCGAGCCCCTTCACGGCCGAGCCGTCGCGATCCTCGGCCCCGAATCCGTCGCGCGTGCTCTCCTCGGGCGGCGCCTTCGCGAAACCCGCCGCGTGGGCGTCACCGCTGAGCGCGTGGCACACCAGGACGACGTTGTCGCGCCGAGGGGACAGGACGCCGTAGGTCTCGTACGCCACGCGAACCGGGTGCAGCTCCCGCCCGCAGTCGAGTCGCACCGGCTCCGGCAGGTCGAGGTACCGCGTCTCGACCGTGCCGGCCGACCCGGCCGCGAGCGTGGAAACCGATTTCGTCACAGGGGCTATGGTGCCCGTTACTGTCGGTGTATTGTCAAGCGAACCCATCGGGAATGTGAGTAATCCGACGAGAGGGCATCATCGAACATGACCACGGTCGCTAACGGAGTCAACGTGCAGGCGCTGCTGGAGGCACGCGACGCGCTGAAGGGCGCTCCCGAGGCCGCCCAGTTCACCTGGCGGGCCTCCTCCAAGTGGCAGGACGGCGTCCACAGCACCACGACGGTCCGCGACTTCTTCGGCCTCGGACAGGAGCAGAGCCACAAGGCCGAGTCGGTGTTCGAAGCCGACCACCCCGCGGTCTTCGCGGCCGAGGACAACGGCATCACGCCGATCGAGTACCTCCTCGTCGGCCTGGCGGCCTGCCTGACGGCGGGCGTGGCGTCCGTCGCGCAGAACCGCGGCATCCAGCTCCGCTCGGTCGAGTCGACGGTCGAGGGCAAGCACGACATTCGCGGGATCCTCGGCGCCGACAGCGACGTCCGTAACGGCTTCACCGACGTCAAGGTGACGTTCACCATCGACGCGGACGCCTCCAGGCAGGAGATCGAAGCGCTGGTGGCCCAGTCCCAGAAGCGCTCCGCAGTGTTCGATGCTCTGACGAACCCCACGGACGTCACCGTCGACGTCGCCTGAGGGGTCCCACCATCGAACGCGTCACAACGGTCGTCATCGGCGCGGGGCACGCGGGCCTCGCCGCGAGCCACTTCCTCGGCGAAAGGTCGATCGACCACGTCGTCCTGGAGCGCGGCGAGGTCGCGAACTCCTGGCGCCACGAACGCTGGGACTCTCTGCGGCTCCTCACGCCCAACTGGCAGAGCCGCCTGCCGGGCCATCACTACGAAGGCCCGGACCCCGACGGCTACATGACGATGGAGGAGGTCACCGACTTCATCGAACAGTTCGCCAAGGTCACCGGCGCTCCCGTCCGGACCGGCGCGAACGTCACGTCGCTGCGGCGCACCGACGACGGGTATCACGTGACGACCGGCCGCGGCGAGATCCGCTGCCGGACGGTGGTCATCGCGAGCGGAGCCTGCAACCGGCCGACGGTGCCGCAGTTCGCGGACGCCGTGCCGGCGTCCGTCCGGCAGCTGACGCCGTTCGACTACCGCGGTCCCGCCGGGCTGCCCGACGGCGGCGTGCTCGTCGTGGGGGCGTCGGCGACCGGTGTGCAGCTGGCGGCGGAGCTGCGCCGGTCGGGTCGGCCGGTGACCATCTCGGTGGGGGAGCAGGTGCGGATGCCGCGCACGTACCGCGGACGCGACGTGCTCTGGTGGTTGAACGCCTCCGGCCTGTGGGACCAGCGGTACGACGAGGTCGACGACCTCGAGCGGGCCCGGCGGCTCCCCTCTCCCCAGCTCGTCGGAACTCCCGAGCGGACGACCCTCGACATCAACGCGCTCACCGCGATGGGAGTCGAGCCGGTAGGTCGCTGGGCGGCCGTACGCGACGGCCGCGCACTGTTCTCCGGCGGCCTGCGCAACGTGTTCTCGCTCGCGGACCTCAAACTGGAACGCCTGCTGGACACGTTCGACGAGTGGGCGCGGAGGGACGGGCGCGACGCTGACGTCGCTCCTCCCGAGCGTCTCCCGCCCACACGGGTGCCCGCCTCGACACGGTTGCAGCTCGACCTGCGGAGCGGTGAGATCGCCGCGATCGTGTGGGCGACGGGGTTCCGGCCCGACTACGGGTGGCTCGACGTACCCGTGCTCGAGGAGAAGGGCCGGCTGCGGCACGAGGGTGGCGTGGTCGACAGCCCGGGACTGTACGCGCTGGGACTACCTGTGCTGCGACGGCGCAAGTCCACGTTCATCTACGGCATCGAGGATGACGCTCGCGAGGTCATCGACCACCTCGCGGGATATTTGGCCGCGCGCCGGTGAGAGCCGCCGGAAACGGTGAGGGTCTTACGGGCTCAACAATGAGGAGACCGTCACGGCGCGCAGCCCGCGCCGGCGCAACCCCTCCAGCAGCGGAGGCATGGCCGTCGCGGTTCCGGAATGGCCGAAGTGCATACTGACGATCGACCCGCCATGCGCTCCGCGGAGTACGTTGCGGACGACGGCCTCCGGACCGGGATCGGAGAAGTCCAGGGAATCGACGTCGTAGGACAGGCAGGCGCGGTAGCCGACCTCGGTCGCCTGGGCTCGGACCATGGCGTTGGCGTGCGGCGTTCGGGAAGGCCGGAACCAGCTGCCGATGGTGCCCGTGAGGTTTCGCAGCCGTTCGGCGCACTGGGCGATTTCGGCGCGGGCCGCGAGCGGAGTCATCGCGTTGATGTCGGGGTGGTTCTGTGTGTGATTCCCGAGTTCATGACCGCCGGCGAGGATCAGCCGCGCCATCTCCGGATGGGCGTCCAGCCAGGTGCCGACCGCCAGCACGGTGATCTGCGCCCCGGCGGCCGCAGCCGCGGCCAACACCCGCCGCGCGACGGCCGGGTCGCCGGCGCCGTGGAAGGTCAGGGCGACCTGCCGGCGCCTGCGCGGACCGTGGACGATCTCGCCGGAGAAGTGCGGCGCCCTCGCGCCGGGCGTCACGGCCGTGGAACGGGCTGTGGTGGTCGGTCGCGGCGGGCCGCTCCCGCATGCGCGGCGGCTCCGGAGGCCGCTGTTGCCGCGATCGCTCCGAGAAGACGCCGACGCTCGAACTCCACGGTCCGCAGCCTACGAAGGCTCAGATCAGGGCGCGGTCAGCCCGACCTCTGGCAGAGGCCAACATCGTGCGGCCCGTCCCGCCCCTGGCCGATGATGGCGCCATATGACACCTGATCAAGCGTCAGGCGGTGTGACGAGGACATGGCCGGGGATGTCGGTGCGCTCGGATCTGTACCAGTCCACGATCGCCGCGGCCCAATGGCCGACCGGGATCCGGCCATCGCCTGATTCGTCCAGCTCCTCGAACACGGTCGCGCTGTTGGCCTCCGCGAACCCGCTCGCGGTCATGCAGGTGAGGAAATCGTCCCGTTCGACGTATCCGTCGTCGTCCCGGTCGACCAGCGCGGCCATTGATGTCGCGTAGTCGGTCACGGCCTGTTCCGCGTCGCCGGGGTCGCCCAGCCTGGCGAGGTACTCGGCCAGGCTGATCCGGCCGTCGCCATCGGCGTCGAGGGACGCGCGCAGGCCCGCCCAGAAGCGGTGATGCCCGTCGAGAACCGCCTGGCCCTTCGCCGATTCGCGCGGCTCGCCCAGTGCACTGAGCACGTTGGTGGCGAGCCGGTCGAAGTCGCTCTCGTCCAGGTAGCCGTTGCCGTCGGAGTCGAGTATGCGGAACCGCAGTAGCAGTCGCTCGCGGGCGCCGGAATCGACCTGTGCGGACTCGTGGTTCATAGGAACCTCTCGATCGCCAATTGTCATCGATAGCTTACATTAAGTGAGCATTTCCGAGAAGCCTCAGTTAGCGCGGCGATCTCGTGAGACATCGGATTCGCGGCCATCGGACGGCGTGAAATGCCCGAGATGTGAACCTCTGGTCACCAGCGAACAGGGAGACCGCTCGGCCCGCGGTAACGCCAGCCGTAGTAGCGCACCGGCGGCTTGTCGGTATCCAGTCGGATCGTTGGAAAACGCTCCAGCAGCACTTCGATGCTGATGCGGATGATCTCTGGGACCTGTTCCCAGGCCAGGCAGCGGTGACTGCCGTAGCCAAGCGAGGCGTGCGGTTGCATCGGCCGGTGGATGTCGAAGGCGTCGGGGTTCTCGTAGACCCTCTCGTCGCGGTTGGCCGAGGCGGCGATGGCCGCCACACCGCTGCCCGCCGGGATGGTGACGCCGCCCAGCTCGAAATCGCGGGCGGCGGACCGCATGAGCGCACCCACGGGGGGTCGCCAGCGCAGGCCCTCATGGGCCGCATGTTCCAGCAGGGACGGATCGGCCTTCACGGCTTCGAGCTGGTCGGGGTTGTCGAGAAGACCAAGCATCGTCGAACTGGCGCCGTTGCCGGGTTCCTCGGTCGCGGTCAAGATCAACCGGACCGTGGGCAGGATCTCCTGGATGGGACGAGGCTGGCCTGTAGCACGTCCGGAGTGCAGAAGATTGGACAGCGTCGAGTGGATCGGGTTCTTTCTGAGTTCCTCGAGGTAAGGAATGAGGACCCGGTCGATATCGGCCCGGGTCTCTTCGCCCAGCCGGGTCCTGGCCGGATCCTTCTCGAAGTTGGTGATGGCACTGTTCATGCCGCCGGCCCACCTGATGAAGACTTCCGGATCGATATGATCGAGACCCAGGATGTGCGCCTCTGACAACACGGCGACCGGCGCGAAGTACTGCTCCTTCAGATCAGCCGGTGACCCGGAGCGCTTCAACTCATCGGCGTACTTGTCAGCCAACGTCCGCACATGATCCCGAAGGCCCGCCGGCAGCGTCTCCCGTGCGTAGTCGTCGTCGGTACACCCGCGGAGGTCGCTGTGCGGGTCCCCATCGGTCGCGAGCATGTTCCCCTCGCCGCAGACCTTGAGAATCAAAGACTTCGAGAAATAGGAGATGAACGTCTCCGACAGACTGATCACCGTCCGGACGTCCTGATGCCGCGTGACCATCCACTGATCGAGCGCCGGAACATAGGCGACGGGCTCCTCCTCCCGCAACCGCGCATAAATCAGGTACGGATCGTCATTCAACTGATCGATGGTAATGCTCTCCGCGAACTCGCCCATCTCAAACACCTTCCCCGGGAGGAGGCCGCGACATTCGGCCTGGCGTTTCCGTTCAGTGGTAGACGGGGCCACGCCGTCGCGGCGTCGGTATGGCGGGCTTGTCGGCCTTCGCCGTGGCTGTGGGAAACAGCTCGGCCAGCTCGGCGCGCAGCGCGTTCAGCAGTATGTCCGCGGTGTCGCGGCTGAAGCCGTTGCGGATCACCAGGCGCATCACGGCCACGTCGTCGAGGGCGTCGGGCAGGTGGTAGGCGGGTATCTGCCACCCGTGTTTGCGCATCCGGTCGTGTATGTCGAATACGGTCGTGGTCGTGTCGGGCCGCATCCGCAACGCCACGACCGGCAGATGGGTTCCATCGGAGATGACCTCCAGCGCGGGCATCTTCGCGAGCTGTTCGGCCAGATACGACGCCACATCACGGCAGGCTTGTTGCACCGCGCGGTAGCCCTCGAACCCGAGGCGCAGGAAGGTGTAGTACTGCGCCACCACCGGGGCGCCTGATCGGGAGAAGTTGAGCGTGAAGGTGGGCACGCTGCCGCCGAGCAGCTCGCATTCGAAGATCAGCTCTTTGGGCAGCGCCTTCTTGTCGCGCCAGATGATCCACCCGATGCCCGGGTAGACCAGTCCGAATTTGTGGCCCGAGGTGTTGATGGACAGCACCCGAGGCACCCGGAAGTCCCACACCAGGTCGGGCTCGAGGAACGGAGCGATGAAGCCGCCCACCGCGGCGTCGACGTGCAGCGGCACGTCCACTCCCCGTTCGGCCTGGAGCCGATCCAACGCGGACGCCATCTCGGCCACCGGGTCGTAGATTCCCAGCGCGCTGGACCCGAGAATGGCCACCGCGCCGATGGTGTTCTCGTCGCAGAGGCTCGCCACCTCGGCCGGGTCGACGGTGAAGCCGGGTTCGCGGATCGGCACGTAGCGCGGCTCGACATCCCAGTAGCGGCAGAATTTCGGCCAACAGGTGTGCACCACGCTGGGCATCACCAGGTTGGGCCGGTCCGCCGGCAGGCCCTGTGCTCGTCGCCGCGCACGCCAGTCGAACTTCATCGCCAGCCCGGCCAGCATCGTGGCCTCGCTGGAGCCGCTGGTCGAGCACCCGACACCGTTGGTGCCCGGGTCGTTCCAGAGGTTGGCCAGGATGTTCACGCACCGTGTCTCCAGCTCCGCCGTCTGGGCGTACTGGTCGTGGTCTATCAGGTTGCGGTCCAGAGAATCGGCGATCAGTTGTTTGGCCTGGGGCTCCATCCAGGTGGTGCAGTAGGTGGCGAGGTTGAGGCGGGCGTTGGAGTCCAGCATGATCTCGTCCCGGACCAGCGCGGCGGCCGAGTCCGGCGCCATCGGACCGGATGCCAGCTGGTAGCGGGGAATTCCGCCGTCCGGCACCAGCCCGCTGTACAGCGGCTTCACGGCCAGCTCCACGTTCCGACGCTCGCCATGCACCTGCTTGACCATGACGTCCCCCTGGTGTGTCCGTGACATGTCCATGGCGCCTGCCTGCCGGCACCAGCATGGGATACTCAAAGTAGTTGCGTGACTACCGAATGCGCCACATCTTGGTATTGGGTTGGGGTCACCGACGGGACAGCGCCTCGGCGGCTTCCGCGTCGGCCCCGGCTGCGGGGGCGGGACACCACCGACCTCACCCTGACGTGTGGTCGAGGTGGAGTTTGGTGGTGATGCGGTAGCGGTCGCCGCGGTAG
>NZ_BAABHJ010000037.1:0-41553 GCF_039542035.1 Actinoallomurus liliacearum
GATCACCCTGGTCTCCGCACTGTTGTGGATCACCACGTGATCCACCGGACAGACCCTAGGCACGATGGGCTGCCTCCGGAGAGTGTGCCGCCTAGTCGCAGAGGGCCCAGATGTCCCCGTCCTTCTCCTTGAGCGGCTCGAGGATGCGCAGGGCGTCCCGTCGGCCCAGCTCGATCGCCTGGTCGATGAACTCCGGCTCGAACAGCAGGTAGCTCATCAGCTCACCGCGGCTCGTCGTCGGCCCGATGAGCGCGCTGAGCAGGCGCAGCTCGGGGTGCTGGAGTCCGCGCACCCCGGCCATGGCCGTCGACAGGACCGTGTTGGCGAGCTGTCCCAGCTCGTCCACGTCGCCCGGAGCCGGTCCGGCGAAGAGGCAGTCGATGACGCGGTACTTACGGCCGGTGGCCCGGCTCATGACGTTCGTGGCGCCCGCCCGTACCAGTTGGTTGATGTCTCGCAGGGTGTTCAGGTCCTCCAGCATGTAGTCCACCAGCGCGCCGTTGAGGAGTTGGGCGAAGGTGTCCTGAACGGTCGGCGGCATCCCGGCGTGGTCGCCGATCGGCTTGTCCAGGCGCTTACCGGGGTCGGTGGCGATCACGACGACCCGTTCGACGCCGAGGTCGATCGCCGGCTCGATCGGCGCGTTCAGCCGGACTCCGCCGTCGATGTACCAGCCGTCGGTCTCCTCGGTCTTGATGCGCACCGGCGGGAACAGCACCGGGATGGCGGCCGAGGCCATGATGTGGTCGGGCATCAGGTGGGCATCGAGGTAGTCGACCGCGCGGATCAGGTCGTTCTCCGGGGTGCGGACGTTCGGGCTCTCGATGAAGATCTGCGTGCGCCCCGTGTGACTCGCCGTGGCCGTGACGGCAACCGCCTTCACGGCTCCGGTGCGCAGGTTCTTGTGCAGGTCCCGCCAGTTCAGCATGCGGGCCAGGGCGGTTCCCAGCGGCCGGGTGTCGAGCAGTCCGCCGGTCATCGGGATCGGGAGGTTGCCCAGCCTGAGCAGGTAGCGCATCGCCGCGAACGGCAGCGTCGGCAGGATCGGCCTGAAGACCATGCCGCGGCGCACCGATCGCCACATCGACAGCGCTCGTTCGGCGGCTTCGGCGGCGTCCAGATGCGCGAGGGAGGCGAAGAGCGCGGCGTTGATCGCACCGGCGCTGGTGCCCACGAAGACGGACGGCCGGTAGCCCCGGTTGTCGAGCTCCGGCAGCAGGACCGACATCACCCCGGCCTCGTACGCGCCGCGCGCACCGGCCCCCGCCAGCACGACGCCGACGCTGCCGTCCGACGGTTCTTCCCGCCTGCCGCGCTGCTGCGGCCGTTCCCGCTGCTCCTCGCGGTGCTCCTGTTGCCGCGCCCGCTGAGCCGTCTCTGTCATCGGTGCCCTCCTCGAGTTCCGTGGCGTTTCGGGACATGCGAGGGGGTCAACGACGCAATGCCCTGTGACACGACGGGGAACCCCAAGAGAACGCACAGGTAGTTCGCGGATTCCGCGCGAACCCGCGTCAATCACGCGAACCGGGTCCGACCGTGCGAACCGCTCGAGGAGCGGCGGGGTCACGGCTCCTGCATCACCGGCCTCCGTTGCGGGTTCGTCGTCCAGGACAGCAGCGCCGACACGACCGCGCAGACCATCATGACCCAGTACACGGCCGGATAGCCGGACGCGTTGGCGATGAGACCCGCGAACGGGCCGCCCACCGCCAGCCCGATGTCCCAGAACGAGGTGAATCCGCCCAGCGCCGCGCCCTGCTGCGCCGGCTCCGTACGGTTGATGACGAGCAGGGCGAGCGCCGGGAACAGCAGGGACAGGCCCGCGCCCATCACCAGGCCCCCGATGATGACGGTGACCAGGTTCGAGGCGACGGCGACGACCAGCAGCCCGACGGCCTCGACGATCGCCGACCAGAACGCCACCTGCCGCGCGCCGATCCGGTCCGGCAGGTTGCCGATGACCAAGCGGACGCCCACGTACGTGACGCCGTAGGCGTTCAACCCGGCGATCCCGTCGGAGACGCCGCGCGCCGCCATGTGCAGCGCCACGAACGACGACAGTGCCGCGTACCCGAGGGCGGCGAGCGACAGCGCGACGCCGGGCAGCACCGTGCTGACCGGCAGGATGGCGGCGCGGGCCGTCGTCGCGGCCTCGGGCTGCTCCGGGCGTTCCCGGAGCGACACGACGAGGAGGCCGAGCGCGCCGACCACGACGCACAGGCCCCAGACGGCGGAGAAGCCGCTCTCCCGCATCGCCACCGTGCCGAGCAGCGCGCCGAGGGTGATCCCCAGCCACATGGAGATCCCGTACAGCCCGACGACGCGGCCCCGCCGCTCGGTCGGGCACAGCCGCACCAGCCAGGCCGCGCCCGACGTGTAGACGCTGCCCTCCCCGATGCCGTGCAGGATCCGCACGGCGACCAGGACCGGGACGTCGCGGGCGGCGTAGTAGCCCGCGCCGGCCAGGACGCAGATCGCCGCGCCGGCCAGCATGACGAGCTTGTAGCCGTGGCGGTCGCCGATCCGCCCGGCGATCGGGCGCGTGACGACCGCGGCGACGGCGATCGTGGCGGTCACGACGCCCACCTCGACCTTGTTGCCGTGCAGTTCGTCCAGCACGTAGAAGGGCAGGGTGCCGAGCGACGCGCCGACGCCGAGGAGGCAGAAGAAGATCCCGCCGAACATCGCGGCGTACGGGCGGTAGAACGCCAGATTCCTCATGCGGCGTCCGCCGGAGCGACGATGTAGAAGAGCGCGGGGAGGAGCACGGCGAGCCCTTCGTAGACCTCGGCGCAGACGGCGACGCCCGGCCGCGCGAAGGTCCCTGGCGGAGGCTCCGCGACGCGGATCACGGAGCGGCGCGCGTCCAGGAGCCGGGCCGCCACCGAGATGTCGCCGACCAGGGCCGTGCCCGGGGCCACCCAGCGGTTCCGGCTGATCTTCATGCCGTTGCTCGTGGCCAGCTCCGCCAGCAGCCCGTTCCGGCCGAGGAGGTGGTGGTAGAAGTCGTTCGGGTTGACGATCATCGCGTGTGGGGTGGCGCCCGTCTGCTCGATCTCGTCGCAGGCCGTCAGGATCCCGGTGACGTAGTCGCGGTAGGCGATCCGGGCGATGTCCGGATGGTTGAGCAGGCCGTACGGCCCGTTCGTCAGGGCCTGGTTCTCCGCGGTCGCCAGGCGGACGAGCAGCCGGTAGTCGATGAACTCCGCGAGCGCGTCCGGGTCGTCGGCGAGCCCGTCGGGGATCTGCACCCACGCCTGGATCGGGTGGACGCCCGCCTCGGCCATGCCGAACCGGAACGCGGCCTCGCGGCGGGTGTCGGCGTCCAGTACCGCCCTGGCGTCCTCGGCGGCCGGCCGCGTCTCGGTCCAGAACCGCGCGACGTCCTCGTCGACCGGGCGCACCTTCAGCAGGTTCCGTACGGTCAGCCGTGGCCGGTCCTTCGTGGGCTCGTGCGCCTCGGTGATGGTGTAGTCGAACCTCACCTCGGCACGTTCGGGGTCGGCCGCGAAGGCCCGCGCGAACAACCGTCCGGGGGACTGCCGCAGCAGACCGGTGGTGGTGTCCGCCGGCACTGTCTCTGTTGCCATGCCTGCTCCTGCTCAGAACGCGTGCTGGACGAGTTGCTCGTAGAACGGCAGGTGGTGGTCGTAGAAGGACTTCAGGGTGGTGTCGTTGTCGACCGTGACGGGATAGGTGTTCCTGCGGCTCGTGAAGCCGGTGCTGTGGCTCGCGTCGACGTGCCACTCACGGGTCCGCCGCCACTCGGGCCGCTCGCCGGCCTTCCAGGCGAGCGCCCCGGGGAGGAACGGCAGCCCGGTGTACGCGCAGAAGCTCCTGACCACCGCCTCCGGGTCGCCTAGGAGGCGCTCCGCGCGGATGACGAGCGGCACGCGGCCGGTGGCGGACCGGACGGTCTCGAAGAGCTCGTACAGGCGCTCGTAGCCGATCTCCGCGCAGGTCACCGCGGGCTTCACCGCGTAGTGCGAGCTGATCGTCTGTTTCGGGTCACGGACGATGAAGGTGTGCGTCAGCCCGGCGAGCTCACCGGACCGCTCGCGCACGAACGCGTAGTCGTAGTCGACGACCTCCTTGACGAACACCGGGCGCGTCCGGCCGAGCTCCGCGAGCCGGGCGAGGAGCTCCTCCTCCGACCGCGCGGTCGTCCGGCCGCCGTCCGCGGCGGGCACGGCGACCTCGCCCTCCTCGGTCAGCGTGAGGAAGGGCTCGTGCAGGACGGCGACGTCGCCCCGCTCGATCATCATGCGCAGGAACGCGGTCGAGGCCGAGCGCGAATGCGCCCACATCATGATCACTCCGGCGCTCACATCGACCACCACGTCGGGACGCGGTCCCAGCGGTGTTCGCGCAGCTCCCGCAGCAGCGCGTCGTCGAGCGGCCGGCCGTCGCCCACCGCGAGGTTGGCGCGGACGTGGGCGGGCCTGCGCATGCCGGGGATCACCGTGCTCACCGCCGGGTGGTGCAGGATGAACCGCAGCGCCATCTCCGGCAGCGACATGCCCTCCGGCAGGACCTCCTTCAGGCGCTCGGCGCGTTCGACGCTCGGCTTGAGGTTCTCGTCGCAGAAGTAGGTGGCGCGCCAGTCCTCCTCCGGGAACGTGCTGTCGGCGGTCAGCGTGCCGGTGAGCGTTCCCTCGTCGAACGGCACCCGCGCGATGATCCCGATGCCCTCCCGCCGCGCGCGCTCGAACAGCTCGTCCTCGGGCGCCTGGTCGAAGATGTTGTAGATCACCTGGATCACGTCGATGAGGCCGGTGTCGAGCGCGGCGAGGCAGTTCGCCGGCTCCCACCGGTTGACGCTGATGCCGACCGCGTCGACGACGCCCTCCCGCTTGAGGTCGGCGACGACCTCCTGCCAGCGCTCGTCGCCGGCCCAGCGGTCCTCCCACGTGTGGAACTGCAGCAGGTCGACGCGGGAGGTCCCGAGGTTCTCCAGGCTGCGGTAGGTGTACTCCCGCATGTGGTCGGCCGGGTAGGCGTCGTCGAGGGTGTCCTCGGGACCGGGCGGCCACTCGCGGTTCTTCGGCGGGATCTTCGTCGCGACGTACAGCCGCCGGTCGGGATGGCGTTTCAGCAGCGCGCCCAGCATCTGCTCGCTGATGCCGCGCCCGTACACCCAGGCGGTGTCGAAGAACGTGCAGCCCAGCTCGACCGCCTCGTCGAGGCAGCGCGGCGCGAGGTCGTAGTCCCAGCCGGTGAAGTTGCCGGGGCCGCCGCCGATGCCCCACATCCCGTAGCCGACCTCGCTGACCTCCCAGCCGAGTCTTCCCATCGTGCGATAGCGCATCGCTCGCCCTTCCCGTCTCGTCGTCAGCTGGTGGAAACCTGGCGTCGCGGCCCCAGCGCGTCGTGGGGCTCCGGCGTCTCGCCCCGGACGAGGCGGTCCCGGTACGCGGCGATCGCGCCGTCGAGCCGCCCGTCGGTGAGCTCCCCGCGCTCCTCGAGCAGGCGGCACTCGTCCTTGCGGAACAGCCGTGGGTTGTCGGTGAGCATGGCCGCGAACGCCTCCTTCAGCGTTCGCTCGTCCGCGTCGGGCCGGCCGGGCAGGAGCGACGCGAGAGCGGTCAGCTCCCGGTCCCCGGTGGCGAGGGCGGCCTCCCGCACCCGGGCGAGGAAGTCGCCGCAGGGGATCGCGGGCAGCGGCGCCATCACCGCGCCGAAGTCGACGCTCTCCGGATGGAAGACGTTGAACGTACGGCCCCAGGCGTCGCGGTCGCAGACCGCGGCCACCACCCGGGCGGCCACGTAGTCGACGGGTGTGTAGTCCGACAGGATCGCGGCGTCGGGCCGCACGCCGAGGCGCGGGAACGCCGCGAGCAGCAGGTGGGTGAGCGCCGAGGTGTTCGGGTACGCGTTGTCCTCGCTCGGCATCACCTCGCCGAGCCGTAGCACGGTCACCAGCGCGCCCCGCGCCCGCGCGGCGGCCAGGTGCCGTTCGGCGACCAGCTTCGAGCGGGCGTACCCGCCGTCGGGCATTCTCGCGCGGGACGGTTCGAACCCCTCGGAAAGCGGCTCCTCGTGGCCGAGCGCCTCGCTCTGCAGCGTCGCCAGCGTCGAGACGTGGTGCAGTGGAACCGGCCGGTGCGCCATCGCCAGCCGCAGCAGCTCGACGGTGCCGCGCACGTTCGCGTGGCGGTGCGCGCGGTAGTCGAACAGGAAGTTCACCATCGCGCCGTTGTGCAGCACCAGGTCGCAGGTGCGGGCGAGGTGCTCCCAGGTGCCGGGGTCCAGGCCCAGGCCGGGCCGGGACAGGTCGCCGGCGTAGCCCTCGATCCGGTCGGCGAACCGCGACTCCCACAGGCCGCGTTCGGCGAGCGCGCCGACCACCCGTGCCGTGGCGCCGAAGTCGCCGCCGGCGCGGGTGAGACAGCGCACCCGCAGGTCGGTACGGGCCAGCAGCTCGTGCACGAGGCGGCTGCCGACGAACCCGGTCGCCCCGGTCACCAGCACGGTCCGCAGCCTCCCGGCGGGGTCGGCGGCCCGGATCGGCTCGCCGTCGGGCACGGCCGCGTCGCGGACCATGAGCACCGACTCCGCCTCGATCACCGCTCCGCCACGCCGCCGGGCCTCGATCAGCCCGGTCAGCCCGTCGGCGGTCGGCCGTTCGTACAGGTCCTGGACCTCCACCTCGACCCCGCACTCGGCGGTGAGCATGCGGACGAGCGACAGCGCCTGGAGCGAGTCCCCGCCCGCCTCCATGAAGTGCGCGTCGGCGGCCAGGTCCGGCCGGCCGAGCACCGAGCGGAGCGCCCGCAGCACCTGGTCGGCCGGCGTCGCCGCGGGCGGGCTCTCGGCCAGCCGCGCGGCGTCCTCCGCGAGCCGGGCGTCGAGGATGGCCTGGAGCCGTCCCCGGTCGGCCTTGCCGTTGTCGTTCAGCGGGATGTCCGGCAGCAGGAAGTAGTACCGGGGCACGCTGATCCGGGGCAGCGTGCGGCGCAGCCCGTCCCGGAGCGCGTCCACCGTCAGGTCCGTCCCGGACGCGAACAGGGCCAGCGACCTCGTGCCCGCCTGCTCGGCGACGAGGACCTCCGCCTGCCGCACCCCGGGGCACTTCTCCGCCGCGACCGCGATCTCGCCGAGCTCGATCCGGACCCCGCCGATCTTGACCTGGAAGTCCTTGCGCCCGGAGAAGTAGAGCAGGCCCTGGTCGTCGAGGTGGCCGAGGTCGCCGGTGCGGTAGAGCCGGTCGCCGGGGATCTCGGGGAAGGGATTGCGGACGAACGCCTGCGCGGTGGCCGCCGGCGCGCCCAGGTAGCCGGCGCCCAGGCAGGCGCCGCCGATGACGATCTCGCCGACGGTGCCGGGCGGCACGGGGCGGAGGCCGTCGTCCACCACCACGGCGTAGCAGTTGTCGATCGGGCGGCCCAGCGGCACGGCGTCGCCGTCCGCGGGGGAGACGGTGTGGAAGACCATCCCGATGCTCGCCTCGGTCGGCCCGTAGCCGTTGGTCACCGTGAGACCCGGCAACTGGGCCATCATCCGGTGGACGGCGTCGGGGTTGAGCGGCTCGCTGCCCACGATCAGCCATCGCAGCGACGAGAGCCTGCGCAGCGACCGCTCGTCGCGGTCCACCTCGGCCGCCAGCGCGTTGAAGATGCTCGACACGAAGTCCGTGGCGGTCACGCCGTACTCCGCGATCGTGTCGATCGTCCGCCGCAGGTCCAGGAACTCGCCCTGGACCTGCAGCACGGCGTGCCCGCCCGTGATCAGCGGCAGGAACAGCTGCCAGAGCGAGGAGTCGAAGGTGTGCTTGCTGTTCTGCAGCACCACGTCCGCGTCGGTCACGCCGAAGTAGCGCGCCATGGCGCGGAGCCGGTTGGTGAGCCCGGCGTGCCGGTTCATCGCGCACTTGGGCGTGCCCGTCGTGCCCGAGGTGAAGAAGCCGTAGACCAGGTCGTCAGGCTCCGGCGCCGCGGTGGCGCGGTGCTCCGCCGGCGTGATCAGGTCGACGTCGACCACGACCGCGCGGCCGCGGTGCTCCTCCGGGATCGACTCCGCGGCGGCGCACGGCACGGGGGTTCTGGGCAGTACGCCGAACGTGCTGCGGATCCGCTCCCGCGGCCACGCCGGGTCCAGCGGCACGAACGCCGCGCCGAGCCTCATCAGCGCCAGGTACGTGATCGGCAGCTCGAGGCTGTTGACGAGCAGGACGGGCACCACGTCGCCCCTGCGCACCCCGCGCTCGGCCAGCGTGGCGGCGAGGCCGCCCACCAGCTCGTCCAGCCGCCGGTAGGTGAGCGTGCGCCCGCCGCATGAGACGGCCGGGCGTTCGGGATGCCGGTCGGCCCGCTCCTCGATCAGTGCGGAGACCGGACGGAACCCGCCGTGGTCGACCGCTCGTCCGGTGAAGCGCCGCTTGGACGGATCACGCTGGTCTGTGGAACTTATCGGTGACTTCCAATCACCGCATACGTCGTCGGCCGACTGTCCGGGCATCCACACCTCCCCATCCGGGGGTCACAAAAGGTGGGCGGGCCCTTTCTGGGACCCGCCGGAGATATGGCTGCGAAGCTGGCGGTAAATTAAGCCGCTCGCCGCGGATTTCGCAAGGCCCTCTTCCGGGTACCTCATCGGACCTCGCGCCCGGAACGGATGGTGGCCGTTTCGTCGCCGTACGGAGTCGCCCGAGAGGCTCCTGGCCGGTGGGGCCCCACGCGGAATCGTCATCGACCGGCCGAGTTGACTGAGCGCGGACCGGCGTCGACGTGCCCCTGTGGCCATCGGATTCGCCGAGCTCCGCCAGAGTGGGGGCCGCCGTCATATGCGGCGATCCCGAGCGCCCGCGGCGCGAGCCGCGGGCGCGCCGGCCGCGACGGGACCCCTATCCGAACGCCGGTCGACCGGGGGCGGAACGTACATTATCGACGGCCTGCGATGACCTCGACCTGGCCGCTCCTGATTTCGGTCCGGTGGGATCTCTGCGCGAATCTGTTTCGGTCAGATGATCTTGCAAAATGGCGATCGATGATCGGTATTCCGATCATCTCCGACGTATTCCGGGTAGAGCCTCACGCATTTACCGGTGCCTTTTCTCGCTGAAGCAGGGTTGTCGGATGATGTTTCTGACTCTGTAATATGACTCGCCATCGCGACCTGCCGTTGCCGGCGGTCACCGGACCGGGCGGGCCTCCTGGAACCGGGCGGGCGACAGCGCCGCCGGATCGACGCCGGCGTCGGCGGGCGGCGTACGGGTCGCGGCGGCCGCGGCGATCCGGCCGACGGCGGCCGATGTCTGCACGCCGTACCCGCTGAGGCCGGCGAGCCAGACGAAGCCCGGCACGTCCGGCGCCTCACCGATCACCGGGGTGTCGTCCAGAGCCGCGGTCCGCAGCCCGGCCCACGCGTGCCGGACGCTACGGATCCGCAACGTCGTGGCCTCCTGGACCCGTTCGACCGCGCGCGCGACGTCGAGGTCGTCCGGGCGCGCGTCGCACGGCGGCACGGGCGTCGCGTCGGACGGGGAGACGAGCAGCCGTCCCGACTCCGGCTTGAGGTAGAAGGTGTCGGCCACGTCGGTCACCATCGGCCACCGGGCGGCGTCGGTCCCGTCGGGCGGGTCCGCCAGGAACGCCGTACGGCGCAGCGGCGTGAGGCCCAGCGGGCGGACGCCGGCGAGCGCGGCGACCTCGTCCGCCCACGCCCCGGCCGCGTCGACCACGACGGGCGCGGTGAACACGCCCGCGTCAGTCGCCGCCCGCCAGCGCCCACCGTCACGCGACAGCTCCCGTACCCGCGCGCCCGTGACCACCGTGCCGCCGCGCGCCCGGACGCCGCGCAGGAACCCCTGGTGGAGCAGGTCGACGTCGATGTCCATCGCGCCCGGCTTGACCATCGCGCGGATGTACCGCCCGGTCCGGACGATCGGGCAGTACTCCGTGACCTCGGCGACGTCGATCTCCCGGACCGGGACGGGAGCGGACAGCCCGTCGGCGAGCATCGCGGCGAAGTCGTCCTCCGCGCCCGCCGGGCACAGCGTCAGCACGCCGCGCGGAGAGAGCAGCGGTCCGTCGGCGAAGCCCGGCGGCGGTGCCGTGAGGAACGCGCGGCTCGCCGCGGTGAGCGCGCGCACGGTGGGGTTGCCGTAGTACTCGGAGAACAACGCGGCGGACCGCCCGGTCGAGTGGTACCCCGGAGCGGACTCCATCTCCAGGAGGGTCACGTCGCCGAACGCGGACAGGAAGTAACCTGCGGCGGCACCGGCCACGCCGGCGCCCACAACGAGGAAATCGCCCATCCTCGCAAAGGATCACACGGTGCCGGAACGCGCAATCGTCGTCCGGCCCCGCACGGCGAGGCATTTTGAACCGGTCATTGACCGCTATAACGGGCGGCCTCTACGGTGCGCTGGACAGCAGAGACGGGTCGGGACAGGCAGGTACCAATGAGCGGTGTCCAGGGCGGCGCCTCGGCGGACGGCGAGAGCGGGCGGCCACTCCGGATCGAGACGCACGGCATCGACGTGATCGGAGACGCCGACCGCAAGGGACGGCCCCGGCAACTGTTCTTCCCCTGGTTCGGCGCGAACGTGTCGATCCTCGGGCTGAGCTACGGGTCGTTCGCGCTCGGCTTCGGCATCTCGTTCTGGCAGGCCCTGCTGGCCGGGCTGGTCGGCATCGTCTTCTCGTTCCTCCTGTGCGGTCTCATCGCGGTCGCCGGCAAGCGCGGGTCGGTGCCGACGATGGTGCTGAGCCGGGCGGCGTTCGGCGTCCGGGGCAACCGGCTGCCGTCGGCCATCTCCTGGCTGCTCACCGTGGGCTGGGAGACGGTCCTGACCGCCCTGGCGACGATGGCGACCGCGACCGTCTTCGGCCGTCTCGGCTGGGGCGGCGGTACCGCCACCAAGGTCGTCGCGCTCATCGTCGTCGCGGTGCTGATCGTCGGTGGCGGCGTCATCGGCTTCGACCTGATCATGCGCATGCAGGCGGTCATCACCGTCCTCACCGGCGCGCTGACGGTCGTCTACATCCTCCTGGTCGCGCACCGGATCGAGTGGCACACCGTCAGCGCCATCCACGCCGGCTCCACCCAGGAGGTCATCGGCGCCCTGGTCTTCATGATGACCGGTTTCGGCCTCGGCTGGGTGAACGCCGCCGCCGACTACTCCCGCTACCTGCCCAGGAGCACCTCCGGCCGCGGCGTCGTCGGCTGGACGACCTTCGGGGCGTCCCTGGCGCCGGCCGTGCTGCTCGTCTTCGGCCTGCTCCTCGCCGGATCGTCGGCCGACCTCGGCAAGGCGATCGCCGCCGACCCGATCGGCGCGCTCACGACGATCCTGCCCACCTGGTTCCTCATCCCGTTCGCCGCGGTGGCGGTGCTCGGCCTCGTCGGCGGCGCCGTACTCGACATCTACTCCTCCGGGCTGGCCCTGCTGGCGGCCGGCCTGCGGGTGCCGCGGTACGCCGCCGCCCTGGTCGACGGCGTGCTCATGATGCTGGGGACCGTCTACGTCGTCTTCGTCTCCGGCGACTTCCTCGGCCAGTTCACCGGTTTCCTCACGACCCTCGGCGTCCCCGTCGCCGCCTGGTGCGGGATCATGCTGGCCGACATCGCGCGCCGCCGCCGGGACTACGACGAGACCGACCTCTACCGGCCGGCGGGCCGGTACGGCGACGTTCCGCCGCTGCCCCCGGTGATTCTGCTCGCCGCCACCGCCATCGGCTGGGGTCTGGTGACCAACACGGCCGCGAGCTGGCTCAAATGGCAGGGGTACCTGCTCGAGCCGCTCGGCCTCGGCGGCAGGTCCGGCTCCTGGGCCTTCGCCAACCTCGGCGTGCTGGCCGCACTCGTGATCGGCTTCGCCGCGATGTGGGCGCTGAACCGCGCGACCGTACGCGCCCAGGAGACCCGCCCGTCCGCCGCCCTGGGGGCGACCCAGGACGCCGCCTCGGCTTGACCGCCGCGCCGCCACGGTATTCGGTGGCGGAATGCTCCGGGGCGTCGCGACACTGGGGCCTCGGGAACAGAGGAGCGGTGAGCGATGACGGGGCGGCGTGCGACGTTGACGTTGTGGCGGCCGGTCGGGCCTGCCGAGCTGGCGTTGCTGCGCGCGTCCGGGTGGCGGGCATGGCCGCCTCGGCTGCCCGACCAGCCGATCTTCTATCCGGTGCTGAACGAGGCGTACGCGGTCAAGATCGCCCGGGACTGGAACGTCCCGGCGTCGGGTGCCGGGTTCGTGACGCGCTTCGAGGTCGACGCCGGCTTCGCACGTCGCTACCCCGTCCGGCAGGCCGGCGGCCGGACCATCCTGGAGCTGTGGGTGCCGGCGGAGGAACTCGAGGAGTTCAACGCCCACCTGGCCGGTCCCATCCAGGTCGTCCGCGAGTACCACGTCCCCGGTTACGGGCCGCTGGCGGCTCGCGTCGCCGACGCCGCCGCCGGTCGCGAACCCGCGGATGAGGTCACGGCGATGCTGTCGGTCGCGAGCGCGACGACCTGGATCGGGCTCGACCGGGCGTTCCGTACGGCCGGGGTGAGGTACGGCGCCGGTACGGCGGCGGCCTCGCTGCCGAGGGACGCGCGCCTGCCGTCGCTCGTCATGGCCTGCTCCGGAGACGGGCACCGGAGGGAGGCCGCGGTCGCGAGCGCGGCGTGGAGCAGGCTGCCGCTTCCCATCCTCGTGCTGCGCACCGCCGACTGGGTGCCGCAGGTCCGCGAGCGGGCGCGCCGGTCCCTGGAGGCGGCGTTGCGGACCGCGGACACCGCCGCCCTTCCGGCGGCCGCGAGTGTCGCGGTCGCGATGGGATCGTGGGCGCGAGGTCCCCATGCTCTGGATGCCTTGGCGGAGGCCCTGCGGTCGGCTCCGGAGGACGCGCTGGCGTCGGCTCGGGCCCACCGCGACCGCGGGCTGCGGCGCTGGGCGTACCGGCTGTGGCTGGAGTCGGGCCGGGCCCGATCCGAGGAGGTCATGCGCGCCGCGCTGGGGGAGCGGGACGTGGTCTGCCGCGCCCTGTGCGCGGAGCGGGTCGTGGCCGAAGCCGTACGAGACGAGCGTCCCGACGTGCTGGAGCGGTTGCTCGGGGAGGGCGGCGCGAACGTCCGGATCGAGGCGCTCACGGCCCTGGTGCGACTCGGCCGTCCCGAGACCGGTGCCGCGTATCTGGCGGACCGGCCGACGATGATGCGCGCCACCGCGCAGTGGGCCGTCCGCCGTGAGGGGCGTGACCCCGCCGTGCTCTACCGCGAGGCCCTGGCCACGGATCCGGCGGCGGGCCGGATTCGGACGCTGGTCGCCGGGCTCGGTGAATGCGGTACCCGGCAGGACATCGATCTGCTGCTGCCGTTCCTGGAGCACCCGAGTCCTCGGGTGCGGGCGGAGGCGGTCCGTGCCGTCCGCCGCCTGGGGGTGTCTCTCGCGCGGATCGCCCCGATGCTGGCCGACCCGGCCCCCGTGGTCGTCCGGGCGGTGGGCAAGGCGTTGCGCACCGAGCCCGACGCCGTGCCGACCGCCCGGCTCTGGGAGTAGCCGAGAGGCCGGCGGTCAGTGGCAGGGGGGCGTGTAGGCGATGCCGGGGAAGTGCTGCGCCCACTCCTCCGGGGTGACGGCCGGGAAGGAACGGGCGCAGACCCGGCGGGCGACGTCCCCGGCGTCCAGGTTCCACAGTCGTGCGGTGCCGTCGCTGCTGCCGGTGGCGAGGGTGTGTCCGTCGGGGCTGAAGGCGACGGTGGTGATGCCGTCTGCGTGGCCGGTGATCGTGGCGAGCGGGGTCGGGTGTCGGGTGTCGGTGACGTTCCACAGTCGGGCGGTGCGGTCATTGCTGCCGGTGGCGAGGGTGTGTCCGTCGGGGCTGAAGGCGACGGTCGTGATGCTGTCCGCGTGGCCGGTGATCGTGGCGAGCGGGGTCGGGTGTCGGGTGTCGGTGACGTTCCACAGTCGCGCGGTGCCGTCGCTGCCGCCGGTGGCGAGCGTATGGCCGTCCGGGCCGAAGGCGACGGCGTTCACTCCGGCGGTGTGCCCGGTGATCACGGCGCGCGCGATCGGATGGAGCCGGTCGGTCACGTCCCAGAGCCGCGCGGTGCGGTCGCTGCTGCCGGTGGCGAGGGTGTGTCCGTCGAGGCTGAAGGCGACGGTGGTGACGCTGTCCCCGTGCCCGGTGAGGGTGGCCAGCGCGGCCGGACGGCCTGGGGCGGAGAGGTCCCACAGCCGCGCGTCGGTGCTCTCCCCGACCAGGGCGAGGGTGCGGCCGTCCGGACTGATGGCGCCGGCGAGGATGTTACCGGCTCCCACGTCCCGGGTGGCGAGCAGGGCGGGACCGCCGGGGGCGGTCAGGTTCCAGAGCCGCAGGGCGCCATCGAGGCCGGAGGTGACGAGCGTTCGCCGGTCTGGGGTGAACGCCGTGACGAGAACGCCGTCGGTGTGGCCGTCCAGCACGGCGAGGGACACGGGCCGGTCCGGGGTGGTGACGTCGTCCAGTTCGGCGGCCCGGTAGCTACCGGTGGCGAGCGTGCGGCCGTCCGGGCTGAAGGCCAGGGTGTCCACCGCGCCGGGGTGGTCGGCCAGGATCGGCGAACGCAGGTCCCAGACCCGGGACGTCTCATCGCCGCCGCCGCTCGCCAGATAAGCGCCGTCGGGGCTGAACGCCACGGCGTAGACGGTCGCGGCGTGGCCGCGGAGCACCGCGGGGTTGTCCCCGTCGGCCGGGTCGGCCACGTTCCACAGGCGGATGGTCCGGTCATAGCTGCCGCTGGCGAGTTCCCGGCCGTCCGGGGAGAACGCCAGCGCGACGACGCCGTTGCCGTGGCCTGCGAGGACGACGATGGTGCGGACATGCCGAGGATCGGTGACGTTCCAGAGCCGGATCGTGCTGTCGAAGCTCCCGGTGGCGAGCGTATGGCCGTCGGGGCTGAACGCGGCCGACAGGACGCGGTCGGTGTGCCCGTTCAGCTGGGCGAGGGCGGCGGGATGGTACGGATGGGACACGTCCCACAGCCGTACGGTGTTCTCGTACGCCGTGGTGGCGAGCGTCCGCCCGTCCGGCCCGAACGCCACCGCCGCCAGCCCCTGCCGATGGCCCGTGAGGGTCGCCGCGGCGACCGGATGGTGCGGGTCGGTCACGTCCCACAGCCGTGCGGTGCGGTCGTAGGAGGCGGTCGCGACGGTCCGCCCGTCCGGGCTGAACGCCACCGACCGGATGCCGTCGGTGTGCCCGGTCAGGACGGCCAGCGCGGCGGGGCGGTGGGGGTCGGCGACGTCCCACAGCCTGGCGGTATGGTCCCCTCCGCCGGTGACGAGCAGGCGGCCGTCCGGGCTGAACGCCACCGACGTCACGCCGTCGGTGTGCCCGGTCAGGACGGCCGACACGGTGGGGCGGTGAGGGTCGGCGACGTCCCACAGTCGCGCGGTGTGGTCCAGCCCGGCTGTGGCCAGCGTGCGGCCGTCGGGGCTGAAGACCGCGGCGTAGACGGCCGCGGTGTGGGCGGTCAGGCGCGTGGCGTACGGCGAGGCGGTGGTGCTGAGCAGGCTGCCGCGTGCCTCCGGCGTGGGGGCGAGGCGGTAGGCGGCCAGCGCGAGTTGCGCGGCGAGCGCGGGGTTCGCCGCGCCGAGGGCGGTCGCCTCGTTCGCCACCTTGCCCGACAGAGCGGAGTTGCGTTCGTCGCGGATGACCTGTCCGTTGTGCACGGCCACCCCGAGCGCCGCGCTCGCCAGCACCAGCAGGGCCGCCAGCGCGGCGGCGAACAGCCGCAGCCGTCTGCTCCGGCGCCGGGCGGCGAACCGTTCGCGGTACTCGCGGGTCGCCGAGGCTTCGAGGAACTCCCGGACGAGCGGGGTGAGAACGGCGCGCGGCCCGGCTCCGGCCACCCACTCGCGGGCGACCGCCAGCCGGGTGCCCGAGTACAGCGCGGCCGGGTCGTCGCCCTCGCGGCGCCACGCGGAGGCCGCTTCGGCGAGGCGCCGCCCGACCAGCAGCCCCGCCCGATCGGCGTTCAGCCAGTCGTGCAGCCGCGGCCACGCCGATAACACGGCGTCGTGAGCGATCGACACGGTGTCCGTGTCCGCGGTGATCAGGCGCTGCTGGACGAACCGCGCCAGGACCTCGTCGACGGCGGACGCCGGGTCGGCGGGAGAGGGGTCCTCGGGCGCGTGACCCTCCGGGGGAGGACCGCCCGGACCGAGACCGGCCAGGGGTGGGCACGCGTTGGCGCGGACCTCGGTCATGGTCAGGCGACGGCGGGTGTCGGCGGTGTCCTCGGCGACGTGCACCAGGCTGAGGAACAACCGCCGGGCCGTCTCCCGCTCTGCGGCGGTCAGCGATCCGTAGACGGCCTCGGCGGTGGCCGCGACCGCGCCGTCGATGCCGCCGACCGCCCGGTAGTCGGCGATCGTCAGTCGCCGGTTCCGGCTGTGGTCCCACGTGCTGTAGAGGGCGTGCGAGAGCAGGGGAAGGGCCCCGGCCTCGTTCGCGGCCGAGTCGGCACGTCGGCGTGGGGTGACCTCCCGCAGCAGAAGCTCGACCAGGCCGTCCTCGATGTCCAGGCGCGCCTGCCGGGCCGGCGCGGTGATCACCTCCCGCAGTTCGGCCTCGCGCATCGGGCCCACGGTGAACTGCCCGCCTCGTACCGCGGCCTCCAGCAGCGGCCGGCGCAGCGCGTGCCCGTAGAAGTCGGCCCGCAGCCCGACCACGACGACGGCGCCGGGCCGCTCGCGGGCGGCAGCGTCCAGCGCGGAGATGAACCGCTCCTGCTCCTCCTCGTCGGACCCGGCGGTGAACAGCTCCTCGAACTGGTCGACCACGATCAGGCGCCGGGTGCCCGGCCGGTCCGCCGCGGCCAGTGCGGCGACCGGCGCGGAACCCGGAGTCAGCAGTACCACGGGCCACTCCGCGGACCCGGACAGCGCGCCGCCGTGCACCGCCGCGACCAAGCCGGCGTGCAGCAGGGACGACTTTCCCGCCCCGGACGGCCCGACCACGACCCGGACGCCGTCGCCGTCCTCCCCGCCCACGAATTCGAGCAGCCGGGCGAGGGCGGCGTCGCGGCCGAAGAACCATGCGGCGTCCTCGGCCGTGAAGCCCTTCAGCCCCCGGTACGGCTCGGGTCCGCCCGGCCGTCTCCCGGGCTCCCGCCGGACCCTGACCCACGCCTCCAGCCACGCCTCGACCTGAACCGCGTCGTCCACCCCGCAGGTGCCCAGGACCTTGATCAACAGCTCCCGCGACGAGATGGAGGGCAGCCCCCGGCCGGCGAACCAGTCGCCGATCGTGCTGTGCGCGCGCTGTTCGCCGATCCGCTGTGCCACCTGACGTACCGTGAGCCCGGCCGACTCCCGCAACCGCGTCAGCTCCCGGGCGAAATCCTCACGCGCGGTGATCGCGCCCGGATCAGCGTGTTCTCCCGATACCCCCACCCCGGAACCGCCCCTCAGAGTCTCCGAACGCGGCCGCAGGAGCCTCCTCCTGAAGGGACGGGGCTGTACGGCCCTGTACGGATAGTGCCAGACACCTTCGTCCCCGACGTCCGCACTCCGCAGAATCGGGTCACACCCCGGTGAGTCCACCGATTCCGGGAAACGCCGCAACGGCGTCCGGGAACCGGTGGCGGTCGGTCCGGGGACCTCGGAGAAGGGACGACCCATGGACGGCAAGACGGCTGGAACCCTGGCGGCGCGACCGTTCGGAATGCGCTTCCTGCGCGCCTACGACGACGCGGCCGTGATCGACCTCACCGGCGCGGCGCCGGAGTACGACCCGCTGACCCAGATCAACTGGATCGGCACCGAGCAGGGGCGCGTCCCCGCACACCGCGACGTCCACATGGCCACGAGCACCCACACCCACGGGACCATGTCGGACTCCGACACGGACCACGACTAGCCGGACACGGTGCCACAGACCGGTACTCCGTGACCGACCAAGGAGGCGTCATGCGGCCGTTGGTTCTCGTCATCACCGAGCGCTGCGACCTGACCGCCGACCGGGTCATCGACCGGCTCCGGGCTCGTGGCATCGCCACGGCGCGCGTCGACTACGGCGACTTCCCCGCGCGGGCGGTGATGAGCGCTCGGCTCCATGAGGAGAGGTGGTGCGGAGAGCTCGTCGCCGACGGGCTCTCCCTCCGCATCGACGAGGTGACCGCCGCCTACTACCGGAAGCCGTCACGAGTCCGGCCGGCGGCCCCGCCCAGCGGAGCCGCGCGGGGCGGGGCCGTGCCGGGCGGGGGCGCGGCGGAGTACGCCGAGGAGTTCGCGGCGATCGAGACGCGGCATGGATTCGTCGGTGTCATCGAGGCCCTCGACTGTCGCTGGCTCAACCACCCCGCGGCCATCCGAGCCGCGGAATGGAAGCCGTCCCAGCTCCGCACGGCCCACCGTGCGGGTCTGGCGGTGCCCAGGACCCTGATAACCAACGATCCCGAAGAGGGACGGCGGTTCGTCCGCTCGATCGGCGGCTCCGCCGTCTACAAGACCATGGCGGCGCACACCTACCAGGGGTCGGCCGACGGCCCGCAGACGGTGTACGCCACGGTCGTCTCCGCCGAGGACATCGACGACTCGGTCTCCGGGGCCGCTCACCTGTTCCAGGAGCCGGTGGTGAAGAGGTCCGAGGCGCGGATCACGGTCGTCGGGCACCAGGTGTTCGGCACGGAGATCATCGCCCGGTCGGAGGCAGCGAGGGCGGACTGGCGCAGCGACTACGGCCGGTTGGACTACCGGCCGATCGAGGTGCCCTCGTCCGTCCGGAGCGGCCTGCTGAGGACGACGGCGTCCTACGGTCTGTCGTTCTGCTCGGCGGACTTCGCCCTGACCGAAGCGGGCGAGTGGGTCTTCCTGGATCTCAATCCCAACGGTCAGTGGGCATGGCTGGAAGCGGTCTCGCCGGACGACGGCTGCGGCCCGGTCACGGCGGCCATCGCGGACCTCCTGGCCAGATGCTGAACGGCGTGCGCAATGCTCGGTAACTGCGCCGCCGAAGAGGACAGATGCGCACAGACCGGCGTCGAGGACGCGGCTTCACCGAGTGATGAGTACGGCCCCGCCGGCAGCAGGGCGGACCTCGATCTCAGGCCTCGGTGATCGATTCCGCCCGGGGCCGGGCGGCGGCGATCTGGCGGACGCAGCGGGCCGTGTGCTCGGGGGTCGCGCCGATCCCGACGACCAGCTTCGTCCCGAGAGGCACCAGGTACCGCTCGACGGGATCGCCGTCGCCGTCGAAGAAGCCGGCGATCTCCAGCAGCACGTAGCCGTGGATCGCGCTCCAGAACTGGGCCGCCGCCGAGTGCGGCTCCTCCTCACGAGTGTCGGTCGCCTCCATGACGCGTGTCACGGCGGTGACCAGCCGGGCGAACGCGGCCTGCCCCTCGGGAAGGTCGTTGCCGACACCGGCCACGGTCAGGTCCTTGCCGCCCTGGCGGCCGCCCGGTGAGACCACCCCGAACATCAGCCGGTAGAGCTGGGGGTTGTCCAGCGCGTGGTCGCGGTACGCCAGGCCCAGCGCGAGCAGATCGACGACCGGATCGTCGCCGGGCGGGATCTCCTCCATGCGCCGGCCCAACCGGATGAAGCCCTCCCGCACGATCTCCGTGATCAGCCCGCCCATTCCGCCGAAGTGCGTGTAGACCGCCATCGTCGACATGCCGACCTCGGTGGCCAGGCGGCGCGCCTGCAGGGCTTCGGGGCCGTCGGCGGCGAGGATCCGGATCGCCGCCTCCAGCAGGCGGCTGCGCGGATGCGCCTTGGCGGTGGATTCTCGTGGACTCACTCTTGCCATCCTTTCATAACAATGTTATGCCGGAAATAACGTTGTTATGTGCCGGCGGCAAGGAGAGACACGGATCATGAACAACCCCTTCCTCCAGGGCGGTTTCGCGCCGATCAGGCAAGAGCTCACGGTCACCGACCTGCCCGTCACCGGGACGATCCCCGGCCATCTCGACGGCAGGTACCTCCGTAACGGGCCGAACCCCGCCGGCGAGGTGGACCCCGACACCTACAACTGGTTCACCGGCGACGGGATGGTGCACGGCGTCCGGATCCGCGACGGACGGGCCGAGTGGTACCGCAACCGCTGGGTCCGTACGCCCCGGGTCGCCGCCGCGCTCGGCGAGGCGTTCTCCGCGCGCCCGAGCAGCGCCCCGCTGCACGGGATGGGAGCCAACACGAACGTGATCGGTCACGCCGGCCGTACGCTCGCGCTGGTCGAGGCGGGGCTTGCCATCCAGGAGCTCACCGACGAACTCGACACCGTCGGCGGCTGCGACTTCGACGGCACCATGCCCGGCGGCTACACCGCTCACCCGAAGCGCGACCCCGAGACCGGGGAACTGCACGCGGTCTCGTACTTCTTCGGCCGCGGCAACGAGGTGCGGTACTCGGTGATCGACGCTGCCGGGCACGCGCGCCGTACCGTGGACGTCCGCGTCACCGGCAGCCCGATGATGCACGACTTCTCGCTCACCGAGTCCCACGTCGTGTTCTACGACCTGCCCGTGACCTTCGACGCGCGGCAGGCCGTGGAGGTCGGGGTACCGCGGTTCCTGCGCGCCCCCGCCCGGCTGGTGATGTCCGCGCTCGTCGGGCGGGTGCGAATCCCCGACCCGATCATCGCGGCGGCGGGACGGCGCGGCGGCTCGAGCGACCGGATGCCCTACCGCTGGAACCCGAGATATCCGGCGCGGATCGGCGTCATGCCGCGTTCCGGGGGCGCCGCCGACGTCCGGTGGTTCGAGGTGGAGCCGTGCTATGTCTTCCATCCGCTGAACGCCTACGACGACGGCGACACGATCGTGCTCGAGGTCGTCCGCCACACGAAGGTCTTCGACCGGGACCTGCAGGGACCGAGCGAAGGCGTGCCCACCCTGGCCCGCTGGACGGTCGACCTCGGCGCCGGCAAGGTCCGGGAGGAACAGGTGGACGACCGGGCACAGGAGTTCCCCCGGGTGGACGAACGGCTCGTCGGCCGGCGGCACCGCTACGGCTACGCGCTCGCGCTGGACCGGGGCATCACGGCGTCCGACACGATCCTCAAGCACGACCTCGTGCGCGGTACGACCACGCGGCGTTCCTTCGGCGCGGGTCGCGAGGCGGGGGAGTTCGTCTTCGAACCGAACTCCCCTGACGCCGCCGAGGACGACGGCGTGCTGATGGGTTTCGTCTACGACCCGGCCACCGACCGTACGGACCTCATGTTGCTCGACGCGGGCAGCCTGGAGACCGTCGCCGCCGTCCATCTCCCCACGCGAGTGCCGGCGGGCTTCCACGGGAACTGGGTGCCGACCCGGTGATCCGGCTCGTCCGGCGGCGGAACGGGCTCAGCCGGTGTGGTCGACCGGGATCCAGACGCGCATCGGGCCCGGGTCCCGGTTGCCCCACAGGAAGTAGGGCACGGCCGTCAGGGCCGTCCGGGGTGGCGCGTCGTCCCGGTCGGCGGTCGTCGGGTACGCGGGGTACAGCCCGGGAGTCGGCGGTCGCCGTACGGTTCCGCCGGCGGTGAGCGTCACCGGGATGTGCGGCAGGCCCGCGTGCTCGTCGACGTGTACCGGGGCGGAGGCGTCGAGCCGTACGTCCTCGAGAAGGACGTCCTCGGAGAGATCGGTCTGCTCCAGGCAGTAGACCAGCGGCCCGCGCGTCAGGGCGGCGCATCCCCGGGTCGCGTCGACGCGCGGGTGCGGGGCCACCAGACGCGCCGGCATGGGGAGGTCCAGGACGACGGCGGTCGGGGTGCCCCAGCTCCGGGTCAGGCGCAGGTAGCCGTCCGTGGGGTCCGCCGCGACGACGTCACCGTCGACCTGGAGGGTGCAGCCGTCGCACCAGCTCGGGATCCGCAGGCTCAGCGTCCACGGCTCGGGCGTGGTCGCGGTGACGGCCAGCTCGATCCGGCCGGACCAGGGGTACGCGGTCCGCGTCGTCACCTCGACGTCGGCTCCGCGCACGGTGGAGCGGAGCGTTCCCGCGCCGTACAGGTGGATCTGCACGCCGTTGTCGTCGGTGGTCGCCACGTACCCGTGGAGTGAGGCCATGAGCCGGGCGAGGTTGGGCGGGCAGCAGGCGCAGGAGTACCACGGCAGCCGCTGTCCGGGCGCGTCCTCGTCGGACCCGTCGTGTCCCGTGCGCACCTGCAGCGGGTTGGAGTAGAAGAAATGCCGTCCGTCCACCGCGGTGGCCCCCGCGACCGCGTTGTACAGCACGCGTTCCATCTCGTCGGCGTACCGGTGCCCACCGGTGGCCAGCAGCATGCGCCAGTTCCAGTGGAGGCTCGCGATCGCCGCGCAGGTCTCGGCGTACGCGCGGTCCGGCGGCAGCTCGTACGGGTCGCCGAAGGCCTCGTCCCGATGGCGGGAGCCGTGCGCCCCGGTGAGATGCGTCTTCGTGTGGAAGGCGTCGTCCCAGAGTCGCCGCGCGGCGTCGAGCAGCGCCGTGTCGTGCGTCTCGACCGCGACGTCGACGACTCCGGCGAGCAGGTACAGCTGCCGGACGGCGTGGCCGGTGACCTCGCCGGCCTCGCGGACCGGGAGGTGGTCCTGGAAGTACGCCGGGCCGAACCGGCCGTCGCCCAGGAGGCCGTGTCCGCGAAGGTCCACGAACCTGCGCGCCAGGTCCAGGTAGGGGCGGTGGCCGGTCTCCCGGTACAGCTCGACCAGCGCGGTCTCGATCTCCGGATGCCCGCAGACCCCGTCGGTCCCGCCCGGCCCGAACCGCTCCACCAGCAGATCGGCGAGGCGCCGCGCGACCGTCATCAGTTCCGGGGCGGCACCCGCCCGCGCGGCCGCCACCGCGGCCTGGATCAGATGGCCGGCGCAGTACAGCTCGTGGCTCCAGTCGAGCTCCTGCCACCGCAGGTCCGGCTTGACGGTGGTGAAGTAGGAGTTGAGGTAGCCGTCGTCCTGCTGGGCCTTGATCAGCAGCGCGGCGGTGGCGGCGACGAAGTCCCGCAGGCGGTCGTCGGCCGCCGGATCGCTCAGCCGCCACGCGGCGGCCTCGAGCGTCTTGTAGACGTCGGAATCGGCGAACCACATGCCGGTGAACCCGCGATCGCCCTGCCCGGCGGCGCGACGGACGTTCTCCAGCGCGCCGCTCTCCTCCAGCCGGACGACGCAGTGCGGGAGGGAGGCGGCGGCGTTGCGTTCCTGCCACTGTCCCAGGAGGCCGTCGGGTTCCAGACGTACGGCGTCGAGGGGGAGTGGCCGCAGCGCGCTGATGGCTCCCGCCGTCGGGGCCACCGGACCAGGACGGACCGGCGGGAGCTACAACGCCGGCACCCACACGGTGACGGCCACCGGCAGGACGGTCACCATCAACCTCGGCAACTGAAGGCACGTGCCCGACGGCCGGCCGCTGCGGCGGCCGGCTGGACGGCCGACCGCTGGGCCGCCTGCGGCGGCGCGAAGATCGCGGTGGTGTGAGTGTGACATGGGCGACATCCCGGGTCCCTGACAAGTAGAGTCCCGCTCGTGCGACTCCCCAGTTTCCTGATGGTGCGCAACGTGGACCCGCACCATCTGCAGCGGTACCTGCTGCCCCAAGAGGAGGATGCGGTCGTCATCCGACGTCACCCCGCCATGCTGCTCCGGCACATCGCGGAGGCGGTCCTCGGACTGATTCTCGCCGGGGTGCTGAGCGGCCTCGTCGCGCAGAGCACCGTGCTCACGGTGATCTGGGCCGTGTGGTTCCTGCTGCTCGGGCGGCTGGCCTTCAAGGTGTACGAGTGGTCCGACGAGTTCTTCGCGGTGACCGGTGTCCGGGTGATGCTCGTGCACGGGCTGGTCACCCGCAGGGTCGACATGATGCCGCTGTCCAAGATCACCGACCTCACGGTCGACCGGTCGGTCTTCGGCCGGATGCTGGGATACGGCACCGTCGTCCTGGAGTCCGCCGGCCAGGACCAGGCGCTGTCCAAGGTGAGGTTCGTCCCCGAGCCCGAGGGGATCTACCTGCAGATCTCCGCCGTGGCCTTCGGGCACGGGGACGACTGAGCGGCCGCGTCACGCGATTAGGCCCGGGGACCCGCGGAGCGATCATGTGTCCGAAAACCGGTTCCGGGAAACGCGCGTCGCTGCTGGTCTAGGCCGGTTACTGCGGCGATCCGTACGGTCGGCGGCGGGCGCCGGGCGCGGCGTGCCCGGTGACGGAGAGACGGTCGATGACCCAATTGTTAAGAATATTGACAGATAACTGGGCCGGTCAGACCATGGTGCGCACGCGGATCCGTGCCGTACCCCCGTCACCCGACGCATCATGTCCGTCCGCTCCGCCCGTCCCAGAGGCGGAGCGGCGGCTCCTCCCGCCATCTGGAGCCTTCATGCGACCATGCACGCCCCCGCGCGCGGTCCTCACCGCCCTCGCCATGATCCTCGCCGCGTTCGGCCTCGTCGCCGCCGGACCGACCCCGGCCCACGCCGCCACCCTCCCCGCCCACGTGTTCGCGCCCTACTTCGAGGCCTGGACCGGTGACGACCCCGCGACCCTCGCCCAGCAGTCGGGGAACAAGTACCTGACCATGGCATTCATCCAGGCCGCCACCAAGGGCTCGTGCACGGCGTACTGGAACGGCGACACGAGCATGCCGATCGCCGCGTCGACGTTCGGCTCCTCGATCTCCTCGATCCAGTCCGGCGGCGGCGACGTCATCCCCTCGTTCGGCGGCTACACCGCCGACGACACCGGCACCGAGATCGCCGACAGCTGCACGAGCGTCGACCAGATCGCGGCGGTGTACGAGAAGGTGGTCACCACCTACAACGTCACCCGCATCGACCTGGACATCGAGGACAACTCGCTGACCAACAGCGCCGGGATCGACCGGCGGAACAAGGCGATCAAGCAGGTCGAGGACTGGGCCGCGAGCACCGGGCGCACCGTGCAGTTCTCCTACACGCTGCCCACCACCACGAGCGGCCTGGCCGACAGCGGCCTGGCCGTGCTCCGCAACGCCGTCTCCAACGGCGCCCGCGTCGACGTGGTCAACATCATGACGTTCGACTACTACGACGGCGCGACCCACGAGATGGCCAACGACACCAAGAGCGCGGCCACCGGCCTGCACGGCCAGCTCGCCGGCCTCTACTCGGGCAAGAGCTCGGCCGAGCTGTGGAACATGATCGGTGTCACCGAGATGATCGGCATCGACGACTACGGGCCCGCGGAGACGTTCACCACGGGCGACGCCGCCACGGTGGAGAGCTGGGCGCAGAGCACGGGCATCAACACGCTGTCGTTCTGGGCGCTCCAGCGCGACAACGGCGGCTGCCCGGGCACGCAGGGGTCGGACAGCTGCTCCGGCGTCTCCCAGAGCACCTGGTTCTTCAGCCACGCGTTCGAACCGTTCAGCGGTGGAGGCGGGGGAACGCCCGCCAACGACTTCTCCCTGTCGCTGTCGCCCGCGTCGGCCGCCGTCAACCCGGGCGCTTCGACGTCGGCGACGGTGAAGACGGCCGTGACCTCCGGCTCCGCCGAGACCGTCGCGCTGAGCGTCACCGGCGCGCCGTCGGGGGTGACCGCGTCCGTCAGCCCGGCCTCGGTGACCGCCGGCGGGTCCGCGACCCTGAACATCAGCACCACCTCGGCCGCCGCGGCCGGCAGTTACACCCTCACCGTCGCCGGGACCGCCGCGTCGGCGAGCCACAGCGCCTCCTTCACGCTCACCGTCAACGGGTCGGGCGGCGGAACCGGCCTGGTCAACCCCGGCTTCGAGACCGGGTCCCTCACCCCGTGGAGCTGCCGGTCCGGTGGCGCGGTGGTCGCCTCACCGGCGCACTCCGGTGGGCACGCCCTGCAGGTGACGCCCACCTCCGACCAGACCGGGCAGTGCGAGCAGGCGGTGACGCTCCAGCCGAACCACTCCTACACCCTGACGGCCTGGGTACAGGGCTCCTACGCCTACGTCGGGGTCTCCGGCGGCGCCACCGCGAGCACGTGGACGACGTCCGGCGGCTGGACCAAGCTGACCGTCCCGTTCACCACCGGCTCGACCGGGAACGTGACGGTCTACGTCCACGGCTGGTACGCCCAGGGCAACGTCTACGCGGACGACTTCGCCCTGTCCTGACGGCCCCTTCCCAGCGGTTCCGGCCCCATCGGGCGATCCCCGATGGGGCGGGACGCGCTCCGGGCTCGGGTTCTCGGGCGGATGAGACCGTCGCGGCTCGGGAGACCCGTCAGGCGCCGACGGCCTCGCGTTCGGGCTCAGGCACGGGCTTGGGCGCGCGGAGGGTGGCCAGGCCGAGCAGCGCACCGGCGAGTGCGACGCCGGCGGCGCCGATGAAGGCCGCCTGGAAGCCGTGGGTGAGGGCCTGTGGGTCGCCGAGGGCGCCCGCGCCGTGGGAGGTGGCGATGGCGGTCATGACGGCCAGGCCGACGGCCGAGCCGATCTGGTAGGTGGTGTTGACGATGCCGGAGGCCGGCCCGCCCTGCTCCGGTGCCACGCCGCCGATGGCCGCCATGGTGGCCGGGATGAACACCAGCGCCATGCCGACGGCGGAGATCAGCGAACCGGGCAGCACGTCGGTGACGAAACCGCCGTGCGGGTGGACGGTGGACAGGACTCCCAGGCCGGCGGCGAGGACGACCAGCCCCGTGACGATGAGCGGTCTGGGGCCGAACCGGGCGATGAGGCGGCTGAGTTCCCCGAGCGTGGCGGCCGCCGTCCATCCGTGCTCGGGCGCCAGCACGATCGCATAGACGGCCAGGGCCAGGCCGCCGGTCACGGCCGCGGCGCCGAGCAGGTCGACGCCGGCCCGGCGGCCGGGGACCCTGGGCAGCAGCGCCGGGACGAGGGCCAGGCTGATCAGGCCGATCGGAATGTAGACGATGAACACCCAGGGCCAGCTCAACCACTGGGTGATGACGCCGCCGAGGAAGACTCCCGCGGTGCCGGTACCGTCGAATGGATGACAGGACCGAGAGCCCCGGCCAGAGGGGACTTTGGGCCCTCCCCGTAGGAAGGACCACGTGGCGAGGCTGAAGAGGAGGCGTGCGCCCGAGGAGGTGCGTCGGCTCGGCGCGGTCAGCCGCGCGGCGGCCGGGAGCGGGCCCGGCCGAATTGCGGAGATGCCGGATGACCCACAGGCATGAGCGGATTCTGAACATCGGCGCCCTCGCACGGGTGGAGGGCGAGGGCGCGATGTACGTGCGGGTCGGCGGCTTCCACCAGGTCCCGAGCCCGAGGGAGCTGCGCGGACTCGTGACGCGGCTCGGCCGGGCCCTCGATGACGCGCTGGCCACGGCTCGCTGGGTGGCCGGCTTCGACTTCCCCGACCTGACGTTCGACCACGAGCTCCTGGCCCTGACCGGCGAGGAGTACCCGCTCGAGCGTGGCACGCCACGGACCACCACGGGCGCCGCGTTCGAGGTCGCGGACTTCGAGGACGAGATCGAAGAGCACCACGTCCCGAACTCCACCGCCCGGCACTTCCGGCTGGTGCACGGCGGCCGGTACCTCACCGGGCCGCTGGCGCGGTTCGCGCTGAACCGCGACCGCCTCTCGCCGCTGGCGCACGAGGCCGCCGCCGACGCCGGGCTCGGGCCGCAGTGCAGGAACCCGTTCCAGAGCATCGTCGTACGCGCCGTCGAGATCGTCCACGCGATCGAGGAGGACCTGCGCCGTCTGGTGCGGGATCGCCTGGACTTCGACGACGAGGCGCTCACCTCGGCGTGCGAACGGACGATCCGCAGCTACGACCCGTGCGTCTCCTGCACGGCGCACTTCCTCGACCTGAAGGTCGTCCGATCATGATCGTCATCGGGGTGGGCAGCGAACTGCGGCGGGACGACGCAGCCGGCCTGGCGGTGGTCGATGAGCTGCGCGGTCGATTCCCGCCGGACGTCCGGCTCGTGACCTGCGACGGTGAGCCCACCTGCGTCATGGACCTGTGGGCCGGCGAGGACCTCGCCGTGGTGGTCGACGCGGTCTCGCCCAGCTGCGGCCCGGGACACGTCCACGAGGCCACCGATCTTCCCGCCGCGTCGCACGCCGACACGAGCTGCCACGGCATGAGCCTCGGCCTGGCCGCCGAGCTGGGCCGGGTCCTGGACCGGATGCCCCATGGCCTGCGCGTCTACGGCATCGAGGGCGTGGACTTCGGCTTCGGCGCCGGCCTGAGCCCCCCGGTGCGGCGTGCCGTCACGGAGGTCGCCGAGCGGATCGCCGCTCTCGCCCGGCAGATGGCGCGGCACCGCGAGCGACCCCGGCCCGACCAGGACGGCTCCACCGGCTGAGCGGACCGGACGCTCCGGCCGGACCGGCCTCCTGCGGACCTGTGGTCGGCGCACGACGGCGCACCGGTGATGGGATGGACCAGTCGCCTATCCGGACGCCGGCCGGTCGGCGCGCCGGATGCGGCGGCCGGTGATGCGGCTCGGGACGACGCGGAGGAACAGCTCCCGCTCTCCACCGGGCCACGGTTCGACGCCCGCCCGGCTCAGCGACGCGCGCTCCGCCTCGTCGTCCACGTGATGGGCGGACCCCTGGATGAGGACGCTCCAGCCCTCCCGGGCCGCCATGTCGATCTCGTCGATCTCGAAGGCCACCTGGTACTCGGCGTCGGAGATGCCCGTTCGCAGGTCCTCGTCCATCGGACTGCCCGGCGCCGTGCGGAAGACGATCGATCCCTCGAAGAGCGTGTAGTTGACCGGGAGCACCGCGGGACCGTACCTGCCGCTGTAGGCGATCCGGCCGACGCCGCCGGCTGAGATCAGCCGCAGGCACTCGGTCTCGTCGAGCTGCTCGGTCACCCTCTGCTCAGCCATGGGCGACCCCGTGCGCGGTCGTCGCGGGCGAGGTACGGATCACGATCGGATTCTCCCCGTGACCGCGCGGAGGTAACCGTCGGCCGGACGGGTCAGGAACCCGACAGCCGCTCGCGGGCCTGCTCGAAGGAACGGGCGTGCCCGGCCTCGTCGTCGGCGTTGTGCGAGAAGGCCCGGGCCGCCTCGGCGTCGCCCGCCGCCTTGGCGCGCTCGGCGAAGGTCGGGTACATCGTCTCGGACTCGTAGCGCTCACCGGTGATCGCCTTGGTCAGGTTCTCGTGCGTCGTGCCGACGAGCCCGGCCAGATTCGCGGACTCGGGGAGGTGCTCGTGCAACTCGACCTCGCCGGTGCCCCGGAACAGTCGTCCCACGGCCGGGTCCTGGGCGTGCTCCCCGTACAGGCGGTACTTGGCGTACGCCAGCGCCTCGCCGTGGATCGCCCTGTCGAGGTTCTCCTTCGTCCGCTGCGCCTGGACCTTGGGCGCACCGGCCGTGACCGTCACCGGGTGGACCTCCGGCGCCGTGGGGACGCTCCCGCGCCCGCTCTCGGCGACACCGAGGGCCGTGCCGAAGGCGCGGGCGTGTTTCGCCTCGTCGCCGGCGATCTCCGTGAAGCGATCCGCCGCGGCGGTGTCGCCGGCGCTCTCGGCCTCCCGGGCGAAGCCGGGGTACATCTGACGAGACTCGTAGTGCTCGCCGGCGATCGCGTCGCGCAGGTTGGCCGCGTCGTCCTTCACCTGGCCGCTCAGCGCGGCCCCCGACGCGAAGTGCTCGTTCAGTTCGATGTCGGCGGTGTGCTCGAAGAGACGCGCCACGGACGGCAGCCCCTCCCGCCGGGCCTGTTCGGCGTACAACCGGTAGGAGGCGTTGGCGTACGCCTCACCGCGCATCGATTGTGCGAGGTCGGCCCGCGTCTGCGGCGCCGGCGGGTCGACCGCCGCGCGGGCCGACGGTGCGGAGGAGACGGCCGAGGCGGCGAAGGCGCCGCTCGCCGGGGCTCCCAGTGTGATCACGAACGCGCCGACGAACAGCGCACGCGTCGAAAAGGGTTCATGGAAGGACCTCCTCGCCGGACGGAAGACGTTCAGCGGCCTTGAAGAAGTGGCTACCCAGCGAGGCGCTCCATGCCGGACATCTATCCGAAAACGGTCACCTGGCCTGCGGCATGCTTTGCCGTTCGTGCGGACGCTCTCCGCCGCCATGCCTTGTGCGTGGGTGTCCCCATTGATCCCGTTTGCCGGGGCTTGGGGATGCTCCCGGCGTGTCCCCGCGCAGGGCGAGAACGGCCCGGCCGGGAACGCGACGGCGCCGGTGACCGTGGCGCCACCGGCCGAACCTGCGGCAGGCGGAGCCGCGTGCTGCCGCGCGCGAGGGGGTGTGATGGAAAACCGCAGAGATCATGCATGATTGCTGGATTCCCCCAAGCTGGGGCTTGCGCTGCTGGAATCCGTCGGCCACGATGGGGCGATGGTCGATGAAGAGCCGCTCGGCGAGGTGGACCGCCTCCTGATGGCGGCGTTGCAACTGGACGGCCGCGCCCCCTGGCACGTCGTGGCGCGCGCCGCCGGCGTGAGCGAGTCGACGGCGCAGCGGCGCTTCGCCGCGCTGCGAGAGCGCGGTGCGGCCCGCGTCATCGGCGTGGTCGACGTGCTCCGCTGCGGGCTCGGGGTTCCGGTCCTGACCCGGGTGTCGTGCCGGCCGGGGACCGCCGAGAGCGTCGCCGCCTGCCTGGCGGCACGGCCGGAGGCGCGTTTCGTGGCGGTCGTGACCGGCGCCGCCGACGCGGTCGCCGAGTTCGTGGTGCCGACCCACCGTCACCTGACCCAGCTGCTGGCGCGGGACATGCCGGCACAGGATCAGCTCACCGAGAGCGAGACGTTCACCGTGATGCGGACGTTCACCGCCGCGCACGACTGGGATCCGGGCCTGCTCGACCCGGACGCCGCCGCGATGCTCCGCCCCGAGCCGGTGCGTCCCTTCGAGGACCAGGTGTGGGAGCGGCCGCCGGACCGGCTCGACGATCTGGAGCTGGCCATCGCGGCCGAGCTCGGAGAGGACGGCCGGCTGCCCGTCAAGGAGCTGGCCGGCCGGGTCGGCGTCAGCGAGTCGACCGTGGCGCGCCGCATCGACTCGATGGTCGAGCGCGGCTGCCTGCGATTCCGCACGTTGGTCGAGCCGGTGCTCCTCGGCTTCGCCGTCGAGTTCATGCTCTGGCTCGACGTCGAGCCGGCCTTCCTCGCGGCCGCCGGGCGTGAGCTGGCCTCCCGGCCCGGCGTCAAGTACCTGTCGGCGACCGCCGGCCGGTTCAACCTCTGCGGGCAGGTGTCCCTCCGGCACTTCGCCGACCTCTACGGCTTCATGACCGACGTCGTCGGCGCCCTGCCGGGTGTGCGGCGCGCCGACACGACCCTGCAGCTCGAAACGCTGAAGCGCGCCTGGGTGCCGACCGCGCCCGAGCGGCCGGCCGAGCCCCGGAAAGAAAGGAGTGGCCGTTGAACGCAACGATCGAACCCTGGCAGTGGGATGAGGCGACCTGGCGCGGCCATGTGAACCGGGTGCGGGCCGGCCGCCGGCTCGCACCGCCGTGGCCCGGCGGGGCGACGGTCGCGGTGGCGCTGTCGTTCGACTCCGACCACGAGACCATCCCCCTGCGGGAGAAAGAGACCCGGCCCGGCAAGCTCTCCCAGGGCGAGTACGGCTCACGGGTCGCCGCGCCGCGGATCCTGGCCGCCCTCGAGAAGCACGGGGTGCCGGCCACCTTCTTCATGCCGGCGGTGTCCGCGCTGCTGCATCCGGAGGAGGCCCGCGACTACGTCGCGGCCGGCCATGAGATCGCCGCGCACGGCTGGATCCATGAGCGGAACATGCTGCTGTCGCCGGAGGACGAGCGCACCCTCGCCGTCCGCGCCCTGGACACCCTCGAGGAGGTCACCGGCGTACGCCCGGTCGGGGTGCGCACCCCCTCGTGGGACTTCTCCGACAGCACCCTGGCGATCATCCGTGAGACCGGGCTCGTCTACGACTCGTCCCTGATGGCCGACGACGAGTGCTACGAGCTCCTCGCGGACGGCGAGCCGACCGGAATCGTCGAGCTCCCGGTCGAGTGGATCCGCGACGACGCCCCGTACTTCATGATGGAGCGGTACGGCTCACTGCGCCCGTACACGCCGCCACGCGAGGTGCTGCGGCTGTGGTGCGACGAGTTCGACGCCGCCCGTGTCGAGGGCGGCCTGTTCCAGCTCACGATGCACCCGCACATCATCGGGCACCGCTCGCGGATGGTGGTGCTCACCGAGCTGCTGTCCTACATCGGCGGCTTCGGCGACGTCTGGTTCGCCACCCACGCCCAGATCGTCGAACACGTCCGCACCGCACTCACGGCTCAGCCGGACACCGAGCGGCAGGAGCCGGGCGCATGAGCGAGCGAAGCGAGCGAATCGGTAACGCAGCGCCTCTGGTCACTCCTCCGACGAAGGAGGGCGCCCGTCTCACGCATTCCCGCGAAGGGACGACCGCCGCCGCGGCGGGCGGGCGGACGGTGCGGATGACCGCCAAGCAGCGCCGGGCGGTCGTCGCCGGGGCCGTCGGCAACACCGTCGAGTGGGTCGACTGGGCGGTCTACTCGGCGTTCGCGCCGATCTTCGCGACGCAGTTCTTCCCCAAGGGCGACAAGACGGCGGACCTGCTGGCGACCCTGGCGGTCTTCGCCGTCGGATTCGGGATGCGGCCGATCGGCGCGGCGGTGCTTGGGGGTTTCGCCGACCGGCGGGGCCGCAAGGCGGGTATGACACTGACGATCTCGATGATGGCGGTCGCGGCCCTCGTGGTCGCGGTCTGCCCGCCGTACAGCGCCATCGGCATCGCCGCCCCGGCGGTGCTCGTCATCGCCCGCCTGGTGCAGGGCTTCTCGGCCGGCGGCGAGTTCGGCACCTCCTCCGCCTTCCTCATCGAGTCGGCGGCGCCGGGCCGGCGGGCATTCGTCGGATCGTGGCAGCAGGTGTCCGTCGGCGCCGGCACGCTGATCGCCTCCCTGCTCGGCACCCTCCTCACCAGCACACTGAGCGACGGGGCGTTGACGACGTGGGGCTGGCGCGCCGCGTTCGCCGTCGGCGGGCTGCTCGGGCTCGTCGGCCTGTGGCTGCGGACCGCCGTCGAGGAGACCGACGCGTTCGTCGAGGTCGCCCGGAGCCGTGAAGGCGACGCCCGGCCGAGGCCGCTCCGGGACATGGTGAAGAAGCATCCGCGAGCCGCGTGGCGCGTCGTGGCCATCACCATCGCGGGCACGCTGCTCTACTACATCTGGGTCAGCTACATGCCCGGCTACGCGCACGCCGCCGAGGACGTGCCGCTCAGTCGCGCCTTCCTGGCCAACACGCTGGCGATCATCGTCTTCCTCGTGATGCTGCCGTTCGGCGGGATGCTGTCGGACCGGTTCGGCCGCAAGCCGACGATGACCGTCTTCGCCGCCGGCTTCCTGCTGCTGTCGTGGCCGTCGTTCCAGCTCGTCGGGGGCGGCTTCTGGTCGCTGCTGGTCGTCGAGCTGGCCGGGATGTTCTTCCTGGTCGGGTACTCGGCCAACTGCGCGGTCGTCATGGCCGAGCAGTTCCCGGCCGAGGTGCGCACCACCGGGATCGGCCTGCCCTACGCCCTGGCCGTCGCCCTCTTCGGCGGCACGGCGCCCTACGTCACGACGTGGCTGGCCACGCACGGGCACCGCGACCGGGTCTGGATCTACACCGCGATCGCGGCGGCCATCGGCGTCGTCGTCTACGCCACGATGCCCGAGACCAAGGGAAAGGAGCTCGAATGAGCCCGCACGTCCTCGTAACCGGCGCGGCGAGTGGCATCGGCGCCGCCGTCGCGGCCTCGTTCGCGGCGGACGGCTGGACGGTCACCGGGGTGGACCTGCGGGAGGCTCCGCTCCGCGCGTCCCTGTCGGGCCTCGCCGCGACGCCCATCGTCGCGGACCTGGCCGATCCGGAGGCGCCGGAGGACGTCGTACGGCGGGCATGGGAGTCCGGCGGGCCCCTGGACGCGCTCGTCAACGCCGCCGGCATCTACCCGGCCCGTCCCTTCCTCGACCTGGACGCGGAGCTGTGGGACCGCGTCCAGGCGGTGAACGTGCGGGCGCCCATGCTGGCCACCCGCGCGTACGCCGAACTGGCCGTCGCGGCGGGCCGGCCCGGCAGCGTCGTCAACATCAGCTCCGGGGCGGCCCTGCGCGCCCGGCCCGGCGCGGCCCACTACAGCACGTCGAAGGCGGCGCTGGAGATGCTGACGAAGGCCGCGGCCGTCGAGCTCGGCGGCGCCGGCATCAGGGTGAACGCGGTCAGCCCAGGGTTCGTCACAGTCGACAGCGCGGCCAACCCGGTGACCGAGGAGTACGCCGCCGCCGTCTCGGTCAACCCGCTCGGTCGGCGCGGGCGGCCGGACGACATCGCCGCGGCGGTCCGCTGGCTCGTCTCGCCGGCCGCCGAATGGGTCACCGGCTCGATCCTGCGGGTCGACGGCGGCGCGTCCGCGGGAACGACCACGCTGCCCGCGCACTGGCCCGGGCTCACCGACGTCCAGGCGCCGGGGACCGGAATCGACGACAACGAAGGAGCGAAAGCGTGAGTTCTCGGGAGTACACCGTCGTGGGCGCGGGCGCGATCGGCGGCACCCTCGCCTGGCACCTGGCCGGGGCGGGACATCCGGTGACCGTCGTGGACGCCGACCCGGATCACGTGGCGGCGATCGCCCGAAACGGGATCATCCTCGAACGCGACGGCGTGCGGACCCCGCAGCCGGTCGCCGCGGCGTACACCCTCGAGCAGGTGAGCGCGCCGCTCGGCCGGGTGCTGCTAGCGGTCAAGGCCCAGGCCACCCGGACCGCCGCCGAGTGGCTCGCCGGCAGGCTCGCCGCGGACGGCTACGTCGCCAGCCTGCAGAACGGCCTGAACGAGGAGCTGATCGCGGAGTACGTCGGCGCCGAACGCACGGTCGGCGCCTTCGTCGACCTGTTCGCCGACGTGGTCGCCCCGGGCGTGATCAACGACGGCGGCGCGGGCGCCATCGCGATCGGGGAGATGGACGGCGCTCCCTCCGCGCGGGTGCGCGACCTGGCGGCCGACCTGGGCGCGTGGGGGCCGGTCACGGTCACCGGCAACGTCGCCGGGTATCTCTGGGCCAAGCTGGGCTTCGGCGCCATGCTGACCGCGACCGCGCTGGCCGACGACACGATGGGCGACCTGCTGGACCGGCACCGGCCGGCCGCGCACGAACTGGCCCGTGAGGTCCTCGCCGTCGCGGCCGCCGAGGGGATCACCCTGGAGCCGTTCGACGCGTTCGAGCCCTCGGCGTACACCGACGGCGCGGACCCGGAGAAGGCCGCCGCCGCGACCGACCGCCTGGTGGCGTGGCTGCGCACGCAGACCAAGACCAGGAGCGGTATCTGGCGCGACATCGTGGTGCGTCGCCGCGCGACCGAGATCCCGACCCAGTACGCGCCCGTGCTCGCCGCCGCCGACCGGCACCGGATCGACGTGCCCGTCCTGCGGGTCCTGCTCAGCCAGCTCGCCGAGGTCGAGGCCGACGTCGCCACCATGTCCGAGAAGCGCGTCGAACTGCTCGACGCCGTCGCCGAGCGGGAGGTCCGATGAGCGCTCCGACGACCTCGACGGCGCTGGTGGAGTGGGTCCGCGACGGCGTCGGCGACATGCTCCGGGACCTGGAGGAGTACGTCCGGCTGGAGACCCCCAGCGACGACCCCGTCGCCCTCGCGGCCGGCCGGGACTGGGTGGTCTCCTGGATCGAGCGTCGCCTGGGCGCGCCGGCGTCCGCGCGCACCGAGCCCGGTGCTCCCCACGGTGACACGGTCGTCCTGGACTACCCGGGAACCGGCGCCGGGGCCGGTGCGGGGACGGTGCTGATCCTCGCGCACTACGACACGGTGTGGCCGGTCGGCACTCTCGCCGAACTGCCGTTCGGCGTGGACGGTGAGGTGATCCGCGGTCCGGGCGTGTTCGACATGAAGGCCGGCCTCGTCCAGGCGGTCTGGGCGCTGCGCGCGATCCGCACGGGCGGGCTGGCCTGCCCGCCCGTGCGGTTCGTCCTGAACGGCGACGAGGAGATCGGCAGCCCGGCGTCCCGCCCGGTGATCGAGGAGTGCTGCCGCGACGCCGCCGCCGTGCTCGTGTTCGAGGCGAGCGCCGACGGCGCCGTCAAGACCGCGCGGAAGGGCGTGGGCCTGTTCGACGTGACGCTGACCGGGATCGAGGCGCACGCGGGCCTGGATCCCACGGCCGGTGCCAGCGCGGTGACGGCGCTCGCGGAGTTCGTCACCGCGGCGACCGCGCTGACGGACGTCGCGGCGGGCACGACCGTGAACGTCGGCGTGATCGCCGGCGGTACCCGCCCCAACGTGACGGCGGGGTCGGCCCGCGCCCACCTCGACGTGCGCGTCGCCGACGAGGCCGAGGCCGCGCGGGTCGAGCGGGCGCTGACCGCGTGGCGGCCGGCCGACCCGCGGGTGACGGTACGGCTGGACGGGGGCTGGAACCGCCCGGTCATGACCCGGACGCCCGCCGTGGCCGGCCTGTACGAGCGGGCCCGGGCACTGGCCGCGACGCTCGGGTTGGACCTGCGGGAGACCGCGGTCGGCGGTGCCAGCGACGGCAACTTCGCGGCCGCGCTCGGCGTCCCGGTGCTCGACGGGTTCGGCGCCGTCGGCGGGGGCGCCCACGCCCGGCACGAGCACGCCACCGTGCCCGGCATGATCGAGCGCTCCGCCCTGGCGGCCGCCGTGCTCACCTCGCTCGCCGACGGCGGCGCGGACCTGCCCGCGGCCGGGTGACCCGGCCTCCGGCGGGCCGCGCGACAGGAGCCCTGGGCCGCCCGGCCGTCACGCCCGGCGGCCGGCCCGGGGGGAGAAACGGCAGACGGCGGATCCGCCGGGCGGCGGAGTGATCGCACCGGGCCGGAGGTCCGTCCGCCGGTCCGTTACGGGACGATGGCCGCATGCTGGTCACCACAGGAACGGACGTCGCGGCGGAGACCCGCGCGTTCAACGACAGGCTCGCCGCCTTGTACGCCGCCGGTCCGCAACTGCACGAGGTCGACGATCCGCCGGCGACCCGGGCGGCCCGCGCTCGCGGAGAAGGACCGTTCGCCGCGCCCGAGCGGCTCGCCGAGGGCAGCGCCCGCACGATCCCCGGGCGCGCCGGTGAGATCCCGGTGCGGGTGTTCACTCCTACCGAGGTGCGGGGCGTCTACCTGCACTTCCACGGCGGCGGCTGGACCCTCGGCACGGCCGACTCCCAGGATCCCACGCTCTGGCGGCTCGCCACCGAGGCCGGCGTCGCGGTGGTCAGCGTCGACTACCGGCTCGCTCCCGAGCACCCCTATCCGAGCGGCCCGGACGACTGCGAGGACGCCGCGCGCTGGCTCATCGCCGCCGCCGGCCGGGAGTTCGGCGCCGAGCGGCTGGTCATCGGCGGCGAGTCGGCCGGCGCGCATCTCGCCGCCGTCACGCTGCTGCGGCTGGGCGACGCGGCGAGCGCCTTCCGCGCGGCCCAGCTGACCTTCGGCGCCTACGACCTGTCGATGACGCCGAGCCAGCGCAGTTGGGGCGAGCGGAACCTGGCCCTGTCGACGCCCGTCCTCCAGTGGTTCACCGGCAAGTTCCTGCCCGGGATGAGTCTCGAAGAGCGCCGCTCCCCGGACGTCTCCCCGCTGTACGCCGGCCTTTCCGGGCTGCCGCCGGCCCGATTCGTCGTCGGAACCCAGGATCCGCTGCTGGACGACACTCTGTTCATGGAGGCGCGCTGGCGGGCCGCCGGCAACGAGACGGAACTCGAGGTCGTCGCGGAGGCGCCGCACGGTTTCGTCGGCTTCCCGCTGACGGTCGCCGAGCGAGAATTGGCCCGCCAGCGCGAGTTTGTCGCCCGCGCCATCGGCACCTGACACGGCCGGGCTCCGCCGCGGCCGGCTCCTGACGTGCCGGGCTTCTGAGGTGCCGGGCTTCTGAGGTGCCGGGCTCCTGCCGTGGCCGGGCTCGGGACGTGCCGGATTCCTGGCGCGGCCGGGCTCCGGTTCGCTGAAGGCGGTGCTCGCGCGGCCACCTGTGGCCACGCGAGCACGCCTTGACATGGCGTTGTTACGGGCGGTCCTTAACCGATCCTTGACTGCGGCATATCGTGGGGATTTGATACCGGCGATCGCCGGGAGATACGAATGCGACGAAGGACGACGGCGCTGATCGCGGCGCTGGCGATGCTGACCCCGCTCGCCGGAGGCGCGGTGTCCGCCACCCCGCAGTCCAGCGACGAGGCCGCGATGCGGCCGACGCGCACCGCCCCGAACGCGACCGTCGAGGCCCGGGTGAACGCCCTGCTGGCGCGGATGACGCTCGACGAGAAGCTGCAGCAGCTCCAGCTGCTCTCCGACGGCCAGGTGACCGACGAGGACGCCAAGAAGGGCGTCGGCGGAGTGTTCAGCCTCACCGACCCGCAGAAGATCGACCACCTGCAGCACGTCGCCGTCGAGCAGTCGCGGCTGCACATCCCGATCCTGTTCGCCTACGACACGATTCACGGGTACCGCACCATCTTCCCGGCCCCGCTCGGCGCGGCGAGCAGCTTCGACCCGGGCGTCGTCACCGCCGACGACACGTACGCCGCGCGCGAGACCGCCGCGGTGGGGATCAAGCAGATCTACGGCCCGATGGTCGACGTCTCCCACGAGCCGCGCTGGGGACGTATCGCCGAAGGCGCGGGGGAGGACCCGTACCTCGGCTCGGTGTTCGCGGCGGCCCGCGTCAAGGCCGCGCAGGGCGGCGACTACAGCGCCCCCGACAAGGTCGTCACGAGTCCCAAGCACTTCGCGGCGTACGGCCAGCCGGAGGGCGGCCGTGACTACAACACGACCGACCTGTCCGAGCAGCGGCTGCGCAACATGTACCTGCCGCCGTTCAAGGCGGCGATCGACGCCGGCGCGGACACGGTGATGTGCTCGTTCAACGACATCAACGGCTCACCGGGCTGCGGCGACGGCCACACCGAGACCGACATCCTCAAACGCGAGTGGGGCTTCGACGGCTTCATCGAGAGCGACTACACCGCGGTCGCGGAGATGCGCGCCTGCCCGCCCAAGACGCCGGACAGCGGACCGTGCGGCCACGGCGTCGCCGCCGACGGTCCCGGCGCCGCCGCCCTCGCGCTCAACTCCGGCACCGACTCGGAGATGGTCAGCACCAACATCCGCGACTACGGCAAGGAGCTGCTCGCCCAGCACCGGATCTCGACGGCCCGCGTCGACGACGCCGTACGGCGGATCCTGCGCGTGAAGTTCCGTGCGGGCCTGTTCGACCACCCGTACGTCGACCCGGGCAAGGCCGAGGCGGCGCAGCTCCGGCCCGACGCCGTCGCCGCCGCGCGCCAGGCGGCCGGGCGGTCGATGGTGCTGCTGAAGAACGACGGCGGCACACTGCCGCTCGACCCGTCGAAGTCGACGGCCGTGATCGGCCCGCTCGGCGACGACCGGCACGACATGCTCGGCCCATGGTGGGGGCAGGGCCGCGACCAGGACGCCGTCTCGGTCTACGAGGGCATCAAGGCGCAGCACCCGAAGACCACCTTCACCCAGGCCTGCCAGATGATCGACAAGGATCCGCCGGACGTCACGCCCGCCGACGAGTGCGGGTCCGACGCGGACTTCCCGAAGGCGGTCGCGGCGGCCGAGGCCGCCGACCAGGTCGTACTCGCCCTCGGCGAGACACGGGGGCAGAGCGGCGAGGCGGCATCCCGCAGCGACCTCGACCTGCCCGGCAGGCAGCAGGAGCTGATCGATCGGATCAAGGCGACCGGCAAGCCGTTCGTCGTCGTCCTGTTCAACGGCCGGCCGCTGACGCTGTCGAAGGTCGCCGCGAGCGCCCCGGCGATCCTGGAGGCGTGGTTCCCCGGCGTCCAGGCCGGCAACGCGGTCGCCGACGTGCTGTTCGGCAAGGTGAACCCCGGAGGCAAGCTGCCGGTCACCTTCCCCCGCGTGATCGGGCAGGTGCCGATCTACTACGACCACGACCCGACCGGCCGCCCCTGCGACCCGAACACCAAGTACGGCTCGCGGTACCGCGACCTGCCGAGCTGCGACCCGCTTTACCCGTTCGGGTACGGCCTCAGCTACACGACGTTCGCGCTCTCCGGCCTCAGGCTGAGCTCGGCGACGATGGCGCCGAACGGCACCGTCACCGCCTCGGTCCGGGTGCGGAACACCGGAGGCCGCACCGGTGACGAGGTCGTGCAGCTCTACCTCCACGACCCGGTCGCGAGCGTCGAACAGCCCGTCCGCCGGCTGCGCGGGTTCGAGCGCGTCACGCTCCGGCCCGGCGAGAGCAGGACCGTGACGTTCACCCTCCGCCGGAACGACGTCGGCTACTACGACAACGGCGGCCGGTTCGTCGTCGAGCCCGGCACCATCGACGTGTACGCGGGAACGAGCTCCACCGGCGGCCTGCACGGCTCGTTCGAGGTCACCGCGCGATGAGGGCGCCCGCCCGTGCCGCCGCACGCTCGGCCTGCCCGATCCCGGAACGCGCCATCGGCCCGGTCACCGGAGTCGACCACTTCCGCGCCGGCCGCTGACCGGGCCGCCGGGCGCCGCCGATCGCGCACGTGGCAGGCTGACGAGTGAGCGCTTTCACCGGCCGCGGGCCGACCCCGGACGCCGCGGCCCGACCGTAGGAGAGACCCGTGCGACCCGTCGTGCTCCCGCCGAACATGCCGCGTTCGTTCTACCGGGGCGCCGGGCGTATCGGCCGGTTCCGCGACACGCCGACGCCCGCCGACGCGGATCCGTACTTCCCCGAGGACTGGGTGGGTTCGGTCACCGCGCGGCACGGGGCGGCGCCCGCCGGGCTCACGACGCTGCCCGACGGACGACCGCTGGCCACCGCCGTCGCCGAGGACCCGGAGGCGTGGCTCGGCCCCGCGCACCTCGCCCGGCACGGCGCCGACCCGGCCATCCTGGTCAAGCTCCTCGACGCCGGGGAGCGCCTCCCGGTCCACGTGCACCCGGACCGCGCGTTCGCCACCGCCCACCTGGCCTCGCCGTACGGCAAGACCGAGGCGTGGGTGATCGTCGACGCGGCTCCGGAGGCGGCCGTGCACCTGGGGTTCCGGCGGGACGTCGCCGCCGGCGAACTGCGCCGGTGGGCGGCCGAGCAGCGGACCGGGGAGATGCTGGCCGCCACCAACCGGATTCCCGTCCGTCCCGGCGACGCGATCGTCTGCCCGGCCGGCGTTCCGCACGCCATCGGCGCGGACATCCTGCTGGTGGAGGTCCAGGAGCCGACCGACTTCTCGGTGCTGCTGGAGTGGGAGGGCTACGACGTCGACGCCGAGGCCGGTCACCTGGGGCTCGGCTACGACGCCGCGCTCGGCTGCGTGGACCGTTCCGCGTGGGACGACCGCCGGATCGACGCGGTGCGCGGCGCGGACCGCGCCGGCCGCGGCATCCGGCCCGGGGTCGACCGGCTCTTCCCGGGGGCGGCCGACCCCTTCTTCGCCGCCGAGCGCGTCCGGCCGGACCCGGTCGGCGTGCTCGACCCGGCCTTCTCGGTGGTCGTCATCACGGAAGGGGCCGGCGAGCTGGACCCCGAACACGGCGACCGGCTCGCGGTCCGCTCCGGCCAGACGCTTCTCGTCCCGTACGCCGCCGGGCACTGCGCCCTCCGGGGCGACCTGCGGGCGATCCGCTGCCGTCCGCCGTACGACACGCCCGGCGACGGCGCCTGACCTCCCACGCGGGAAGGATCTAGTGCCGCGTCAACCAACGTTGGTCGTTTTGGCCGTGTTGGTTGATCCTCGCTTGGGGCGAGCGACTCC
>NZ_BAABHJ010000038.1:0-129334 GCF_039542035.1 Actinoallomurus liliacearum
CGTGGCGAAGGCCGCCGCGCCCGCGCGGCACGCGGTCACCCCGTGGTGGCCGGATCCGGCCGACGGCAACAGCACGCCGACGGCCACCGCGGCCACGATCAGGGCGACGGCGAGTCGGTGAAGGTGCGGCACGGGCGCCCCCAGCAGTCCGGGCCCACGGCGATCTGTGCGACCGTGCGCGACGTCGAAGTTCCGCGCGGAACGGACCTTCGACCAAGACGATCCGCGCCGCGCGGACTCTTACTTCCCGCTCCCCGGATCTTGCAATCCGTCACCGGGGCCACCAGCCGGTGACCGGCTCAGTGACCGGCGTCCTGCCAGGTGCGGCCGGTGCCCATCGAGACCTCCAGCGGCACCCGCAGGTCGTACGCGCCGCTCATCTGCTCGCGCACGAGGGACTGCAGCGCCGCCAGCTCGCCCGGCGCCACCTCGAAGATCAGCTCGTCGTGGACCTGCAGCAGCATCCGCGACCGCAGCCCGGCCGCGTGCATCGCCCGGTCGACGTTCAGCATCGCGACCTTGATGATGTCGGCCGCCGACCCCTGGATCGGCGCGTTCAGCGCCATCCGCTCGGCCATCTCACGCCGCTGCCGGTTGTCGGAGGTCAGGTCGGGCAGATAGCGCCGCCGACCCATGATCGTCTCGGTGTAGCCGTCGTGCCGGGCCGTGGCCACGATGTCACGCAGGTAGTCGCGCACCCCGCCGAACTGCTCGAAGTACTCGGCCATCAGCGCGCGCGCCTCGTCCGGCGTGATCCGCAGCTGCTGCGACAACCCGAACGCCGACAGGCCGTAGGCGAGGCCGTAGTTCATCGCCTTGATCCGCGACCGCAGCTCCCCGTCGATCTGCTCGGGCGGCAGGTCGAACACCCGTGAGGCGGTGATCGTGTGGAAGTCCGCGCCGGACTCGAACGCGTCGATCAGCGCGGCGTCCTCCGACAGGTGCGTCATGATCCGCAGCTCGATCTGGCTGTAGTCGGCGGTCAGCAGGCAGTCGTAGCCCTCCCCGACCATGAAGCCCTCGCGGATCTGCCGGCCCTCGGCCGTGCGGATCGGGATGTTCTGCAGGTTCGGATCGGACGAGGACAACCGGCCGGTCGCCGCGACCATCTGCCCGAACGTCGTGTGGATGCGCCGGTCCTCGTCCGCCATCGGGATCAGCGAGTCCACCATGCTCTTGAGCTTGGCGACCTCGCGGTGCCGCAGCAGGTGCTCCAGCACCGGGTGGCCGGTCTGGGCGAACAGGCTCGTCAGCGCGTCGGAGTCGGTGGTGTAGCCGGTCTTGGTACGCCGCGTCTTCGGCAACTCCAGCTCGTCGAACAGCACCTGCTGGATCTGCTTGGGCGACCCGAGGTTGAACTCGTGCCCGATCGCCTCCCAGGCGCCCTCCTCCATCGCCTTGACCTCCCCGCCGAAGGTCGCCGACAGCTTCGCCAGGTAGTCGATGTCCAGGGCGACGCCGACGCGCTCCAGCCCCGCCAGCACCTCCACCAGCGGCAGCTCGACCTCCTGCAGCAGCCGCGTCGCGCCCCGCCGCTCCAGGTCCGCGTCGAGCGCGTCGGCGAGGTCGACGACCGCCCGCGCCCGTACGACGAGGTCGAAGGCGGCCTCCTGCTCACCAGAGCCGTCGATCGTCAGCTGGCCGCCGTCCTCGGCCTCCTTGCGCAGCTCCCGGTGCAGGTAGCGCAGGACCAGGTCGCCCAGGTCGAAGGAGCGCTGGCCGGGCAGCGCGAGATAGGCGGCCAGCGCCGTGTCGCTCGTCACGCCGTCCAGCCGCATGCCGCGCGCGGCCAGCGCCAGCATCGGGCCCTTGGCGTCGTGGATCGCCTTCGGCCGCTTCGGGTCGGCCAGCCAGGCGGCCAGCGCCCGCTCGTCGTCCTCCGGCAGCTCCACCGGGTCGACGAAGGCTCCCGCGCCCGCCTGGTTGGCCAGCGCGAGGCCGGTGATGTCACCGGTGCCCCGCCCCCACGTGCCGGTCACCGCGACGCCGACCCGGCCCTCGCCGGTGGCGTGCTCGGCCAGCCAGGCGGCGAGCTCGCCCGGCCCCGGCCGCGCCATCTCGACCTCGAAGCCCTCCTCCGCCTCCGGCTCGACCGCCGACAGCGTGGCGTACAGCCGCTCGCGCAGCACCCGGAACTGCAGCGTGTCGAACAGCGTGTGGATCTCGTCGCGGTCCCACTGCCCGATCGTCAGCTCGGCCGGGGCCGCGTCGAGCGGCACGTCGCAGACCAGCTGGTTGACCTGGTAGTTGCGCATGACCTCGCCGAGGTGCTCGCGCAGGCTCGCCCCGGCCTTGCCGGTGATCTCCTCGACGTGCTCGATGACCCCGTCGAGCCCGTCGTACTTGGTGATCCACTTGGCCGCGGTCTTCGGGCCCACGCCCGGCACGCCCGGCAGGTTGTCGCTGGTCTCCCCCACCAGGGCGGTGAGCATCCGGTGCCGCTCCGGCGGCACGCCGTACTTCTCCTCGACCGCGGCCGGCGTCATCCGCGCCAGGTCGGACACGCCCTTGCGCGGGTAGAGCACCGTGCAGTGCGGGCCGACCAGCTGGAAGGCGTCCCGGTCACCGGAGACGATCGACACCTCCATGTCCTGCTCGACCGCCCGCGTGGCGAGCGTGGCGATCAGGTCGTCGGCCTCGTAGCCCGCGACGGACATCCGCGGGATGCGCAGCGCGTCGAGCACCTCGAAGATCAGGCTGATCTGGCTGCGGAAGTCGTCCGGGGTCTCCCGCCGGTTCGCCTTGTACTCGACGTAGGCCTCGTGCCGGAACGTCGGCTCCGACCGGTCGAAGCACACCCCGACGTGCGTGGGCGCCTCGTCGCGCAGCACGTTGATCAACATCGACGTGAAGCCGTACACCGCGTTGGTCGGCTGACCCGTCGTGGTCGAGAAGTTCTCGATGGGCAGCGCGAAGAACGCCCGGTAGGCCAGGGAATGCCCGTCCAGGAGCAGCAGGCGCGCGTTTTCAGAGGTCGCTTCCGTCGTCACCACGCCAGCAGCCTAGTGCCGTGTCAAGCAACCTTGTTCGTATGACCAGCCGCTTGTTCGTGGTCCTCCGATGGTCTGGCCGGTTTGCCCGGCGATCCTTGGAGGAGGTCGGGTTTTGTCGTAGGTACTTGGTGTAATCACCTCGTGCCTCAACGTGTTGACCCTGAAGCCCCTCGGACGGTGCTGCGCACCGCCCGGGTCGGCCTACGAGTCACGCCCGCGCAGCGGCGGCGCTGTTTCGGGTTGCTGGTCGCGGCCGGGGATGTGTGGGCGTGTGCGCTGGATATGAACCGGTGGCGGCGGCAGCGCGGCCTGGCGCCGATCATCAACTTCCAGCAGCTGTGCCGGGAGCTGCACAAGGCCGGCCCCGGGGCGTTCGGTGATCTGAACTCTCCCTGCGCCGAAGGGGTGCTGCGTCGTTACAGCGACGCCTGGTTCGCCGCCGCCAAACGCCGCGCCGAGGGCGATGCTTCGGCGCGGTTCCCGCGTCGTAAACGCCGTCTAATGCCGGTGCGGTTCCGCTACGGCGGCTTCGCTATCGACGGGCAGCGCCTGCGGCTGGCGGTCGCCCGCGGGCGACCGCGCCTGTGGGTGCGCCTGGACCGGGAACTGCCCTATCCGGTCGGGCAAATCCGGTCGGTCACCCTGCTCAACGAGGGCGCTCGGTTGTTCGTCGAGGTGACCGCCGAAGTCCCTGTCGCCACCTACCCGCCCGGAACCGAACCCGACCCTGCCCGGTTGGCTGGCGTAGATCTGGGCGTGATCCACCAGTACGCGGTCGCCGGACCGGACGGGGAAGGGTTGTTGGTCTCGGGGCGGGCGATGCGCGCCGAGGCCCACCTGCACCTCAAAGACACCAAATACCGCCGCCGGGCCGTCGCCCAGCGGGCGCCCAAACCCGGGCAGGCGGGGTCACGGCGATGGCGCAAATACCGCGCCCGCCAGCGCAAACTCGAAGCCCGCCACAAGCGCCGGATCAAACAGGGCCAGCACGAAGCCGCCAAACAGGTCATCCAATGGGCCGTCAAACGACGGATCGGGACGCTGCGGGTCGGTGACCCGCGTGGCGTGCTGGACCTCGAGGCCGGGCGGCGACACAACCAGCGGCTCCGTGACTGGCGGCCCGGCTATCTGATCCGCTGCCTCAAGGACAAGGCCGAACAGGCCGGGATCCGCGTCGAGCTGGTCGATGAGCGTGGGACCTCTTCGACCTGCCCGGTCTGCGGGCGGCGGGTTCCCAAACCCGTCGGCCGCGGCTTCACCTGTATGCATTGTGGTTTCCGTGGGCACCGCGACCTGGTCGGCGGCGCCAACATCGCCCGGCGTGGCCCTGGCGGCTCCATCACCACGAAGGATTCGTTCCCGGCGGTGATCACGCACCGTCGAGCCGGACGGCACCTGCCCGGTGCCGGACCGTCCCGGCGTGACCCGAGACGACGCCCCCATCACGGCACCGCACAAGGGTCCCCTGGCCGGCCGAGGCCCGCCCCACCACCAGTGGGGAGTCGCTCGCCTATGGCGAGGATCAACCAACACGGTCACTCCACGACCAACGTTGCTTGACACGGCACTAGTCTTCACCTCGGACAGAGCAAGGTGACGGAGGATTCATGAGCGAGGCCGGCGGCCACCCCATCAACGATCTCGAGGGCGTGGACGTGCGCGGGGACCTCGCCACGGCGATGGGCGTGGAGGTCCTCGAGGCGAGCGCCGAACGCGTCGTGGCGCGCATGCCCGTCAAGGGCAACACCCAGCCGTACGGCGTCCTGCACGGCGGCGCCTCCTGCGTCCTGGCCGAGTCCATCGGCTCCCTCGGCGCGGCCCTGCACGCCGGCCCCGGCCGCATCGCCCTCGGCATCGAGATCAACGCCACCCATCACCGCGCCGCCACCAGCGGATACGTCACGGCCGTCGCCACCCGCCTGCACGGCGGACGCACCCTGGCCAACTACGAGATCGTCATCACCGACGAGCAGGAGCGTCGCGTCTGCACCGCCAGACTCACCTGCGCCATCCGTGACCAGGCATAGATTTCTCGCATCTTTTGCACCAGTCACTCCAGTCTCGCTACCGTTGGAGGGCAAGAGCCCGGAGCGCTGAGTAGAAAACGTACGATCCGGTCCCCGTGCAGGGCCGGGGAAGGCATGCACGGGTCACCAGACCGTACGGCACCAAAGGCGCTCCGGGCTTATTTTCGCCCGCGGGCCCCGGCCACTCCGACGCGACCTCGCCGCCGCCGGTCGCTTCCAGGCGCGCTCGATCACGCCGGTCTCAGCGCCGCGCCGGTCTCGATTCGGCCACAGCCGCTTTGCGCGTCGGCCACGGAGCCTTTGCATGATCGCGCCCGTCGCCTACCGTCGCGCTGTGCGCCCCTTCGCGATCACACACGGCGTCCGCACCCGGCACCGATCCGGCGCGCTCCGCGCCCTGACGCCCCTGCTCGCCCTGACCCTCGCCGCGGCGGGCTGCGGCCACCCGGCCCACGACTACACCATTCCGCCACAGGCCCTCCCCGAGCACGAGACGCCGCTCCAGGGCCGGACCGCCGCCATCGGCGAGGTCACCTACACCGCGATCGGGGTCCGCACCAAGATCCCCGAGGTCATCGGCTCGCACGCCAGCTGGATCCCGCACGGCCAGTACGTCCGGGTCCGCCTCCTCATGGTCAACCACGGCCGCGAACGCCACGACCTCGACCCCTCCCGCCAGCGGCTCATCACCGCCGACGGAACCGCGTACGCCCCCAGCATCGACGCCATGCAGATCTCCCGGGCGCCCGCCGGAGTGCAGACCATCGCCTCCCAGGAGATGCGCGCCTTCGATCTGTGGTTCGACGTGCCCGCGAACGCCAAGGTGAAGGCCCTGCGCGTGCTCGGCGACCCCTCCTCCTCCCGGCTCGGCGACCAGCTCAAGGGCGGCGCCGTCAAGAACGCCAAGAACCCCGTCGACATCTCCCTCACCTGACGCGCCGACGACGAAAGGGGCGGCGGCCCGCCCGCGAGCCACCGCCCCTTTCGACACCGACGAACGGTCAGTCGCCCGGACCGGCCGCCGCCTCCGCGCCGCCGCCGAGGTACGCCGCGCGCACCTGCGGATCGTTCAGCAGCTCGCTCGCCTCCGCCGACTTCACCACCGAGCCCGTCTCCAGGACGTACGCGCGGTGCGCGACCTGCAGCGCCTGCTGGGCGTTCTGCTCCACCAGCAGGACCGTCGTGCCCCGCCGGTTGATCTCCGTGATGATCTCGAAGATCTGCTGGATCAGCTTCGGCGCCAGACCCATCGACGGCTCGTCCAGCAGCAGCACCCTCGGCTTGGTCATCAGCGCCCGGCCGATCGCCAGCATCTGCTGCTCACCGCCGGACATCGTGCCGCCCGCCTGGTTCTTGCGCTCGGCCAGCCGCGGGAACAGCTCGTAGACCTCCTCCAGGTCCTTGGCGGCCTGGTCCCGGCGCGCGTACGCGCCCATCTGGAGGTTCTCGACGACCGTCATACCGGGGAAGATGCCCCGGCCCTCCGGCGACTGCCCGATGCCCATGAGCACACGCCTGTGCCCCGGCACCTTGCTGATGTCCTTGCCGTCGAACCGGATGCTGCCGCTCGTGAGCGGACGCAGCCCCGAGATCGTCTTGAGCGTCGTCGTCTTGCCGGCGCCGTTCGCGCCGATCAGCGTGACGACCTCGCCCTCGTCGACCTCCACGGACACGCCCTTGAGCGCCGCGATCTTGCCGTAGTGGACGTGGATGTCCTCGATCTCAAGAAGCATCGGCGGGGACCCCCAGGTACGCATCGATGACCCGCTGGTTGTTCTGGATCTCGGCCGGCAGACCCTCAGCGATCTTCTGGCCGAAGTCCAGCACGGCGATCCGGTCGCTGATGCCCATGATCAGGCTCATGTCGTGCTCGATCAGCAGCACCGTCCGCCCGGTGTCCCGGATCCTGCGGATCAGCCCCTGCAGGTCCTCCTTCTCCGTCGGGTTCATCCCGGCGGCCGGCTCGTCGAGCAGCAGGAGCTTCGGGTCCGTCGCCAGCGCACGAGCGATCTCCAGTCGCCGCTGGTCGCCGTACGGCAGGTTCTTCGCCGTCTCCTCCATCCGGTGCGCGATCCCGACGAACTCCATCAGCTCCCGGGCCTTGACCCGGCCGTCGCGCTCCTCCCGGCGATGCCACGGCAGCCCCAGCGCCGCCCCGGCCAGCCCGGTCCGGTGGTGCGCGTCCGCGCCCACCATGACGTTCTCCAGCGCCGACATGTTGTGGAACAGCCGGACGTTCTGGAACGTGCGCGCCACGCCGCCCTTCGTCACCTGGAACCGCTTCTTGCCGTCGATCCGGGAGCCCGCGAAGACCACCTGGCCCTCGGTCGGCCGGTACACGCCGGTGACGACGTTGAACACCGTCGTCTTGCCCGCGCCGTTCGGCCCGATCAACGCGAAGATCTCACCCTCGTTGATCGTCAGGTTCAGGCCGTTGATCGCGACGACGCCGCCGAAGCGCATCGTGATCTCACGCAGCTCCAGCGCCGGCGTTCCGGTGCTCTTCTCCGCCGGAACGGCTGTCGTCTCGCTCATTCGCCCACCTCACCAGCGGCGACGGTCACCGGACCGCCCACCTCCGCACCGAGGCCGCCCATGCCGCCCTCGCCCTCGGCGAGCTCCGCCTTACGGCGCCGCGACGGCAGCAGACCCTCCGGCCGGAAGATCATCAAGAGGACCAGCACCCCGCCGAACACCAGCACGCGGTACTCCTGAAGGCCACGGATCCGCTCCGGGATCCACGCCACCAGGAACGCCCCGAGCATGACTCCGGGGAGGTTCCCCGAACCGCCCAGGACCACCGCCGCCAGGATCGTCGCCGACAGGATGAACGGGAAGTTGTTCGGAATGATCGACGTCGCCTGCGACCCGTACACCACGCCGCCCGCGCCGCCGATCGCCGCGCCGATGGCGAACGCCGCCAGCTTGAACTTGAACGTCGGAACGCCCATCAGCTCGGCCGCGTCCTCGTCCTCCCGGATCGAGGCCCACGCCCGGCCCACCCGGCTGTTCTCCAGCCGCTTGACGAAGATGATCGCCAGGACGATCACCAGCAGCATCACGTAGTAGTACGGCTTGCCGTCCAGCGCGCCGTACTTGAACGGCTGCACGCCGCCGATCCCGATCGCGTCGAAGAACCCGTTGTCCGGGATCGTCCACTCCGACAACGTCGGCGGGTGCGGAATGCCGCCGATGCCGTTCGGGCCGCCGATGTAGTCGGTGTTCTGCGCCACGATCCGGACGATCTCCCCGAAGCCCAGGGTCACGATCGCCAGGTAGTCGCCGCGCAGCCGCAGCGTCGGAGCGCCCAGGATGATGCCCGACGCCGCCGACAACAGCACGCCGACGACCAGGATCTCCCAGAAGCTCAGGTGCATCTTCGTGCCGAAGATGGCCATCGCGTAGCCGCCGATCGCGAAGAACGCGACGTACCCCAGGTCGAGCAGACCCGCCTGCCCCACCACGACGTTCAGGCCGATCGCCAGCAGGATGTACCCGCCGATCGGGAAGAACAGCAGCGTCGGCCAGTCGGTGTACGGCGACATGAAGCTGCCGATGCCGTCCGCCGGCAGGATGATCGCGACCACGATCAACAGCAGGTAGACCACCCAGCGCGCCCAGCGCGGAGCGGACCCCCACCGGTCACGGAGCGAATCGGAGAAAGAGGAGTACCCGTCCCGCGCACGGGCGAGCGGGTTTCGGTTGGTCGAATCGTTCATGCGCGCGCCTGCTGAAGAGACTCACCGAGAATGCCGGTGGGACGGAACATGAGGACAAGCACCAGAACGCTGAATGCCACGACGTTCTGCCACTCGGAGCCGAAGATCGCCGAGCCGTACATCTCGATCACGCCGAGGACGATGCCGCCGACCAGCGCGCCGCGGAGATTGCCGATACCGCCCAGCACCGCGGCCGTGAACGCCTTGATGCCCAGCAGGAAGCCGACGTCGAACTTCGTCTCCTCGAACCGCAGCATGTACAGCGCCGCCGCCACACCCGCCATGGCGCCGCCCAGTGCGAACGTCGCGGTCACGATCCGGTCGATGTTGACGCCCATCAGCACGGCCGTCTCCGGATCCTGCGCCGTCGCGCGGATACCGCGGCCGAGCTTCGTCCGGTTCACGAACACGTCCAGCAGGACCATCATCAGGACCGCGCCGACGATCACGATGAGCCGGTCGTTCGACAGCTCGAACCCGCCGATGTGGATCACATCGTCACGGTGCACGAAGTGCCCCTGGACCGGCAGCGCGCCCTTCTCCTTCGGCAGGCCGAACGCCTGCGGGATCACGAGCCGCGCGAAGAGCTGCTGCAGGAACAGCGACGCGCCGATCGCCGAGATCAGCGCCGCGAGCCGTGACGCGCCTTTCCGCCGCAAGGGCCGGTACGCCACGTACTCCAGGATCACCGCGCTGCCGCCCGACGCGACACCGCCGACGACCGCCAGCACGAGGGCCAGCCCCACCAGCGCGAAACCGCCGACGTTCGACGGCATCCCGAAAAGGTGCAGGGCTCCGAGCACGCCGAACGTTCCGATCATGAAGATTTCGGAGTGCGCGAAGTTGATGAGTCGCAGGACGCCGTAGACCATCGTGTAGCCGAGCGCCACCAGCGCGTAGATCGCGCCGAGCGACAGGCCGTCAATCGTGTACGGCCAGAATTGACTGAAAAGATTGTTCAATGTGGTCGCCTTTGCCGCAGGGGCGGGAGCATGTCGCTCCCGCCCCTGCGCCTGTCCTAAGGCCGCCGTCTGGCAGGCGGACTACTTGACCGTCGCGTTCTTGGCGCTGCCCAGCAGCGGGAGCTGGTTGCCCTTGACCTCGTAGACGTAGACGTCCGTCGCGGTCGGCTCACCGTTGCTCTGGAACTTGATCTCCTTCGAGACTCCCGGCTTGTCGACCTTCGTCAGGAAGTCGTTGATCTTCTCCGGGGTGGTGTTGCCGGCCTTGACCGCCTCGATGAACGCGGTGGCCGCGTCGTAGCCCTCGGCCGAGTAGATCGCCGGGTCGGCGTTGAACTTCGCCTTGTAGTCCGCGGCGAACTTCTTGCTCGCCGCGCTCGCCGTACCCGTCGGGTCGATCAGGCACGGGCAGCCGATGACCGAACCCTCGGCGTTCGTGCCGCCGGCGCCCTTGGCCAGACCCTGGTCCAGCGAACCGTCACCGGACAGGAAGCGCGCCTTCACGCCACCCTCGCGCAGCTGCTTGATCAGCTTGCCGCCGGCCGCGTAGTAGCCGCCGAAGAAGATGGCGTCCGGCGAGAACGCCTTCACCTTGTTGACGGTCGCGGAGAAGTCCGAACCGTTCGGGTCGATCGGGTCCTCGGAGGTCTGGGCGCCGCCCTTCTCCACCGTCGCCTTGACCGTCTCACCGAGCGGCTTACCGTACTCGGAGTTGTCGTGGACGATGAAGACCTTCTTGGCCTTCAGCCCGTTCGTGATGAACTCACCGATCCCCGCGCCCTGCACGTTGTCGTTGGCGATGAGGCGGTGCCAGTACTTCCAGCCGTGCGTCGCCAGCGCGGCGTTGGTCGCCGAGGAGGAGATGTTCGGCAGCTTGCCCTCCTCCAGGACCGGGTCGGCCTGCGCCGACTCGCCGGAGAAGGTCGGGCCGATGAGGCCGGCGATCTTGTCCTTGGTGATGGCCTGCTTGGCCAGCGGCACGGCCTGCTCGCCCTTGCCCTGGCTGTCGTAGGTCTTGAGGGTGATCTTGACCTTCGGGTTGGTCGCGTTGTACTGGTCGATGGCCAGCTGAGCGCCCTGCTTGGGCGGGATGACGATGCCGGAGTTCTCGCCGGTCAGGTCGCCCATGAACCCGATGGTGACATTGTCACCACCACCCTTGGAGTTGCCACCGCACGCGGACGCGCCGAGCGCCAGTGTCGCGCTCGCCGCCACCACGCCGACGACCGTAATCAATCTGCTCCGCAAGGTAGCTCTTCCTTCCGTCCGAATCCCCTGGATCAGGGACTTATCACCACCCAGGTCGTGGACTCGGTGCGGGCGAAACAGCACGTTTCCTGGGGGCTCGGTGGGTAGTACACCGAGCACCGGCTACGAACAGTAGAGATCCAGCGATGGTGTTGCTGATTCGTTACTGCCCTGTGCCCTAAAAGTCCAGTTTTGGTTACGGACGGCTACTCTGCGTAGTGGCGCAGATCACTTCGTTTCGGGGATGTTAACGGACATAGGACGTCCTGCTATTCGGCTGGTCCGCCAGACGTCTCTCCCGAGCCGCCCGCGATGACCGCCTCCGCCACCGCCCGCATCGTCAGCCGGCGGTCCATCGACGTCTTCTGGATCCAGCGGAACGCCTCCGGCTCCGACCACCCGTGCGCGCTCTGCAGCAGCCCCTTGGCCCGGTCGACCAGCTTCCGCGTCTCCAGCCGCTCCCCGAGCGAGCTCACCTCGGCCTCGAGGCTCTTGATCTCCTGGAAGCGGCTCACCGCCATCTCGATGGCGGGCACCAGATCCGCCTTCGTGAAAGGCTTCACGAGGTAGGCCATGGCTCCGGCCTCGCGCGCCCTCTCGACCAGCTCACGCTGGGAGAACGCCGTCAGGATGACGACCGGCGCGATGCGCCCGGCGGCGATCCGCTCGGCCGCCGAGATCCCGTCCAAGATCGGCATCTTCACGTCGAGGATCGTGAGGTCCGGGAGCAACTCCGTCGTCAGGCGGACGGCCGTCTCCCCGTCCCCTGCCTCACCGACGACCTCATAGCCGTCTTCTTCCAGCATCTCCTTGAGGTCCAGCCTGATCAGGGCCTCATCCTCAGCGATCACAACACGACGCGCGCTCTCGGTCACGCGCACGAGCGTACCCGGACCCGCTACCCTGGTACCCGACCCGGGGTCACTCCCGGTCATCAAAACGGACATATAGCCGGATGTCAGGAAATAGGCCCCGATATCCCAACGGCAGAGGAAATGGTCTCAAACACCATCTAGTGTGGGTTCGAATCCCACTCGGGGCACTTTATGAATCGCCGTTCCCAGCGAGCGGCGATTTTGTCGTAGGACAGCGCGACACTGAGCGCATGTATGACATCGCCACCCGTAATCGCGCCTTAGAACTTCTCGCGCAGGGCTTGACCGTCAGCGAGGTCAGCAGACGCACGCGGATCTCCCGATGGGCCATCCGGGACTGGCAACTGCGGGCCGACCAGGGCAGATCCGTGGCGTCATACCGCACGGCTCCGTGCCCCCGCTGTGCGACGCCTCCGACGATCCCGCAGCCTGCGGACCGATACGCTTATCTTCTAGGGCTCTATCTCGGTGACGGCTGCATCAGCCCCGTCAGCGATCCCGCCAAACGAATCTGGGCTTTGCGCATTTTCTGCGCGGACAGCTACCCCGGCCTGCAGACCGAGTGCGCGGACGCCATCCGCGCGATCCGGCCGGACAATAAGATCCGCTTCCTCAAGCTCGTAGGCTGCACCGAGATCAACAGCCATTCGAAACACTGGCCGTGCTTCTTTCCCCAGCACGGCCCAGGCAAGAAGCACAACCGGACGATCGCGCTGGAGTGCTGGCAGCAGGAGCTGGTCGGGCGATTCACGGAGCCGTTCGTCCGTGGGCTGATCCACTCGGACGGGAGCCGCTCCACGAACCGCGTGCGGCATTCGACGGAAGGCGGCGAGCGCTGGTACGAGTACCCCCGCTACTTCTTCACCAACGAATCGGCCGACATCGCCAGGTTGTTCACCGACGCGCTAGACAGACTCGGCATCGCGTGGAAGCGGTCGAACCGCAACAACATCTCGGTGGCGCGGAGGGAGGCGGTGGCGCGGTTGGATGAGTTCGTGGGGCCGAAGTACTGATCAGCTCGCGTGGCGGATCAGGAACTCCTGCTGGGCGTCCGGGGCCGTCAGGATCGAGCCGGGGACGGCGGGGTCGCGGTGTTCGGACTGGAGGTCCTCGGGGCGGGGGCGCGCGGGCAGGGAGCGCCAGCGGGGCGTGGACACGTCCCGGGAGGGAGCCTTCCGGTCTTCGCTCATGATTCCAGGATGCCGCGCGCCAAGGCGCGTACCAAGCTCCGACCGAATTCCGGTGCGCCTTGACGGTGCACGTCTTCACGTCTCGGATGAGCGTCGCGGGTGGTCAGGCGTCGAAGGCGGCGAGGAGACCGCCCACGATGAGACCCATGCCCACGAACGCGAACGGGCCCGCCGTCCGGGTCGCCGCGCGTGCCTGTGCCGGGGTGGCGCCGGCGGCCCTGAGGATGCGTCGGGCGTCGGCGTAAGGCTCGCGCCGGTCGGGTAGCGCACCGGCTGCGACGGGGATGTGCACCAGGCCGGCGAGTCCGGTGACGACGACGGCCGGCCAGCGGCTCCCGGTCGCGTCCACGAGTGCCAGGCCGATGGCGAGGGCGGTGGCGTAGCCGGCCATGGCGGCGAGTTGTACTCCGGCGGCCAGCAGGGCGGCCGAGGGGATGCCGGTCCCGCCGATCCGGAGCAATGAGCGCCACAGCCGTTCCCCGACCTTACGGCGGAGCAGCATGCCCCACCCGAAGAGGACGAAGAAGGTGACCAAGGGCATGGTCATGACCGTCTCCTCACGGGCGTGGCGCTCGTCCCCGGCCTATGCGGGGCCATCGCCTGGCACGACGATGGTCCCGCACCGGACCGTGGTCCAGCCGCGTCAGGACACCGGGGGCATGGCGATGGCGTCGCCGAGGCGGTGGACGCGCAGCGCGTTGGTGGAGCCGGGGATGCCGGGGGGCGAGCCGGCGACGATGACGACGCGGTCGCCCTTCTGGAGGCGGCCGATCTCGAGGAGCGCGGCCTCGACCTGGCGGACCATCTCGTCGGTGTGGAACACCTCGGGGACGATGAAGGTCTCGACGCCCCAGACGAGGGCCAGCTGGCTGCGGGTCTCGGGGCGGGCGGTGAAGGCCAGGAGGGGGATCGGCGAGCGGTAGCGGGACAGGCGGCGCGCGGTCTCACCGGTCATGGTGAAGGCGACGAGGGCCTTGGCTCCGACGGTGGCGCCGACCTCGGCGGCGGCGCGGGCGATGGCCCCGCCGACCGTCTCGGGGACGCGGTCGAGGGAGTGGGTGGCGCGGAGGGTGTGCTCCTCGGCGGCGCAGACGATGCGGCCCATGGTCTGGACGGACTCGATGGGGTAGTCGCCGACGCTGGTCTCGCCGGAGAGCATGACGGCGTCGGCGCCTTCGAAGACGGCGTTGGCGACGTCGGAGGTCTCGGCGCGGGTGGGGCGGGGCGCGCTGATCATGGATTCGAGCATCTGCGTCGCGACGATGACCGGGCGGGCCTTCTCGCGGGTGAGCTCGATGGCGCGTTTCTGGACGATGGGGACCTGCTCGAGCGGGAGCTCGACGCCGAGGTCGCCGCGGGCGACCATGATGCCGTCGAAGGCTTCGACGATGTCCTCGAGGCGGTCGACGGCCTGCGGCTTCTCGATCTTGGCGAGGAGGGGGACGGTGCGTCCTTCCTCTTCCATGATGCGGCGAGCGGTCGTGGCATCGTCGGGGCTGCGGACGAAGGACAGGGCGACCATGTCGACGCCGAGGTGGAGGGCGAAGCGCAGGTCGTCCTCGTCCTTCTCGGTGAGGGCGGGGACGCTGACGGCGACGCCGGGGAGGTTGAGGCCCTTGTGGTCGGAGACCATGCCGCCGACGAGGACGCGGGTGCGGACGCGGGGGCCGTCGACGGCGGTGACGTTGAGGACGACGCGGCCGTCGTCGATGAGGACGGTGTCACCGGCGTTGACGTCGCCGGGGAGCCCGCCGTACGTCGTGGAGACCATGCTGCGGTCGCCGGGGACGTCCTCGGTGGTGATGGTGAACTCGTCGCCCAGGGTCAGGCGGACCGGGCCGTCGGCGAACCGGCCGAGCCTGATCTTGGGTCCCTGGAGGTCGGCGAGGATGCCGACGCCGTGCCCGGTGACGTTGGAGGCTTCACGGAGATATCGATAGACCTCCGCGTGCTGCTGCTGGGTGCCGTGGCTCATGTTGAGCCGGGCGACGTCGATCCCGGCCTCCACGAGGGCGTTGATGCGCTCCTGGCTGGAACAGGCGGGACCTATCGTGCTGACGATCTTTGCTCGGCGACTCACGCTACAACCCTAGGTAGTTACTGGGCGGTACGCGTATTCATGCAGGTCGGCGTCGCCCAGTGTTCACGTATTGGTCTAGACCGAAGGGGTCGAGACGGGCCCCTTGGTCCAAATGTGAGGGTATGCCGCGTCGCGACGAACAGGCAGCCGGATCCCAAAGTCGGGCTTGCCCGGTTTCGCGGTGCGGGCAGTCGCGCGCCCGTCCATCCGGCCGCTCGGGCGGCCGCGGGCGCGTACGTCCGGCGGGGTGTCTCCGGCGCCGCCGGAGCCGACCGCGCCGGAGACCATGCCTCACCGGGAGCGGCCGCCCGCCCCGCGACCGGCCGGGCGGATGCCGGGGCGGGCGGCCGGCACGCCATGTGCCGGCCGGCCGGGCCGGCGGCTCAGGCCGCGAACGTCTCGACGAGCTCCTGGCAGAAGGCCTTGAGGTCGTCGGGCTTGCGGCTGGTGATGAGGGTGTTGGAGCCGGCGGTGCAGCGCGTGACCTCCTGGTCGACCCAGGTGCCGCCCGCGTTGCGGATGTCGGTCCGCAGGCTGGGCCAAGACGTCAGGGTGCGGCCGCGTACGACGCCGGCCTCGACGAGGGTCCAGGGCGCGTGGCAGATCGCCGCCACCGGCTTGGCGCTGTCGAAGAATCCCTTGGCGAAGGCGACGGCCTTCGGCTCGGTGCGCAGGAAGTCGGGGTTGGCGACGCCTCCGGGGAGGACAAGCGCGTCGAAGTCGTCGGCCGAGACCTCGTCGACGGTGGCGTCCACGGGGAAGGTGTCGGCCTTCTCGAGGTGGTCGCGGGCCTGGACCCGGCCGCCGCCGGTGGAGACGAGCCGTGGCGTGCCACCGGCCTGCTCGACGGCCTTCCAGGGCTCGGTCAGCTCGACCTGCTCGATCCCGTCGGGGGCGACGAGGAAGGCGATCGTCTTGCCGTGAAGGTTGGTGCTCATGGGTCGGTACCTTCCAAATGATGCTTGAGGCCGTTCGTCAAGAGCCCTGCCCGGCATCGGAGCCGATATTCACGTTCCGGTGTGACGTTCGGAACAGAGCGCTCATCCGGGCGGTGGACCGGCGCCGCCGCTGCCGCGCCCGGCCTGGGGCCGCCTCCCCCGTTGAGCGCGGTCGATCATCGATGGCCCGACAATAGTCCTTTCTCGCCACAAATTGGAGAAACAGCGAGTCAGGCCGATTGTCCGAATCAACGTTTCCGTCACTCGATCATCGAGCGTCGTTCATACGTTCGCGTTGCATCCGGCCCCATGGATGAGCCATTTTCTATGAGGTGTTTTCGTGGTCTGGATTCGACGGGAGCGTACATATGCCGGAACTCACCCGCCGCCGCCTGTTCAGTTCGGCGGGGGCGCTGGCCGCGGCGGCTTTCGCCGCGGAGTTCCTGCCTCCGAACCTGCGGCGGGCGATGGCGGACTCGCCGCCACCGGGAAAGGGCCGACTCGGCGACATCAAGCACGTCGTCGTCCTGATGCAGGAGAATCGCTCGTTCGATCATTATTTCGGGACTCTTCCCGGGGTGCGGGGTTTCTCCGACCCGGCGGCGATCACGCTGAGCACCGGCCGGTCGGTCTTCCACCAGCCGGATCCGGAGAATCCGGCGGGCTATCTGCTGCCGTTCCACCTGGACACGCGCACGACGAACGCGCAGGCCATCCCATCGACCAACCACGCCTGGAAGGTCCAGCACCAGGCGTGGAACGGCGGCAGGATGGACAACTGGCTGCCGGCGCACCGGGCGGCCGACGGGGTGAACGCGCCGTACGTGATGGGCCACTACACCCGAGCGGACATTCCGTTCCAATTCGCCCTGGCCGAATCTTTCACGATCTGCGACAGCTATTTCTGCTCGGTGCTGGGGCCGACCTGGCCGAACCGGCTCTATCTGATGAGCGGCACCATCGATCCGGGCGGCGAGCAGGGCGGGCCCGTCACCGGCAACCGGATTCCGGTTCCGTGCCGGTGGAAGACCTATCCGGAGGCGTTGACCGAGGCCGGGGTCGACTGGCGGGTCTACCAGGAGGTCGACAATTACGGCTGTAACGTGCTCGAACGGTTCGAGTCGTTTCAGAACGCCCCGGTCGACTCGGCGCTGTACCGTAACGGCCTTCGTACGTACGCCGCGGACCAGTTCGAATTCGACGCGGCCCACGACCGGTTGCCGACCGTGTCCTGGATCATCCCGACGAGTTACCAGTCCGAACATCCGGACTACACCCCGGCGGCCGGCGCCGACTATGTGGCGAGCAAGATCGACGCGATCGCGTCCAACCCCGCCGTGTGGGCCAAGACGTTGTTCGTCCTCAACTACGACGAGAACGACGGGCTGTTCGACCACGTCCCGCCCCCGGTCCCTCCGCCGGGGACCGCGGACGAGTTCGTCGCGGACCTGCCGATCGGGGCCGGCTTCCGCGTGCCGTGCATCCTCGTGTCCCCGTGGACGCAGGGCGGCTGGGTGGCCCGTGAACCGTTCGACCACACCTCGACGCTCCGGCTGCTGGAACGGCTGACGGGGGTTCCGGCGCCGAATCTGAGCGCCTGGCGACGGCGGGCGTTCGGCGATCTGACTTCCGCGCTCGGGGTGGCGGTGCGCGGCCGGCCGCCGCGGCTGCCCCCGACGAAGCAGGAACTGGCGCAGGCGGCGGACGCCGTCGACCGGTTGCCGACCCCGGAGTTCCCCGGTGCCGCGCAGACCCTGCCGCACCAGGAGAAGGGCCCCCGGCCTCGGCCTCGGGGCTGAGCCGCGGCGGACCGGAAGGGATCCACACGTGCGAAAGCGCATCTCCCGGCGGCGTCTCCTCCTGGCGGCGGGCGGCGTCGCGGGCCTGGTCGTCCTCGCCGTCCCCGCGGGCTCGGCGGCACAGGGTCCCCGGCCGCGGCCCAGCCCCAGCAACAGCGCGCCCGGCGACCTGGAGTGGGAGGCGCCGGGCGAGCGGCCGCAGGCGCGGCGGGCGACCGGCCCGTACATCGCCTATGTGGCGCTGACCGGCGGATACACCGTGGCCACCGTCGACGTCGCGGCCCACCGGATCGTGGCGAACGACATCCTCACCGACTCCGCGCAGGGCGTCGCGGCGACTCCGGACGGCGCGAAGGTGTACGTCGCCGACACCGGCCAGTTCGACGTGCTGGTCGTCGACCCGGCGACCGGCACCGGACGCCGGGTGCGCGTCGGCCCGTTCCCCAGGAGCGTCGCGATCTCCCCGGACGGGACGAAGGTGTACGCGGCGGTCACCGGCGGGGACACTGGGAAGGGCGGTTCGGACACGGTCGCGGTGATCCACAGCCGGTCCGACACGGTCACGCGGTCCGTACGGGTCGGGACGGCGCCGCGCCAGGTCGTGTTCGCGGCGGACGGGGCGCGGGCGTACGTCACGTACGACTCCGGGGTGGCGGTGCTGGACGCCCGGAAGGACCGCGTGGTCCGCAGGATCCGCGACTCGGCCGGTCCGCAGGGCGTCGCGGTGGACCCGACCGGCCGGACGCTGTACGTGACGGAGCCCCGGGCGAATACGGTCGCGGTGTTCGACGCGGCGAGCGGCCGGATGCGCGGCCGGATCGCCGTCGGGGACCAGCCGTGGGGCGTGGCGGTCACGCCGAACGGCGCCAAGGCCTACGTCAGCCGGATGAACGCCGACGCCGTGGCGGTGATCGACACGGCGACGCGGCGGATCCAGCGGACGGTCGCGGTCGGCCGGATCCCGGCGACGGTGGCGATCACGCCCGACGGCACGGAGGCGTGGGTCGGCAACGTGACGTCCGGCGATATCTCGGCGATCAGCACGGCCTCGGACTCCGTCATCGCGACGATCGCCGGCAGCCCGGGAGGGAAGCGGGTGCGCGCGGCTCCGCTCGGCATCGCCTTCGCCAGGACCCCAGGTGAACCACCGCCGGCGGCCCGTAGCCCCAGGCAGGTCAGGCCCACGGTGGGCCGCCAGGGCCCGCCGGCCGGACCTGCGGGCGGCCGACGGCCGGTCGCCGACGACCACGAGGTTGCACGGCCCTTCGTGCCGGGTGGCCGCGCCATGCCCCCGGACGTCTTCGCCCCGGCGCGGGCCGAGGACGCCGAGGACGCATGGCCGTTCGTGCCCGGTGGCCCCCCGGCCTTGCCACCGGACGTCTTCGCCCCCGCGCGGGCCGAGGACGCCGGGGACGCACTGCCCGCGGACGTGGCCGGGTACGGCGCGGACGCCGTCCCCTGGGTGTCCCCGGCCGGCGGGGTGACGGTGGAACCCGCCACGGAGGACGCCGACGCCGAGGCGGAGGAGTCCGGGACCCGGGTCGAGGACCTCGTGCCCGACCTGACGCCGCTGATCGGTACGGCGCCGGACACGGCCGTCGCGACTCTGTCCCCCGGGCCGGGGCCTAGGGACGCCGACCCCGCAGGCCGTTACCCGGCGGGGAATCAGGTCGCGGCTTCGTGAAGACCGGAGATTCCGGTCCCGATCTCCCGTGAGGCGAGCCATTGCTGAAGTTCGAGATGCCGGAACTGGTAGGCGTCTCCGGACGCGCAAAGGAGGCCGATCTCGTGGGCCCAGGCCAGGAAGATCGCGAACCGCCACGGCAGGTCGCCGCGGAGGGCAGCGGTACGCCTCTGCATGAAGTTCCGCAACCACTTCCACCATGTCAGAACGCACCCTGCGAAAATGATCACGCCAATACAGATGTTGAAGACAAGACGGCTCTTGACCTCATCGACGCCCGCCGGACCGAGTCCGGAGAACGTACCGGAGATCCCGCCGGGAAGCGTGGCGACAGCCCATACGCCGAGGATCGGCAGGGCCAGCATGAAGACACCGGCGGCGATGACCCCGAAGTACTCTCCGGCGCTGAGTATCAGCCGCCGCCGGGCGATCGTGGTCCCCGAGGCCCCCCGCTCCGATTGCTCATTGAGGTGCTTGGCGAGGTGGGCGAGCCAGCGGGTGACCTGATCGACGCGGTAGCGCCGGCGGCCGCGCCCTTCAATGGCCGTTGCGACGAAATGGGCGAGGAGGTAAGAGTCGACGTCGCCCTGCTCGGCCACCGTCAACAGCTCCGACGGATCTCGGCCGGCCAGGAGGACGCTCGCGGCGAGCGTCAGCCGCCACGGCGTCGACAGGGTCCGGGCGAGGGTGTCCTGAGGCCGGGCGGCCAGTTCCATTCTCAACTGCACCCATGCCGCCTCCTCTCCAGGCCCCCGGTCGGCGAGTCGCCGTGTGAGGTAGGCGTCGATCTCCTCCGTGCTCAGCGGTCGGATGACGACGGTCGTGGCCCCGCGGAGCACGGCCTCGCCCGTCCGAAGCGCCTCGTACGCCGAGGTACGACAGGTGAGGATGAGCGGAGCGGGGCCGTCGTCTCCGACATACCGGTTGAGCAGGTGCAGTGCCCGGATCGCACGCCTGGGCACACCGCCGGCGCCCGGCTCTCGCGCTTCCAGGTCCATCTCGTCCAGACCGTCGAGGACCGGCAGCACACGCCTGTCTCTCAGCAGCGCGGCGACGACGCGCCGGTTCATTCCGTAGGTCCTCGCCACGCGAGCCGCCAGCCAGCCTTCGAATTCCTCCTCGTCACGGCCTTTCTCAGGAGGGTCCCAGCCCGCCAGTCCGATCCGCACCGGGACGCCGGTGCGGCCGCCCTTTCGCCCGGCCCGGAGGAGGTGCCGGATCAGTTCGACGGTCAAGACCGTCTTCCCTGCCCCCGCGGAACCGGTGATGAGCAGCCGTCCGGTGGATCCGCGGTAGAAGTCGCCGACGGTCCCCAACGTCCCGCTGCTCGGTCCGTCGAGGTCGCGAAAGGAGATCAGGTCGGGCACGAACTCCAGGTCGGCGGTGGCGTTCTCCGGTCCCAGCAGATCCAGTCTCAGCCGGCGCTCGGCCTCGGCGACCTTCGCGGCGAGTTCCCGCTCGGCCCGGTCGAGCGCCTCGGGATCGGTCCTCAGGCGGGTCTGTTCCAGGTACTGCCAGCAGGACAGCACCAATGCGAGAGCGGCGATGACCATACCGGCCACGTTCGAGACGTCGACCGCGTGCTTCGATCTGCCGGCCGCGACGCGTAACACGGACCAGCCACCCCACCCGAGTGCCACCAGGCCCACGGCGATGAACGCCGCACCGGCCCACCGCCGCCCCTCCCGAGGAAGCCATCGTTTCGCCACGGTGCCATCTCACACCGCGGCGCACGCGGCCGGAAGATCCTGCATATGACTACTTGTCCGCGTCGCCACCGAGGCCCCAGTCGGCGCTCTCGTCGAGTTCCGCGAAGCGCTGGGTCAGGCTGTACCAGTTGCCGGAGTCGTCGCGGAAGATCGCCTCGATGCCGTACGGGCGCCGCTGCGGTTCCTGCAGGAACTCGACGCCCCGGGCGGAGAACGCGCGGAAGTCGCCCTCGCAGTCGTCCGTGGTGAAGGCGCCGGCACCCAGGACGCCCTTGGCGATGAGCGCCTTGAGCTGCTCCGCGGACTCCGGGTCGAGCGCGGGCGGGCCCGGGACCATGAGGGTCAGGTCGAGTTCCGGGCGGCCCTTCGCGCCGACGGTGACCCAGCGGGGCCCGTCGTCGCCCAGCCGCATGTCGTTGCGCAGCTCCAGGCCGAGCTTCTCGGTGTAGAACCGCTTGGCCGAGTCCTGGTCGAGCACCCAGACGGTGGCCAGGCCGAGATTGGTGATCACGTGAGCTCCTCGATTCGGGGGTTTGCGCTGTTCAGGATATGGATCGGTGTCGTGTGGCGACTTCTCCGATATTGCTCACTCCGGCCGGAAGCCACCGGCCCAGAACAGCACGAAGCAGCCCGGGATCGGGGCCGGTCCCGATCGGTGCTCGCGGGCGCGGAACTCTGTCGGTGTCATGCCGACCTGCTGCTTGAAGCGGGTGCAGAAGGTCCCGAGGCTCGTGAAGCCGACGACGAAGCAGATCTCGGTCACCGTCAGGTTGGCCGAGCGGAGGAGTTCCTGGGCGCGCTCGATCCGGCGGCGGGTGAGGTACCGGCCCGGCGTCTCCCCGTACGCGGCGCGGAACCGCCGGACGAAGTGATAGCGCGAGTAGCCGGCCTGCGCGGCGACCGCGTTCAGGTCCAGCGGCTCGGACCAGGAGCGGTCCATAAGGTCCTTGGCCGCCCGCATCCGCCGCAACGCGGCGATGTCCGCGGACCGGGGCGCGCCCTCCGGCTCCGCCGCCGCACCGTCGTTGGCCCGCGCCGGGCCTGTTGGCGCCGGCGGCGCGTTTCCGCTGGTCGGGGCGGTGTCCATGGCGGCGATCCTGTCATAGCCCTCCGACACGGCGACGCGGCGGATTGAGTATTACTGCTCATGCGGCCGGGCTCGGGTCTGCCGACGATGGGCGTATGAACACCACAGTCAAGTCGAGCACCACGGCCGCGTTCCTGGTTCAGGCGGCCATCTCGTTCGGGATCTCGTTGACGGCCTGCGCGATCGGCATCGCCTACCTGCCGGTCGGCGGATGGATCAGGGCGTTCCTGGCGCTCGCGTTCCTGTACGCGGTGACCTCGACGTTCACGCTCGCCAAGTGTGTGCGGGACCGGCAGGAGACGGCCACGATCACCGGTCGCGTGGACCAGGCCCGGCTGGACAAGCTGCTGGCCGAGCACGATCCGTTCCGGGTCCAGCCCTGACCGGCCCGGCCGGGCGGGACGTCGTCAGTCCGGTTCGGCGGTGTCCTCGTACGGCCGGGTGGTCGGTCTCTTCGGTGACAGGCCGGTGTACTCCCCCGCGAACGCCAGCAGGTCCGCGGTGAGGGCGCGTTCCTTGCTCGCGGGAGAGGCCGCGTGGGCGGTGTCGGGTTCCCGGCGCATCAGGATCGGCCGGTCCCCGCTGGTGGCGTGCTGGAGGGCCGCGCACATCTTGGTGACGTGCGCCTCTCCGGTCTGCAGGTCGGTCACCGCCCCCGCGAGGAGGAACGCGGGATAGGGCGTGCCGGGAGTGACGTTGTGGTACGGCGAGTATCCGAGCAGCCAGCGCAGCTGGTCGGGCCGGGAGGCGGTGCCGAACTCCTCGGTCCAGGTGCGTCCCAGGCCGAAGCGCTCGTAGCGCACCATGTCGCACAGCGGCCCGGCCGCGATGACGGCGGCGTACAGGTCCGGTCGCCGCACGGCGGCGGCGGTGACCAGCAGTCCCCCGCCGGACTGGCCGTAGCTCACCAACTGGCCCGGCGTGGTCCGGCCGGTGCGGATGAGCCAGGCGGCGGCGTCGTTGAAGTCGCTGATCGCGCGGCGTTTGTACGGTCCGCGGCCGGCCTCGTGCCAGTGCCGGCCTCCTTCGCCGCCGCCGCGTACGCAGGCGACCGCGTAGGTGCCGCCGGCGGCGACCCAGGCGGCCGCCATGGGGAAGAACCACGGGCGCATCGGCATGCCGAAGCTGCCGTAGCCGTACAGGAGGGTGGGCCGGGGGCCCTCGTCCTCGCCGGCCGGGGTGAACAGGAACAGCGTGACCTCGGTGCCGTCGCGGGCCGGGTAGCGGACGCTGCGGCTGATGATCTCCGGGGCGGGTCCGGCCGTCGTGGCGCCGGTCTCCCGTTCCAGCGTCCCGCTCAGGGCGTCGTAGCGGTGGACGGCCGGGGGTGTGGCCGGGTCGCAGTAGCCGAACCAGGCGTGGCTGCCGTGCGGGAGGTTGGTGCGCAGCGACGACACGACGCCCGCGCCGGGAAGGGGCAGGCGGGTCAGTGGCCGGCCGCTCGCCAGGTCGTGCAGGGTCACGGTGGAGACGCCGTGGCGGGCGCGTGCGACCAGCAGGAGGGGACGCGGCAGTGCCGGGTCGTCCAGGACCAGGCACTCGTCGAGCGGGGCCTCGGGATCTTCGGGCACCAGCGTGCGCCAGGCGGCCGGGCCGGGATCGCGCGGGTCCGCCCGGCAGACCCGGCCGCACGGGGCCTGGTGGTCGGTGACCAGCAGCAGGTCGCCGTCCGCGAGGAACCTCGGGAGGACTCGGGCGGGTGTGGTGTTCCGGTTCACGATCCTGGTGAAACAGGGGGCCGCCGGATCGGCGAGTTCGGCCACGTACACGTCGTTGGGCGAGGCGGGCCCGGCCAGCGCGGTGATCGCCAGGTGCCGGCCGTCGGCGCCGACCGCGAGCCCGTAATAGTCGTCCGGGGCGTCGTCGCCGCCGAACACGACCGTGTCGGCCTGCCAGGGCGTGCCGATCCGATGCAGGCGCACCCGCCGCTGCAACCGCGTGTCGCCGTCGGCCAGTTCCTCGTCGGGAGCGCGGCTGACGTAGTAGAACGCATCCCCGCCCGGCAGCCAGGCGAGCGAGGTGTTGCGGGTACGGGGCAGCGGCCCGTCCACGGTCTCGCCGGTCCGCGCGTCCAGCACCGTGATCTCGTTGCCGGGCTGTTCGCCGACCTCCAGTTGGACGGCCACTCGTTCGCCCTCGCGCGAGGGCCACCAGGCGTACAGCCCGGTGTGGCCGGACGGGTCGATCCGCACCGGGTCGAGCAGCACCCGCCTGTTCCCGTCGGCGTCGACCACGAGCAGGCGCCGTTGCTCGTCCCCCGGCCGCTGCTCGGCGAAGAACCTGACCTGACCGCGCACCATCGGCGAGTCCGACACGCCGAAGGAGGACACCTCGTCCACCAGCGCCGCCCACGATCGCCGCTGGTCCCACCGGACGCGGCACGCGCGGAAGAGGCGGTCCTGAGCCGCGGCCCAGGTCCGTACGTCCACGTGGCGGCCGTCCTCCAGCCAGCGGTAGGGATCGGCGACCGGGATCCCGAACAGGTCCTCCACGAGGTCGTCGCGCCGGGCGACAGGGTAGAACGATCGCGTCACGAACGGCTCCCTCCGCCGGATCACCCCGCCTGACATGAGCGGAGGTACTGCGGTGACACCGCAGTACCTCGCCTCACTGAGTCAGGACTCACCGCGAAGAATGTCCTGCTGCCAGCCGCGTACGCCGCCGAAACGGGGCGCCGGACCGGTGGAGCTGTATGGCATGTAGCGACTCATGACAGCCTCCCGGATCCCTCCGATTTCGCCCGCAATGGGCGTTTATGCTGAACCCATCTCCGCACTCACGATCGATAAACGACCTTCCGGATAGATCCGCCTTAACCGCCAGACCACCGATATGTAAAGGCCGCCACCGGCGCGGGCCCGGACCGCTCATCGCGGCGAAGCCGACGGACGCTCCTACAACGAGAACCGGCCCCCGCTCGCGAGGGGCGGAGGCCGGTCACTTCCTCAGAGGCGGACTGATGTCACCGCCTCAGGACCTTCGGGACGAGTCCTCACGAGGACGGGGGCTTCTCACCGAAGACCCTGCGCTCCGCCCTGTCGAGGTCACCGTCCGTGTAGCTCCTCCGGACGTCGCCCGGCTTGGTCTTGTCCGGCCCGACCATGGAGAATGCGAGGTTGCTCACGACGGTGCGCAGAGCCTCGTCGTCGGACATTTCGTTGTCTCGTCGCGTCATGGTGGATCTCCTTTGTGTCTCGCGGCTTTAGGTGCCACTTAGAAGAGTCCCGTCCTGCCGGGCGGCTGCAACCGTCGGCCGTGAGAACACCGCGTGTTCGCGCCTGCACGGGCGTGGCCGCATCGAGACCTGGCAGCCGTTGACACGCCCAGTGGCCGGATCGATCCTGAGCGCAACCGGTCCGGAGGGGGTCCGCGCATGACGCCGTCGAAGATTCTCAAGGTGAGCCTGTCAACGGCGTTAAGCATCGCCAGCGCCGCCGTGGTCCTCGCGGCGTGTAAGCACGGTTCGTCGCCGGACACGTCATCGTCGACCTCGTCCTCGACCTCCTCGTCGGCGAGCCGGCCCGTGCCGAGCGCGCCGGGCAGCGGTTCCCTGACGCTGCCCGTGGGCTGCCGAAGCCCGCAGGGCGGTGACCCCGTTCCCCCGTACTGCCCGCCTACGGCCTCGATCCACACGTCGTCCAAGGGCATCTCGGGCTGGCCGACGGCCTCCAGCCCACCCGAGGAGACGCCCTGGTACTCCCCCGCGCCGCCTCGCCCATCCCCGGCGCCGGTCCCTGACGCGAGCCCTCAGCCGTGAGCGCGGACGAGCGGGAACCCCCACCGCACACCGCCCGGGGAATGGTCGGTTTCCTGTCGACGAACGCCGCCGTGGTCGGGGCGGTGATGTTCTACATGGGATGGGCCTACACGGACGCCTGGCTCGGGCACTTCAACGTGCGAGCGCTCGACGTGGACATCGGCTTCACCGAGTACGTCCTGCGCGGGCTGCACATCTTCTCCCCGGCCGTCATCGCCTTCGGCGCCGGCGTGCTGCTGGCGATGAACGCCGGTCTCGTCCGGGCGCCCGGCCGGGCCGACCGGAACGCGCTGCGCCGGATCGGGGTCGTCGCGACCGTCGCCGGCGTCCTCGGGTACCTGGTCGCCGGCAGCGTCAGCGTGCCGACGTACCCGGTGCTCGCCCTCCTCGGCGCCGGACCGCTGATGCTCGCGTGGTCCGCACGCGGTTCGGCGGACGGCCGGTACGCCTACTCGCTCGCACTGATCATCACGACGCTGTGCGGATTGTGGATGGCCTCGCTGTACGCGAGCGCCAGAGGCGCCGAGGCGGGGCGGCAGACGGCCCGCGAGCTGCAGAGCCGTACGGCGGCCGTCGTCTACAGCGCCCGCCCCCTGGCCCTGGCGGGACCGGGTGTCCAGGTCGAGCGATTACCGAAGGGCGCCGTCTTCGGGTACCGCTACAGCGGCCTGCGGGTACTGATCGCCCGTGGCGACCGCTACTACCTGCTGCCCGTCGAGTGGACCGGCAAGATCAGCGCCACGTACGTCCTGCACGAGGGCGACGACCTGCGCGTCGAGCTGTACTCCGGCACCCGCTGAGCGAAACGGCTCGGCCTGGACCGCGGCCGGAGATGTCTGATGGGATCGTGTCATGAACGCCAAAGGACATGAAATCGACGTCACATCCGCGTCGGACCAGGTCGTGGTGCGGATCAAGGACACCGTCGTGGCCACCTCCTCGCGGCCCGTGGTGCTGACCGAGACCGGCTGCCCCGCGCGGTACTACCTGCCGCCGGAGGACGTGAACATGGAGCTGCTCAGGCCGTCGTCGACGACGTCGCACTGCCCGTTCAAGGGGGACGCCGTCTACTGGTCGGTGCGGACGGACGACGGCACGGCCGAGGACGTGGTGTGGTCCTACCCGGAGCCGTTCCCGAGGGTCGAGCGGATCGCGGGCCTGCTCGCCTTCTGGGCCGAGCGGCCGGGCGTCACCCTGGAGGTCAACGGGCAGCCCGCGTAGCCGCCGTCGAAAAATCTTCAAGTTCGTCGCGGGCAGATGTCGATCCAGCGCCGGGCCGTTCGACGCCTCAGTGAAAGCGCGAAGACGGACCCCGAAGGAGCACGACATGACCGCCACCGCCACCGCCACCGCGGCCTCGACCGTCCTGTCGGCGGACGGCACGCCGATCGCTTTCGCCCGGGTCGGCCGGGGGCCCGCCGTGATCCTGGTCGACGGTGCCCTGTGCCACCGGGAGTTCGGCCCCATGGGCAAGCTCGCCGAGGAGCTGAAGAGCCGGTTCACCGTCTACACCTACGACCGGCGCGGCCGCGGCCAGAGCGGTGACGCCTCCTCCTACGACCCGGCGCGTGAGGTCGAGGACCTGGCGGCCCTGATCGAGGAGGCGGGTGGTTCCGCGCTCGTGGGCGGCGTCTCGTCCGGCGCCGCCCTGGCGCTGGAGGCCGCCCGCCGCGGCCTGCCGATCAGCCGGCTCGCCCTGTACGAGGCCCCGTTCATCGTCGACGACAGCAGGACGCCCGTGCCGGACGACTACGTGGCCGACCTGGAGCGGGCCATCGCCGCGGGCAGGCCCGGCGACGCGGTCCGGCGCTTCATGCGCGTCGTGGGAATGCCGGCCGTCATGGCGGCCCTGATGCGCTTCATGCCGGGCTGGTCGAAGCTGAAGAAGGTCGCTCACACGCTGCCGTACGACGCCTCGTTCGTGGACGAGTTCATGAAGGGCCGTCCGCTGCCCGCCGGCCGCTGGGCGTCGGTCGCCGTGCCGACGGTCGTGATCGACGGCGGCAAGAGCCCGGCCTGGATGCGCAACGCCAACGCCGCCCTCTCCGCCGCCATCCCCGGCTCGGCCCACCGGACCCTGCCGGGCCAGACCCACATGGTGAAGGCGGACGTCCTGGCCCCCGCGCTGGTGCGGCACTTCACCGCCTGAACTCCGCCTCGGCGTGGCGGTGTCGGCCGCGGACCGCTCCGCTCCTCCTGGACCACGCCCGGACGAGAAGTGATCACTTGGCCGGAGAGTCCGCGGCCGGCGTGGGGCTGATTATCCTAGTACTAGGATAAAAGTGTGGTCGCCGATCTGACACCCGCCGAGCTGACCCTGCTCGGCCTGCTCGTGGAGAAGCCGAGACACGGCTACGAACTGAACGAGGTCATCAGCGCGCGCGGCATGCGCGAGTGGACCGAGATCGGCTTCAGCTCGATCTACTACCTGCTGACCCGGCTTCGCGACCGTGGCCTGATCACCGAGGTCGACACGGCACGAGCCGCCCGGGGAAAGACCCGCCGGGTGTACGGGCCGACGGCCGAGGGGCGCCGGGCGTGCGCGCGGTCGGCCGAGGCGGCGCTGGCCGAACTCCAGGCGGTGTTCCCGCCTGTCCTGGTCGGCCTGGCCAACCAACCGGTCATCCCGCCCGAGCGCCTCCGGGCCGCGCTCGACAGGCGTGCCGCGGCCCTGACGGAGAAGATCGCCGCCATCGAAGCGGCCCGCGACGCCCAGCCCGACCTGCCCGGTTTCGTCCGTGCCACCTTCGACTACGCGCTGGGCCATCTGGCCGCCGAACAGCAGTGGCTGGCCGCCTACCGGGCGGCCGAACCCGGCGAACGATCTCCCGACGAGCCCAGGAAGGCAGACGGCCATGACCCGCTATGACGTCAAACGCGACCTCAAGCAGTGCTACGCGCCGAGGAACACCGACTGGGCGCTGGTCGACGTGCCTGCACAGCGGTTCATCGCCGTCGACGGTCACGGCGACCCCAACACCAGCGCCGACTACACCCGCGCCGTCGAGGCGCTGTACGCCGTCGCCTACACGATCAAGTTCACCAGCAAGAACGCCCTCGGCCGGGACTTCGTCGTCGGGCCGCTCGAAGGGCTGTGGTGGTCCGACCGCCCGGAGGTGTTCATCACCCGCGCCAAGGACGCCTGGCACTGGCGCATGCTCATCAGCCAGCCCGACTGGATCACCGACGACCTCATCGACGAGGCCAGGCAGGCCGCGCTGGCGAAGAAGGGTCTCCCCACGATCGCCCGGGTCCGCCGCGAGACCCTGACGGAGGGCACCAGCGCCCAGGTCCTGCACGTCGGACCGTACGACGACGAAGGACCCGTACTCGCCAGGCTCCATCACGAGTACCTCGCCGCCAACGACCTGCGGATGTCCGGGCACCACCACGAGATCTACCTCGGTGACCCCCGCCGAGCCGAGCCCGCCGAACTCAGGACCATTCTCCGGCAGCCCGTTCGGACGGGCTCGATGATCGTCAGTGCGCCGTAGCGCCCGGCGACTCAGCCGTCGGCCAGAACGGCCTGGATCTCCAGACCGATGTCGATCTCGTCACCGAGGACCAGGCGGTCTCCCTGGAGCGGGACGTTGAACTGAATGCCGAAGTCCGAGCGCAGGATGCGCGTGGAGGCGGTGAACCCGGCGCGCATCCCGCCCCACGGATCGACGCTGGTGCCGTGGAACTCGGTGAGCAGCCGTACGGGGTTGGTGATGCCGCGGATCGCCAGCTCGCCGTCCACGCCATAGCGTGGGTGCCGCGCGCGACGGCCGGTACGGGCCGAGGCCACGCCGGTCGTCGTGAAGGTCATGGTGGGATGACGCTCCACGTCCATGATCTCCGAAGACCGCACGTGAGCGTCGCGTTCGGCGTTGCGCGTGTCGATGGACGCGATGGCGATCTCGGCGGTCGCGGTGGACAGGAACGGGTCGTCGGCGATCGCGATGGTGCCGCCGAAGTCGGTGAAGCTTCCGCGCACCGTCGTCATGAGGTGCCGGATGCTGAAGGTGATCTCAGAATGGACCGGATCGATGGTCCAGGTCCCGGTGGTCAGGCCGGGTGGAGCGGCCGTTTCCGTCATGTCACTCCCCGATGGTTACGTTCCGCCCCCTAAGCACCAATCTAGTCGAATCGACAACACAAGGCACATTGAGCGCTATATCACCCAGGACGCCGACCTGCGCAAACCGTCCAGGACGGCCCGAGCAGCACCAGGCCCAGCCGGGCCGAGAGATCGCGACAAAATGATCTACGAATAGGCGCGTGGCGCCCGTTCGGCGGGTCAGCGGGTCTCGTCGGCGCCGATGATGATCTCGGCCAGGTAGGCGTCGAGTTGGGCGACCATGAGCTCCGGGGTCAGGTGGCCGGCCAGTCGCTGGATGGACAGACCGTCGACGACGGCGTGCAGGCGCCGGGCGAGGAGTTCGGTCGAGGCGATGTGCGGGGCCAGGAGGCCCTCGGCGTCCAGGCTCTCGATGACCCGAAGACAGAGACCGTACATGCCATCGAAGTGGGCGCGCTGGACCTCGGCCAGGCGCGGATCACTCAGGCCGAGCGCCAGGAAGGCGAACGCGACGGCGGCCTCGGCGTGACGCCGCGCGTCGACCGGCATGGTCTCCAGCAGCGTGTCGCGGACCGCCTGCTGAACGGTGCCGCTGTGCCGCATGTCGGTGATCCGGGTCGCGACCCGGTGTATCACCTGCTCGCAGGCGAAGGCCAGCAGCTCGGCGCGGGTGGTGAAGTAGTGCCGCAGCGTGCCCGACGACCAGCCGGCCTCGGCGGCGACCGAGCGGATCGAGACCTCGTTCACCCCGTCCCTGGCGATGACGCGGCCGACGGCGTCGGCGAGCTCCATCCGGCGCGCCTCGTGGTCCACGATCTTCGGCATGTCGTCATTATCGCACGATCGTGTTATTTTGTTTTTCATACGACCGTGTGAAAAAAAGCGAGGGTGTTGTGATCTTCCTGATCGTCGGATGCGAGGTCGGGTTCTGGGTGCTGCTGGTGACCGGGCTCGCGACCCGCTATCTCCTTCGCGCCCGGCGGCTCAGCAACGTCCTGCTGCTCAGTGTCCCGATGGTCGACGTCGTACTGCTCGCGGCCTCGGTCGTCGACCTCCGTAGCGGCGCGCCCGCCTCACCCGCGCACGGCCTGGCCGCGATCTACATCGGCGTCTCGCTCGCCTTCGGCCATCAGATGATCCGCTGGGCCGACCAGCGCTTCGCCCACCGCTTCGCAGGCGGCCCCGTCCCTGTGAAGGCGCCCAAGTCCGGGCACGCCCACGCCGCCTACGAACGCGGCCAATGGCTTCGCCACCTCCTCGCCTACGTCGTGGCGGCGGCGGTACTGGGCGTCTTCACGCTGCTCGTCGGTGACGTCCACCGCACCCTGAAGCCGTGGTCGGTGATGGTTCCCTGGGGACTCGTGCTCGCGATCGACTTCGTGATCTCCTTCAGCTACACCATCGCCCCACGCAGGCGACGAGGCATCTGACCTCTCGCGAACGGCCCACCCGCTGCCCGGATCACCGCGCCGCGTCCCATTGATGCCCGGCAGCCGCGCCGCCTTGCCGAGCCTTCCGTACGCCCCTCGCCCTGGCCGCTACGAAACAGCGACGGCCATCCACATCCGTTCAGGACGACTCCACCGCGTCGGGCAGGTAGTCCCGCCAGAACGGGACCGTCGCACGTGGTCGCCGCTCGGCGGTCCATCCGAGGTTCGGTGTCTCGGGCTCGAACTCCTGGCCGATGTAGTCGATCAGGTCGGTCCCGTAGTAGATGGTGTCCCAGCCACGCATCGACAGCACTGGACGTCCGAAGGAGCCTCGCCCGGCCGGCAGGAACCGGTGCGGTAGATCGGAACCATCTTCGGCACCTGCGCCAGCTTCGACCGCGCCGACTCCACGGTCTCCTCGGGAACGCCGGGGCGCTCTTCCCAGTCGCGCCGCCAGTGCCCGCGCCGTGATCACCAGCGCACGATAGCGCCCGACGACTCGTTACTCTCCGAGAACCTCGGCGTTCAACCGTGCAACCTCGATACAGTTACCGCCCTGATCACTACTGCGACCGCTCTTGCGCCACTGAGCGACCTCGACGCATGCGCCGCCTTGACCGCTGCTGCGGCTGCTCTTACTCCATTCGCCGCCGTCACTGCCAGTGACCTGCCCGTGGTCTATAGGTGCTCTTGGTCCCAGCGGCTGCGGGCGGCGGCGATGGCGTTCTTGTGGTCGCGGGACCAGTCGGCCAAGGCGAACACCATGTCTGCCAGGCTCTTGCCTGTCGGAGTGAGCCGGTAGTCGGTTTGCGGCGGGGTGGTCGGATAGACGGTCCGTTCGACCAGCCCGTCGCGGCACAGCCGTTTGGTCGTCAGCGTGAGCATCCGCTGCGAGATTCCCGGGATCGCCCGTTCCAGCTCCCGGAAGCGGCGCACCCCCTTGGACAACTCGACGAGGACCAGCACGGTCCATCGATCACCGAGTCGGTCGAGCACATCGCGTATCCCGCAGTCGTCATCGCCACAAGGTCCGGTGGGAATAGGGCCGTTGACCTGTGGGATTACCGCCGTGTTCGTGACTGACACGAGAGTGCCTCCTTACGGTGCCGCAGTCCGGCGCGGATGATCGTGGCGTTCCAACCTTCACCAACATCAAGGAGCATCGAATGATTCTCGTCACCGGCATCTCTGGCGGGCTCGGCAGCCTGATCTTCCGCGGTCTCTCCGGCGAGGATGGCCTTGACGTGGTCGGCGGCACCCGCTCGGGTGATGGGAGAACCGCGCGCCGGATCGACTTCGACGACCCGGTGTCGCTTGCCGACGGCTTTCGGGGCGTGGACGTTCTGGTGTTCGTCTCGGCCGGATACGCCGAGGACGACATCGTGCTCGCCCGCCATGGCGCCGTGGTGGACGCGGCCGAGGCCGCAGGCGTCCGGCATGTCATCTACACCAGCCTGGCGAGTTCGGGCGACCTGATGACGATCGCGCTGACGCACCGCTGGACCGAAGCGCGCCTCGCCGAGGCCTCGTTCGATGTGACGATCCTGCGCAACGGCCTCTACGCCGAGGTTCCGGTCGGGTTGGCCACGGCCGCCGCCGCGTCGGCCGCCGAGACCGGCGTCTTCGCCGCCGCGTTCGGCACGGGACGGGTGTCCGTCGTGGCGAAAAAGGACCTAGCCGAGGTCGCCGTCCGGGTCGCGGCGGAAATCCAGCACGACCTCGCCGCGGGCCGCCGCAACCGCCACGCGGGCAAAACCTACGAACTAGAGGGTGTCGAGGCGATCGGTGGTCAGGACATCGCCGAGGTGCTGAGCGACGCGCTGGACCGTCCGGTCGACTACCAGCCGATCTCCCTGTTCACCACGCGCGAGGCACTGGCCGGCAGCGGCCTGGAGCCATACCAGATCACCCACACGCTCTCGCTGTTCTCCAACCTCAACGCCGGATACCTCCAGGCCAACGGCACCGACCTGACCACGCTCCTGCCGACCAAGCCCCGCCTCGTTCGAGACCAGATCGTCCAGGCCGTCAAGGACGGCGGCTACCAGTCCCGGTCGGTGACCTCCCAGTCCGTCACCAACCGGACCTGACACCAGCAAGATGGGGCAGTGCGGAAGACACTGATCGAGAGGCAGCAAGACCCCCAGAAGCCCGCGCGTTCACGATGCGCACCACGCACGCATCCCCTGCTCTGCGAACCATTGCGCCCGGCCCATGCGGCCGGGCCCTTGCGTTGGTACGAATTCCAAAGAGACCATCATCCATCCAGATGAGCCGCTCCTTGAGAAGGAACCACACCTTACGGCTCCTCACTCGCCAACAAGGTCGGTGCCTACCCGCACGGACTCGTCGAGCGGAACAGCACCGGCGGCCGACAACCGTGCGACTTCCACACAGTCACCGCCTTGGCCGCTACTGCGGGTGCTCTTGCGCCACTGAGCGACCTCGACGCACTGGCCGCCTTGACCGCTGCTGCGGCTGCTCTTACGCCACTGGACCTCGCCGCTCATCACTCTCCGATCAGGTCTGCCAACATCCGGACAGAGTCGTCGGGCGGGAGCGCGCAGGCGCGCAGAAGGTCCAAAGCGATGCGACATTTCGCAATCTCCTCCGGAAGCCCGGTGATATGCCCGCCGCCGAAGGCTTCAGCGTAAACCAGCATCGTCTCGTCGGGGAGAGTGAACAAGGTCATCGGTCCGCTGGTTCCGGGATGCGCGCCGGCCGCGAACGGCAGCACCTGAAGCATGACGTGCGAGAACTCTGAGGCGTGCACCAGCCGTGCGAGTTGGTCGCGCATCACGTCAACGCCTCCGAAGGGGCGGCGGAGCACGGCCTCGTCGAGGACGACCCACATGAACGGCGGGTCGTTGCGTGTGAGGATCTCCTGGCGGCTCATGCGGGCGGCGACGTGCTTCTCGATCTCTTCGTCGGTGTCGCGGGGCCGCCCCGCGCGCAGTTGGGCGCGGGCGTAGTCCTCGGTCTGGAGGAGGCCCGGGACGGCCTGGGGCTCGTACTTCAGCATCTCGGTGGCTTCGGACTCGACTTCGACGAAGGGGCGGAACCACTCCAGGTAGGAGTGCTTGATGATGCGCTTCCAGAGGCGGGTGAGGGCGCCGTTGGTGTTCAGGACCTGGTCGCAGGCCTTGATGAACTCGATGCGGGGTGCGCGCCTGCCCGTCTCGACCATCGCGATCATGGACGGGGACAGGTGGATCGCGCGGCCCAGGCGTTCCTGGGTGAGGCCGGCCTGTTCGCGGTAGAAGCGCAGCTCGTCGCCCCAGTAGGCGAGCGCCGTGGTACCCGGGACGGTGGCCGTGGCCGGCTTGCCGGAGGTCTTCGATGTCACTACAGGGCTCCTCACCTGGCGCGACGTCGCTTTCACGGTCCCTTCACCGTGGATGCGAATGGCTACTCGGCGTAAGTATGCAACGACAGACTGTGCAGCATGACGAAGATTTCCACATCCACCGGCCTTGAGCAGGAGGTGGCGGAGCTCGCCACCGAAGAGGCTCCCCGGCGCTTCGCGCTGTGCTGGGTCGACGCCGAGCAGGACGACGGCGGTGTCCTGTGCTGGGGCATCCAGCTCCGCCACGGCGACGCCCTGGTCTGCCGGGGCTCCGGAGGCTGGTTCGGGCAGTTCGAGGACGCCGAGACGGCCCGGCGCGTCTTCGCCCGTACGCGGACGGTCACGCTGGTCTGGATCGACGCTCCGGAACCGACCGCCGACTGATCAGAGCCGGGTTCTCAGCCGGCCGGCGCGGGACTCCAGGTAGCGCTGCTCGGCGAGGCTGGCGGTGGCCTTGGCGGCGCGCCGGTAGTGCTCGTACGCCCCGGCCAGGTCGCCGGTCTGCTCCAGCAGGTGCGCCCGTACGGACAGCAGCCGGTGATGCCCGGCCATCCGCTCGTCACCGTCCAGTGTGGCCAGCAGGGCCAGCCCGGCCTGCGGGCCCTCGATCTCGGCGAGCGCGATCGCCCGGTTGAGGGTGACCATCGGGTTGGGCGCGATCCGTTCCAGGATCAGGTAGAGGGCGTGCACCTGCGGCCAGTCGGTCTCCTCGGCCGTGGCCGCGTCGGCGTGCGTGGCGGCGATGGCCGCCTGGAGCTGGTAGGGCCCCAGCGCCGGACCGGCCAGCGACGCCTTGACCAGTTCGGTGCCCTCGTCGATCAGCCCGCGGTCCCATGTGGTGCGGTCCTGCTCGTCCAGCGGCACCAGGTCGCCGGCCGCCGTCGTACGGGCCTCCCGGCGGGCGTGGGTCAGCAGCATCAGCGCGAGCAGCCCGGTCACCTCCCCGTCCTCGGGAAGCTGCGCGTGCACCATCCTGGTCAGCCGGATCGCCTCGCGCGCGAGGTCGGCGCGGTGCAGCTCGCCGCCCGAGGAGGCGGTGTAGCCCTCGTTGAAGATCAGGTAGAGCACGTGCAGGACGACCCGTAGCCGCTCCTCGCGCTCCGCGCCCTCCGGCAGGGTGAACGAGCTTCCGGCGGCCTTGATGCGCTGCTTGGCCCGGCTGATCCTGGCCGCCATCGTGGCCTCCGGCACCAGGAACGCGCGGGCGATCTCGGCGGTGGTCAGGCCGCCGACCGCCCGCAGCGTCAGGGCGGTCTGGGAGGCCGCGGTCAGCGTCGGATGGCAGCACAGGAACAGCAGGACGAGCGTGTCGTCGGTGTCCGGTACGTCCTCGGGCACCACCTCGGTGGCCGTCGCCGACTCCCGCTCGCGGCGCGCGTGGTCACTGCGCATCTGGTCGATGAGCCGCCGGGACGCGACGGTCAGCAGCCAGCCGCGCGGGTTGTCCGGCACCCCCTCGGCCGGCCACTGCACGCTGGCGGCGAGGACGGCCTCCTGCACGGCGTCCTCACATCCTTCGAACTGCCCGTGCCGGCGTACCAACGTGCCGAGGACCTGCGGCGTGAGCTCACGCAGCAGGTCCTCGAAGGGTGGGACCGTCATGCCTCCAATTGTCCGTCAGCGAACATCACCTGGCGCACCTCGATCCCCAGACCCTCGATCGCGGCGTCCGGGATCTGCGCGGCCAGCTCGATCGCCCGCTCCTTGTTCTCGCAGTCGATCAGGTAGAAGCCGCCCAGGTACTCCTTGGCCTCCAGGAACGGTCCGTCGGTCACGACCGGCTGGCCGTTGCGCACGGACACCACGGCGGCCTGGGACGGGTCGACCAGCGCCTGCGTGGTGATCAGTTCGCCGGACTCCTTCAGCGCCTCGATGAACCTGCCGTGCCCCTCGCCGATCGCCGCCTTCTCCTCGTCGGTCAGCGCGTCCAGCACGGCCGGGTTGATGTGCATGCTGATCAGGAACTTCATCTCGTACTCCTCGTGGTTCGCGAGCCCCGGTCGGGCCCTTCGACCGGTTGGTCGGAGCCACCGCCGTCGTCTTGACATCCCCCGCCGGAACTTTTCCGTGGATTCTCCCCCGCGCCGATGTCAAGAAGCCCCCGGCTGCTCCGACCAAGCGGCGAAACGTCGAAGAACAGGGGGTTTTCGGATATGCGAGTCAACCGGGCATGGCTGGGGCTGGCGGTCCTCACACTGCCGACACTGCTCGTCGCGATGGACAGCACGGCGTTGCTCCTCGCGCTCCCACGGCTGAGCGCCGACCTGGGCGCCACCAACGTCGAGCAGTTGTGGATCAGCGACGGTTACGGGTTCACGGTGGCCGGCCTGGTCATCACGATGGGTACGCTCGGCGACCGGATCGGCCGCCGGCGGCTGCTGATGATCGGCGGAGCGGCGTTCGCGGCGCTGTCGGTCGTGGCCGCCTTCGCGGCCGACCCGCTGATGCTGATCGTCGCGCGTGCGTTGCTGGGCGTCGCCGGCGCGACCCTGGCCCCGTCCACACTCGCCTTGATCACCAACTTGTTCCGCGACGACCGGCAGCGCGGGAAGGCCATCGCGATCTGGGCGACCTGCCAGTTCACCGGCGGCGCGCTCGGGCCCGTGTTCGCCGGGTTCCTGCTCCAGTACTTCTGGTGGGGCTCGGTGTTCCTGATCGCCGTGCCGGCGATGGCGGTGCTGCTTCTGGCCGGGCCGGTCCTGCTGCCGGAGTTCCGCAGCGACCGGGCCGGGCGGCTGGACCCGGCCAGTGTCGGGCTGTCGCTGGTGGCGGTGCTCCTGATGGTCTACGGCATCAAGCAGCTGGCCGTCGAGGGCGTGGGAGTCGTGCCGGCGGTGGCCCTCGTCGTCGGCGCGGCCGTCGGGTCCCTCTTCGTCCGTCGGCAGCTGCGGCTGGAGACGCCACTGCTGGACCTGCGGCTGTTCCGCAACCGCCCGTTCACGGCCGTGATCGTCGCGCTGGTGTTCGCCGGGATCGCCATGGCCGGTACGGGTCTGCTGGTGACCCAGTATCTGCAGAGCGTGCTCGGCCACTCGCCGTTCGTTTCGGCGGTGCTGTTCGCGCCGATGGGCCTGGGCGTGGCGGTCGGCACCATGACCGCGCCGGCGCTGGCCCGCCGGATGAGCCAGACCACCGCGATCGCCGGCGGGCTGGTGGCGTCGGCGCTGGGCGGCCTGCTGCTGGTCGCCGTCGACGGCGCGGGCGCCCTGCCGCTGGTGATGATCGGCATCACCGTACTGGCGCTGGGCACCGGCCCGCTGTTCGCGCTGGGCACCGGGCTGGTCGTCGGGTCCGTGCCGCCGGAGCGCGCCGGCTCGGCCGCGTCGATGTCGGAGACCGGCAACTACCTCGGCGGTTCGCTCGGCTTCGGGCTGCTCGGGGTGCTGGCCGCGGTGGTCTACCGCGGCCGGATGCACGGCACGTCCGACTCGCTCGCCGGCGCGGTCGCCGCGAGCGGGCGTCTCCCCGCCGGCCAGGGCGCGGAACTGCTGCACGACGCGCGGGCGGCGTTCGCCGCGAGCCTGCACGTCACCGGCGTCGTCGCCGCGGTCATCTTCGCCGCGTCGGCCATACTGGTCCTGACCATGCGCCCGGCGACCCGGACCGCCCCGACCGCGCTCCCCGACTACGAGGCGGCCGGCTCATAGGCCCCTGCCGAGGCCGCCGTCGGTGAACGACGGAGCCGCGCCGATCCGGTCCCGGACCGGCGCGGAACACGGGTTTCCGCCGTCGGCGATGCGGCTGAGCCGGAAGTCATGCGCAAGCCTCGGAGAATGCCGCGTGAGCGGTCCAGGTCGTGGCGGTTCGTCGCCTTCATGAGCCGGAACGCAGGGCGTTCGCCGAGCATTCGGTACGGGCGGTGCGCGTGTCGGGCGACGCCTCCGCGACGAACGAGGGACACGCCTGGTCTCCGGCGTGTCCCTCAGGCCCGCTCAGAGGAGTGCTCGGCGAGGAATGTCGTCATCGCGGTGGCGAACTCCGGTCCGGTGAGCGCGCTCCAGTGGTCGCCGGGTACTCGGGTGTGTCGCGCGTCGGGCAGGACCGCGGCGAGCGCGTCGGCGGAGGCGTGGTCGTGGTCCCGGTCGCCCACCGCCACCAGTGTGGGGGTTTCGACCTGCCGCAACGCCTCGTCGGGTGTTGCGACCAGTGAGTCCAGGACCCGCAGGAGTGCACGCGGGTCACCGCCGAGCCGGGTCACCCAGTACGCGGCTTCGGCGTCAGGCGATCCGGGTTCGATGTCGTCACCGTTGGCGAGGGCGGTCAGCACGCGGCGGTGCGTGCCGCCGCGCGACGTGTCGCGCACCGCGGCGAGTCCTTGACCGGCCACGATCGCACGGGCCGGCCGGGCGCCCCGGACCAGCATGCGCAGCACGATCCGCGCGCCCAGCGAGTAGCCGCCGAGGTCGTAGTCGTCGAGTCCGAGCCGATCGATCAGTGCGAGGCCGTCGTCGGTGAGCACGTCGGGCGGGTAGCGGGCCGGATCGTGCGGTCGGGCGCTGTCACCGTGGCCGCGCAGGTCCGGGAGGATGACGCGGTGGCCGTGCTCGGCGAGGGCCGCGGCGGGGCCGTGGTCGAGCCATTGCGTCCCCGTCGCGAGGAAGCCGTGGAGCAGCACCAGCGGGCGGCCCTCCCCCGTCTCGCGGTAGGCCAGTTCCAGGCCGTCCCGGCCGGCGAATCGACGCACGCGTGAATCGTTCATGTCGCGGTTCCCTCGGCGTTCTCTGTTCGGCGGTTCCGGGACGGCCGGTCGTGGGACCGTGAGGTTCCGGCCGGCGCACGCCACTGTGGCGGGCGCACGCCGCTGTGGCGGGCGCGCGTCAGGTGCGCTGGTAGAAGCCGTCGAGACGGCCACGGGCGAGGACGTCACCGGCGGCTGCCAGTACGTCGCGCGGCTTGGCGGACTCCAGGGCGCGGCTCGAGGACGTGGTGACCGGCGTGGCCAGCGCGAAGAGCTGGAACACATAGCGGTGCGGGCCGTGGCTCTTCGGGGGCGCCGGTCCGAAGTAGCCGCTGCCGATGCCCGAGCGCAGGACGCGCACGCCGTCGGAGGGGCTCCCCGCGCCGAGCGCCCCGTGGGCGAGACCGGTGACCGAAGGGTCGAGCAAGGCCACGCAGTGCACGAACGGCATGGGCGTGGGGGCGTCGGGATCCTCGACGACCAGCAGCAGTTGCGCCGTCCCCCCTGGCGCGGAAGACCACGTCAGAGCCGGCGACAGGTCCTCGCCACCGACCCGGGTCGAGGCGTGCACGGCGGGGATGGCGCCCTCGTTGCCGAAGTCGGGACTGCTCAGCGCCAGCGTCTGTTCGCCGGCCAGGTTCGGGGAGTTCCAGGCGAGGCCCGCGTGCCCGGCCCGTCGTCGCTTGGGCAGCTCGCCGCTCTTCGTCATTCGGTTCCTCCGTGGGAACGATGGGGGTGCGCCGGTCGGCGGCACCGGCGGTCAGCCCGCGTCGGTCTTCCCGCGCAGCCGGGCGAGCTCGTCGGCGGCGCTGCGCTGGGAGCGCTCGATGAATCGCAGCAGCGCCTCCAGCTCGTCCGGGCCGAAGACCTCGAGGTCCTCGTGGGCGCGGGCGGTGAGTCCGGTGTAGTAGGCCGCGATGCGGGCCAGCCCGTCACCGGTCGGTTCGATCAGGACCCGGCGCCGGTCCTGGGGGTCGTTGGTCCGCTTGATACAGCCGGCGGCGTCGAGCCGGTCGATCATCCGCGATACCGCCCCCGGCGTCAGGCCGACGTGGCGAGCCAACTCGGCGGCGGTGGCGGGCCCCCGCTGGTTCAGCACGTGCAGGCAGTCCAGGTCGCTGGCGGTGACGCCCATCCGTTCGGCGATCAGCCGGTTGAGCTGCGAGATGGCGTTGACCCAGCTCGGCAGGGCGGCCAGCACCCGGTCCTCGGCCGCACGCCGCGACGCATTTCCCATACCGACGACCTCCTCCTTTTGCTTCCGGCAACCTATCCGATTATGGTGCGTCACTCAACTATTGCGTCACACACTTAGTGTGCGACGCACCATCTTCGAATGGGGTGGCCATGCCAGACGCGATCAGCGGACGTACCCGCACGATCGCCCTGACGGTCGTACTGCTCGCGGCCTTCATGGACTTGATGGACGTCACGATCCTCAACGTGATGCTGCCGACGATCGGGACCGACCTGCACGCCGGTCCCGCGGCACTGGAGTGGGCGCTGTCCGGCTACACGCTGGCGCTGACCGTCGGCCTGATCAGCGGCGCCCGGCTGGGTGACCTGCTCGGGCACAAGCGGGTGTTCGTCGCCGGTGTCGCCGGGTTCACCGCCGCGTCCGCGGCGTGCTCGCTGTCGACCGGGCCCTGGACGCTGGTCGCGGCCCGGGTCGTTCAGGGGCTGTTCGCCGCGGCGATGATTCCGCAGGTGCTCTCACAGATCCAGCTGCTGTACCGGGTGGAGGAGCGCGGTCCGGCGATGGCCGCCTACTCCGCCCTGTCGGGGATCGCCGCCACGGCCGGCCCGATCCTGGGCCCGGCGCTCCTCGACTGGAACCTCGCCGGCCAGAGCTGGCGGCTGGTGTTCTGGGTGAACGTTCCCGTCGGCGCGGCGGCGGCGATCGCAGCGGCCAGACTCCTCCCCGACCAGCGCGGCGGCGGCCACGGCCGGCCGGACCTGCCGGGCGTCCTGATCGCCGCCGCCGGGCTGACCCTGGTGGTCTACCCGCTCATCGCGGCGTCCGCCGGCAGCGGATGGCCGACCTGGGCCTACCCTGTCATCCTCGCCGGCCTCCTGGTGCTCACCGGGTTCTGCGTCCTGCAACGCCGCACCGCCGCTCGCGGAGGCCGGCCGCTGATCGACCTCAGCGTCCTCACGAAGCGCTCACTGGCCGGCGGACTAGCGGTTCAACTGCTGTTCCTCGTGCCCATCATGGGGTTCTTCCTCACGATCATGCAGTTCCTGCAGCGCGGACTCGGGATGAGCCCGTTGCACGCCGGGCTGACCCTGCTGCCCTGGTCGGTGACGGTCACCGTGTTCGCGGGACTGTCCGCCGCGGTCCTTCTGCCCAGGATCGGCAGGCTCACCGTGCAGCTCGGTCTGGTCCTGACCGCCGCGGGCCTGGCGCTGCTGGCCCTCGTCGCGGCGAACGCCGACGGCCACACGGGAACACTCGACCTGCTGCCCGGCATCCTTCTCGGCGCCGCCGGCATGGGCCTGGTCGTCGCCCCGATCGCCCAGCTCACCCTCGCCGACGTCGCACCCGCACAGGTCGGAACGGGCTCCGGGCTGTTCAACACCGTCAGCCAACTCGGCGCGTGCCTCGGCGTCGCCATCCTCGGCACCGTCTTCTTCAACCGGCTTCACGACCCCGCCGGTACCGGCGGCCCCGCCGACACCTACGGCCACGCCTTCGGCCGAACCCTCTGGATGAGCGTCGGCCTGCTCGCGGCCGCCCTCGTGATCAGCTTCGCCCTCCCCCGTCGCCCCGCACCGGCGCCCGCCCCGCGCCGGCCCGAGGAACAGCCGGCCTGACACGCCCCGGGCCTCCTTCGAGGCGATTCGTCCGGCCTAGTCGGCTGACTCTCGTGCGCGAGGCTCGGTAAGCGCCGCCACGGCCGCCTGATTTCTGCCGCTTGGCGGCCTTCATCGGCCGCCATGCGCCGCGTTCGCCGAGCACTCGGTACGGGCGGTGGCGTGTCGGCCGACGCCGCCACAACGAACGAGAGGCACGCCCGGTCTCGGGCGTGCCTCTCAGGTTCGGCCGGTCGGACCAGCGGGCCGGGCAGAAGGCCGGCCGGCCGGGCCGGCGGACTGTCAGCCGGTCAGACCGGCGGGCGATCAGACGAGCGGGCGGGCGGTGGGCGGGATCGGGGCCGGCAGGGCCGAGTGGCCGGTCAGCCACTTGTCCACGGCCGCCGCGGCCGAACGGCCCTCGGCGATGGCCCAGACGATCAGCGACTGGCCGCGGCCCATGTCACCGGCGACGAACACGCCGTCGACGGAGGTGGCGTACGACGCGTCGCGGACGACGTTGCCGCGCTGGTCCAGGTCGGCGCCGAGCTGCTCGAGCAGGCCCTCGCGCTGCGGGCCGAGGAAGCCCATCGCCAGGGTGACGAGCTCGGCCGGAATCTCCCGCTCGGTGCCCTCGATGGGCTCGAAGCCGGTCTCCGGGCCGCGTACGTCCACGACGCGCAGCGCCTTGACGCGGCCGTTCTCGTCGCCGATGAACTCGAGCGTGTTCGCCGCGTACGCGCGCTCGCCGCCGAGGTCGACCAGCTCCTCGTGGGCCGACTCCATCTTGAACAGCATCGGGTACGTCGGCCACGGCTGGCTGCCGGGCCGGGTCTCCGGCGGGCGCGGCATGATCTCCAGCTGGGTGATCGACGCGGCGCCCTGGCGGACGGCGGTGCCGATGCAGTCCGCGCCGGTGTCGCCGCCGCCGATGACGACGACGTGCTTGCCCTTGGCGGAGATCGGCGTGTCGGCGATGTCGCCCTCCTGGACCTTGTTGGCCGGGGGGAGGTACTCCATCGCCTGGTGGATCCCGTCGAGCTCGCGGCCGGGCACCTTGAGGTCGCGCCACGCGGTGGCGCCGCCGGCGAGGACCACGGCGTCGTACGAGGCGCGCAGCTCCTCGGCGGTGACGTCCTCGCCGATGTTCACCGAGCAGCGGAAGTCGGTGCCCTCGGCGCGCATCTGGGCCAGGCGGCGGTCCAGGTGCGCCTTCTCCATCTTGAACTCGGGGATGCCGTACCGCAGCAGCCCGCCGGGGCGGTCCGCCCGCTCGTACACGACGACGTCGTGGCCGGCGCGGGTGAGCTGCTGGGCGGCGGCCAGCCCGGCCGGGCCGGAGCCGACGACCGCGACCTTCTTGCCGGTCCGGACGGCCGGCGGCTGCGGCGTGACCCAGCCCTCGGCGAACGCCCGGTCGATGATCTCCACCTCGACCCGCTTGATCGCCACCGGGTCGGAGTTGATGCCCAGGACGCAGGCGGACTCGCACGGCGCCGGGCACAGCCGCCCGGTGAACTCCGGGAAGTTGTTCGTGGCGTGCAGCCGCTCGATGGCGTTCCGCCACTCGTCGCGGTGGACGAGGTCGTTCCACTCGGGGATGAGGTTCCCGAGCGGGCAGCCGTTGTGGCAGAACGGGACCCCGCAGTCCATGCAGCGGGACGCCTGCTTCTCCAGGGAGTCCTTGGAGAAGTCCTCGTACACCTCGCGCCAGTCGCGGATCCGAACGTCGACGGGGCGACGCTTCGGGAGCTCCCGCGGATGGGTCATGAAGCCCTTCGGATCAGCCATGTCTCCCCCTTCACCCGTTGCTGGCGGCCATGACGGCCTGGTCGGCGTCGCGTCCCTCGGCCTCCGCGGCGGCGCGGGCGGTCAGGACTCTCTTGTAGTCACGCGGCATGACCTTGCTGAAGCGGCCGGCCGCGGTGTCCCAGTCGGCGAGCAGCGCGGCGGCCACCGTCGATCCGGTCTCGGTGTGGTGGCGCTCGACGATGTCCCGCAGGTAGGCGAGGTCGTCGGCGTCGAGCGGATCGAGGTCGACCATCTCGGTGTTGAGGCGGTCGGTCCGCAGGTCCAGGACGTACGCGATGCCGCCGGACATGCCGGCCGCGAAGTTGCGGCCGGTCGGGCCGAGGATGATCGCCCGGCCGCCGGTCATGTACTCGCAGCCGTGGTCGCCGACGCCCTCGACGACGGCGGTGGCGCCGGAGTTGCGGACGCAGAACCGCTCGCCGACGACGCCGCGGACGAACGCCTCACCGGACGTCGCGCCGTACAGCATGACGTTGCCGGCGATGATCTGCTCCTCCGCGCTGAACGGCACGTCCAGCGGCGGGCGCACGGTGAGGCGCCCGCCGGACAGGCCCTTGCCGACGTAGTCGTTGGCGTCGCCGACGAGCCGCAGGGTGATCCCGCGCGGCACGAAGGCGGCGAACGAGTTGCCGGCCGAGCCGGTGAAGGTGACGTCGATGGTGTCGTCGGGCAGGCCCTCGCCGCCCCACTTCTTGGTCACCTCGTGGCCGAGCATCGTGCCGACCGTGCGGTTGACGTTGCGGATCGGCATCTCGAGCGTCACCTGGTCGCCGTAGGCGATGGCGCCCTCGGCGAGCTGGATCAGCGTGTTGTCCAGGGCCTTCTCCAGGCCGTGGTCCTGTTCGGTGACGCGGCGCAGCGCCGCGCCGTCGGGCAGGTCCGGCCGGTGCAGGATCGGGCGCAGGTCCAGGCCCGCGGCCTTCCAGTGGTCGACGGCCTCGGCGGTGTCGAGGAGGCCGACCTGCCCGATCGCCTCGTCCAGGGACCGGAAGCCGAGCGCGGCCAGGTACTCGCGGACCTCCTCGGCGATGAACTCGAAGAAGTTGACCACGAACTCCGGCTTGCCGCTGAACTTCTTGCGCAGCTCCGGGTTCTGGGTCGCGACGCCGACCGGGCAGGTGTCGAGGTGACAGACCCGCATCATCACGCAGCCGGAGACGACCAGCGGCGCGGTGGCGAAGCCGTACTCCTCGGCGCCGAGCAGCGCGGCGATGACCACGTCGCGGCCGGTCTTCATCTGCCCGTCGGTCTGCACGACGATGCGGTCGCGCAGGCCGTTGAGCAGCAGCGTCTGCTGGGTCTCGGCGAGGCCGAGCTCCCAGGGCGCGCCGGCGTGCTTGATCGAGGTGAGCGGCGAGGCGCCGGTGCCGCCGTCGTGCCCGGAGATGAGCACCACGTCGGCGTGCGCCTTGGACACGCCCGCCGCGACCGTGCCGACGCCGACCTCGGCGACGAGCTTGACGTGCACGCGCGCGGCCGGGTTGGCGTTCTTCAGGTCGTGGATGAGCTGGGCGAGGTCCTCGATCGAGTAGATGTCGTGGTGCGGCGGCGGGGAGATGAGCCCGACGCCGGGCGTGGAGTGCCGGGTCTTGGCGATCCACGGGTACACCTTGTGGCCGGGCAGCTGGCCGCCCTCGCCGGGTTTGGCGCCCTGCGCCATCTTGATCTGCAGGTCGTCGGCGTTGGTGAGGTACTCCGAGGTCACGCCGAACCGGCCGGAGGCCACCTGCTTGATCGCCGAGCGACGCAGGTCGCCGTTGGCGTCGGGCGTGAACCGCTCGGGGTCCTCGCCGCCCTCACCGGTGTTGGACTTGGCGCCGAGGCGGTTCATCGCGATGGCGAGGGTCTCGTGGGCCTCGGCGGAGATCGAGCCGTACGACATCGCGCCGGTGGAGAACCGCTTGACGATCTCCGCGGCCGACTCGACCTCCTCGATCGGCACCGGCGGGCGTACGCCCTCGCGCAGCTTGAACAGGCCGCGCAGGGTCATCAGCCGCTGCGCCTGCTCGTCGACGAGCTTCGTGTACTCCTTGAAGATCTCGTACCGGCGGCTGCGGGTGGCGTGCTGCAGCTTGAAGACCGTCTCGGGGTTGAACAGGTGCGGCTCGCCCTCGCGCCGCCACTGGTACTCCCCGCCGACCTCGAGGGTGCGGTGCGACAGCTCGTTGCCGCCGGGCGGGAACGCGCGGCGGTGGCGCTGCGCGACCTCCTCGGCGAGCACGTCGAAGCCGATGCCGCCGAGGCGGGAGGTCGTGCCGGCGAAGCACTCGGCGATGACCTCCTCGCCGAGGCCGACGGCCTCGAAGATCTGCGCGCCGGTGTACGAGGCGACCGTGGACACGCCCATCTTGGACATGACCTTCAGGACGCCCTTGCCGTACGCCTTGACAAGGTTGCGGACGGCCTTGGCCGGCTCGATCTCCAGGACGCCGGTGGCGACCAGGTCCTCGACGGTCTCGATGGCGAGGTACGGGTTGACGGCCGAGGCGCCGTACCCGATGAGCAGCGCCATGTGGTGGCACTCACGGGCGTCGGCGGTCTCGACGACCAGCCCGACCCGCGTGCGGCTCTTCTCCCGGATCAGGTGGTGGTGCACCGCGCCGGTGAGCAGCAGCGACGGGATCGGCGCCCGGTCCACGGTGGCGCCGCGGTCGGACAGGACGAGGAGGCGGGCGCCGTCGCGGATCGCGGCCGAGACCTCGGCGCAGATCTCCTCCAGGCGGTGCCGGAGCGCCTCGCCGTCGCCGGTCACGTCGTACAGGCCGGAGACGACGTACGGCTGGAGGTCGGCCCGGTCGCCGTCGTCGTTGATGTGGATGATCTTGGCCAGTTCCTCGTTGTCGAGGATCGGCGTGGGCAGCACGAGCCGGCGGCAGGACTCCGGACCGGGCTCGAGGAGGTTGCCCTCCGGGCCGAGCGTCGACTGCAGGCTCGTGACCAGCTCTTCGCGGATGGCGTCCAGCGGCGGGTTCGTGACCTGGGCGAACAGCTGCTTGAAGTAGTCGAACAGCTGCCGCGGGCGGTCCGACAGCGCGGCCAGCGGCGTGTCGGTGCCCATGGACCCGATCGGCTCGGCGCCGTTCTTCGCCATCGGCGCCAGGATGATCTTCAGCTCCTCGTTGGTGTAGCCGAAGACCTGCTGCCGCTTGACGAGCGTCTCGTGCGAGGGCACCTCGCCCTCGTGCAGCTCCTCGACGACGCGCAGCTCGCGCTCGGGCAGCTCCTCGAAGCGCACGAGGCCGTCGCGGAGCCACTCGGCGTACGGGTGCTCGCGGGCGAGCTCGGCCTTGATCTCGTCGTCCTCGACGATGCGGCCCTGTGCCGTGTCGACGAGGAAGATCTTGCCGGGCTGCAGGCGGCCCTTGCGGACGACCTTGGAGGACTCGATCTCCAGGACGCCGGCCTCGCTGGCCAGGACGACGAAGCCGTCGTCGGTGACCCAGAAGCGTCCCGGGCGCAGGCCGTTGCGGTCCAGGACCGCGCCGACGACGGTGCCGTCGGTGAAGGTGACGCTCGCCGGGCCGTCCCAGGCCTCCATCAGCGTCGAGTGGAACTCGTAGAAGGCGCGCCGTTCGGCGTCCATCTCGGTGTGGTTCTCCCACGCCTCGGGGATCATCATCAGCACCGAGTGCGGCAGCGACCGGCCGCCGAGGTGGAGCAGCTCCAGGCACTCGTCGAAGGAGGCCGTGTCGCTGGCCTCCATGTCGATCACCGGGAAGATCCGGGACAGCTCGCCCGGCAGCAGGTCGGACTTGAGCAGCGCCTCGCGGGCCCGCATCCAGTTCCGGTTGCCCTTGACCGTGTTGATCTCGCCGTTGTGCGCGATGAACCGGTACGGGTGGGCCAGCTCCCACGCCGGGAACGTGTTGGTGGAGAACCGTGAGTGCACCAGCGCGATGCCGCTGGTGTAGCGCCGGTCCGACAGGTCCGGGAAGAACGGCTCCAGCTGCGGGGTGGTCAGCATCCCCTTGTAGACGATCGTGCGGCTGGACAGGCTCGGGAAGTACACCCCGGTGTCCTGCTCCATGCGCTCGCGGGCGCAGAAGACGATCCGGTCGAGCTCCAGCTCCCGCGCGCCGTTCCGGGCGCTGAGGAACAGCTGGGCGAAGTGCGGCATGACCGCGCGCGCCGTCGGCCCGGTGAACTCCGGGTCGTACGGGAGCTCGCGCCAGCCGAGGACGGTCAGTCCCTCCTCGTCCGCGATCCGCTCGATGACGGCCACGGCCTCGGCGCGCTTCGCCTCGTCCATGGGCAGGAACGCGATGCCGGCGGCGTACGCGCCCGGCTCGGGCAGCTCGAACCCGAGGACCTCGCGGAACAGGGCGTCGGGCAGCTGGGTGAGGATTCCGGCGCCGTCGCCGTCGTCCGGTTCGGCGCCCTTGGCACCGCGGTGATCCAGGTTACGCAGGACGGTCAAGGCCTTGACGATGATGTCGTGGCTCTTGCGACCATTGAGGTCGGCGACCATGCCGACGCCACAGGCGTCATGTTCACCCGCGGGGTCGTACAGACCTTGACGCTCAGGGCGTCCCCGGCCCGGAATCATGGCAGCAGGCACCATCAACCCTCCCGTCGTCTCGTTACGCTCCTCGTCAGTGCAGTCCGGGACGACGTTGGCCCACTGCGGTGTCTAGAGATTACAACACTGCCTGATTCATCCCCGACGCGGCGTGATCGCGAAACTTCGACAATCTTCCGCACCTTGTACCAACCGGGTCCTTCATCCGGTTGTTCCGGTCCGGGGAAGGCAGTCCGACCTGCCGCGATGCCGGCGGAGGGCACCACCGCCGGCAGGCTCAGCGATCTTCCAGATTGGTCGGTTCTAGCCCACGTTCCGCTGGAACAGGAACGTCTTGCCCGCGCGCTCCGTGAGCGACGCCGGGGCGATGGTGTCGCTCTCGGACCCGGAACCGTCCGCGGATCCGGCCCAGCCGATGACGACGAAGTGACCGTACGCACCGCCGGACGCGCCGGTGGCGCCCTTGCCGAAACGGTCCACCGGCGAGGCGCCCGACACGGGCTGGAAGAAGCCCTTCGCGGCCGCCTCCGGGTCCATGTCCTGGATCAGCGTGTTGGCGGCGTTGACGTCCCGCAGGTTGAAGATCACCAACTGGCCGACCCATTTCTGGTCGGTCGAGACGTACGCGGCCCGGATCGCCTGCGTGCACCCGTAGCTCTGCAGCGCCGTCTTCAGCGCCGGGCCCCACACCGTGCTCCCGCAGTCCGTGTCCAGCCGCCCGGTGCCCTGCAGCTGCATCGTGATGTGCTCGATGTTGTTGGTCTGGGCCTTGGCCTCGCCGTCGCTGAAGACCTCGCCCAGCGTCATCGCCCTGGAATCCTGCGCGGCCGTGTTCAGGTTGTTCCACAGCGACCAGGACTTGGTGGCGTTGTAGTAGGACGGCTTGTACTGACCGGCCGCCGTGCCCGGCTGTCCGCCGGTCTGTCCCGGTCCGGGCGTCCCCACCGCGGCCGGCGACGGCCCCGTCTTGTCCTTGTCCTTCCCGCCGTTCGCGGCGATGAAGTAGGCGCCGCCCAGCACGCCGCCCACGACGACGACGGCGGCGGCGATCGCTCCGACGACCAGACCGGTGTTCTTCTTCTGGGGCGGGCCCATCGGCGGCTGCCCCATCGGCCCCATCGGGCCCATCGGACCCATCGGCGGCTGGCCCATCGGTCCCATCGGAGGCTGCATCTGCGGAGGCTGCATCTGCGGCGGTCCCATGGGGACCCCGGCCGCCATCGTCTCCTGGTGCTGCCAGCCGGCACCGGACGGGTCGTATCCGCCCTGCGGGGGCGGCGCGCCCCACCCGCCGGACTGGTCTCCAGGGGGCTGCTCGCCAGGACCGTTGGGCGGGTACGGGTAACTCATATCGCGATCTCCTCTGATGACATCGCCTCTTCGATGGGAAAACCCCGGGCGCGGTTCCCTCCCATTTTTGATGGAAGAAGCCTAGAGCGTGGTTCCCTCCCATTCGGCCGGATTTCGCACCTCCGTGCTGGACGCCATGTCCGAGGGACACCTCTACGCTGGACGCATGTCCGAGGTACCCGAGGAGGCCGCGCGTCTTCTGGAGGGTGTCGGGGCCCGCCGCCTGCGCCACGCCCTCACACTGCTGACCGATGACCGTTCGTGGGACGCCGACGCGCTCGTACGCGCGACCGCCGCGCCCCGCCGGGCGGTCGACGCGCTGCTGGCGGCGCTCGGGGACGACCTGGAGGACGGCCGGATCCGCCGCGACCGCGTGGCCGCCTACCGGCCGCTGGCCGCCCCCGCGATCATCGCCGACCCGGTCGCCCACCTTCTGCCCAAGCACGCCGACGCCGTCGCCGAGATGGCGGCGCTGATCGCGGCCGCGCCCCGCGCCCGTACCGCGCTGGACCACGTCGCCGCGACCGCCGACACGGCCGTACGGCGGGCGCTGCTGCTCGGCGCCCGGTTCTGGCTCGGCTCCGCGCGGCTGCTGTGCGTCGGCGACCACGACCTCACGTCCCTGGCGGTCGCGCTGACCCACCCCGGGGTCGAGATCACCGTGGTCGACATCGACGACCGCATCCTGGAGTTCATCGGCGCGGAGGCCGCCCGGCGCGGCCTGCCGATCCGCTGCCGGTTCGCCGACCTGCGGCTGGGGCTGCCGCCCGGCGCGCGGGAGTGGGCCGACCTCGTCTTCACCGACCCGCCGTACACCCCCGAGGGCGTCGCGCTGTTCACCCGGCGCGGCCTGGAGGGGCTGCGGGACCACGACTCCGGCCGGGTACTGGTGGCGTACGGCGCCAGCGAGGGCACCCCCGCGCTGGCACTGAAGGTTCAGGAGGCCATCGGGCCGCTGCACCTGGCGTACGAGGCGATCTGGCCTGACTTCAACCGCTACGACGGGGCGCCGGCCATCGGGTCCGCCAGCGACCTGTACGTCCTGCGGCCCACGAGCCGCACCTGGAAGACGCTCGGATCCACGACCGCCGGCACCCGGATCTACACGCAGGGGCCGCAGGCGGTGGAGGCCCCGGAACGGCCCCTCGAGGCCGCCGCCGAGCCCGCCGACCTGCTGGTCGGCGACTGGCCCAAGGGTTTCGCGCCCGGCACGCCCCGGGTGCACCTGGCGACCTGGCTCGCCAAGCCGTACGCCGGCCGCACCGGTGACGTCGTCATCGCGCTCCCGGCCGGGTACGACGCCCTGCTGCCACGCGTGCTGCTCGCGTCGCGGGCGGAGCGCGTGCGGGTGCTCACCCCCGCGACACTCCCCCGATCCCTCAAGGGCGTGCTCGCGGCGGTGTACCACCTGAAGACGGCACCCGGCGAGATCGTCGCGTCCCGCGTCGAGCCGCCCGGCGGCACCGGAGCCGTCCTCCGCCACATCCTCGACCGGCCGCACGGCCGGGTGGCCAACTCCTGGCGGGAAGGTCTCATCCGGCACGCCGCCGGTGACCTGACCAAGAACCAGGCGCGTGCCCGGATCCAGGAGGCCGCCCCCTGGCTCGGCGACGCGACCGTGCTGGACCTGCCCGCCCACCGGCTCGCCGACCTTCCCGACGCGGTACGGCGGACGCTCACCCCCTGATCCCGGACCGCGCGGCGTGGCGCACGCGCAGCACATGACGGCGAGTGGGCTGCGGGGCGGGCGTCAGCCCTGCTGGCCCTTGTCGGCGACGCGCCCGACGATGGCGGGCGGGGGGCCGATCGTGACGAGCAGCGACACCAGCTTCGGATCCGTCTCGCTCCCGGAGCCGTCCGCGCGCCGTACCCAGGTGATCACCGCGTAGTGGCCCATCGCCACCCCGCGCGCGGTGCTGAACCCCTGGCCGAACGCCCCGTCCTCGCCCAGCGGGCGCACGAACCCGTTGCCGGTCCGTGGATCGGCCGCCGCGACGAGCCTGTCGGCGGCCGTGGAGTCAGCCAGGTTGAAGATCGTCACCATGGCCGTGAAGTTCTTGTCGCCGTAGACCCCGCGCGTCGTCTGGGTGCAGCCCGACTGCTGCAGGAGCCGGATGAGCGGCTGTCCCCACACGGTGTCGGCGCACCGGGCGTCCAGCTTGGACGCCGTGAGTTTCAATGACGCCTTGGCGTCCTGATCCGAGATCTTCTTCTCGTCGAAGACCTCGTTCGCGGTCAGGGGGGAAGGATCGGCGGTGCGCTTGGCGATCGGCGCGAACACGGCCGTCGAGGATGCCGCGGAGTACACCGAGGGCAGCGGGCCGCCGGCCGGTGCGCCCGCCTGCTCCGGCCCGGTCGGCTTCGGGTCGTCGTGGAGCAGCACGAACACGCCGGCGGCGGCGATGAGCGCGACGACGAGGAGGACTCCGGCCGCGGCGAAGTACGCGGCGGGCGGCACGGCGCTGGGGCCCGTCTCACCGCGCGCGGGCAGGGCCGGCAGCTTGATCGCCGGGATCCGGAGCGACGGACGCGATCGTCGTGGCTTCTCCGCCTCCGGATCGTCCTGTCCCTCCCAGCCGGGAGGGCGCCCGCCGTTCCACGCGGACGGCTCCTGTCCCTCCCAGGCCGGGGGCGGTCCGTCGTTCGGTCCGGACGGCGGCCGCCCCTCCTGGGCGGGGGGCTGTCCGCCGTGCCATGCCGACGGCTGTCGCCCCTCCCCCATCGGAGGTCGTCCGTCGTTCCACGCGGGCGGCTGCCGCCCCTCCGTGGCCGGGGGGTACCCGCCGTTCCAGGCGGGAGGTCGCCCTGCGTCCCAATGTTGAGGCGGCGCGCCGTACCCCGGCGACGGCGGCGGGGCGTTCCCCTCGGGGGGCGGCGGGGCGTTCTCGTCGCCGTGGTCGGCAGGCGACCCGGACCGCCGGCGCGAACGCCTATTCACTGGCGAGGACGAGTCGTTCCCAGACGAAGTCGTCGGCCCGCTCGATGGCGATACTGGCGTCCAGGAGCTCGTTCATCGTCTGCGGCTGGGCTCCGCCGGCCTTCTCGACCCAGCTGACGACCACGTAGTGGCCGAACGTCTGGCTGTAGGCGGCGCTGAACCCGTTGCTGAAGTTCGTCGATCCCTTCACCGCGAGCGGGGAGACGAAGCCCGCGCCGCTGGCGGGGTCCAGGTCGCGGACGATCTGCTCGGCGCCCTGCTGGTTCTCGAGGTTCAGCGCGAGGAACTGGCCGACGTACTGCTTGTCGTTGCTGACGTACGCGCCGCGGGCGATCTGGGTGCAGCCGTACTTCGCCAGGTCGCTCTGGAGCTCCTGCCCCCAGGTGGCGGCCTTGCAGTCACCGGCGAGGTCCGATCCGGCGAGCGTGAAGGTGTACTTGCCGTGGGTGACGGTCTTGTCGTCGTCGCCGAACACCTCGTTCTTGTTCAGCGGACGCTTGTCCTTGGTGCGCTGGGCCAGCTTCTTCACCTGGGAGTTGGCCGGGGTGTTGACGTACACCTTGGGCGTCACCCGCGTCGCGGCGGCGGCCTGCGGCTTCTTGTCGCTGCCACAGGCGGCGACGAGGAGCATGGCCACCGCGGCACCACCGATGACCAGAAGGTTCCGCTTGGATCTACCGCCCGAGCCTTGTGCGGCGCGGCGTCCCCGCGACGGCCGACCCTGCTCCCGATCCTCGTAACCCATCTCGCTCACGAGCCGTGAGCTTAGCGAACCTCCACGGACGAGATGTCCATATCGCCGCTCTGCCCCATTTTGTCGCACAGTTTGTGGCGTACCCCACGCGCCGACAGGGCGTCCGCCCGCCCTGCGGAGCGGGCCATCACACCCGGCGCGGTCCGTCACCCCGGCGCGACCCGTCACCCCCGCGGGCGGTCACGCCCGGCGGGCCATCACGCCCTGCGGGCCGCCGACGACCGGTCGGCGGTGTCCGCCGGAGCGGACTCGGCGTCCTGGGACGCGCGCTCGCCGGTAGCGCCGGTCCCGGTCTCGTCCGCGCCGGTCGCCGGCTGAGCCTCATCGGCATCCGCCGCCCCGCCGTCATGGCTCTCGGCGTCGGGGGTCTCGGCGTCGGCCGCCTTGGACGTCCCGCTGTCCGCCGCCTTGTCCGCTGCGGCCGATTCGCCGGTCGCCGTGGCGGGCGCGGCCTCCGTACGGTCGCCGTCCTCGGCCTGGCCGTCGACCTCGCCGCCCGTGGCCTCGTCGTCCGCGTTGTCCGCGTTGTCCGTGGCCTCGTCGTCCGTGGCGTCGCCCGTCGCGGGCTTGCCGTCCTCGGCCTCGGCGGGCTCGACGGCCGCCGCCTTCGCCGGCCCGTCGTCCTTTGTCTCGCCGGGCTCAACGGCCGCGGTCTTGCCGTCCTTCGCCTCGGTCGGCGCCGGGTCGGATTCGGCAGCCGTCGTGTCATCCGGCTCGGCAGGCTCCGCGTCGGCCTCGGCGGCCGTCGGCTCCGCGTCCGGCTCGGAGCCCGTCTCCGGGACCGCGTCGGCGCCCGTCTCCCGGGCCGGGTCGGAGTCGGACGGCTCCGCCGTGGCGTCGCCGTCCGTGGTGGCCGGTTCGGCCGGGTCCACGGTGGCGTCGCCGGCATCCGCCGCCGTGCCCAGGGCGCCCGGCGGGTTCTCGGTCCTGTGCCGCTGGAGGTACATGTAGGCCACCGCGCCGAGGAACACGATCAGGCAGGTCCAGTCGTTGAGCCGCACGCCCAGGATGTGGTGCGCCTCGTCGATGCGCAGCCACTCGGTCCAGGCCCGGCCGACCGTGTAGGCGGCGACGTACAGCGCGAACGCACGGCCGTACGCGAGCCGGAACCGCTTCTCCGCCCAGATGACCAGGACGGCCACGCCGACGCACCAGAGGCACTCGTAGAGGAAGGTCGGGTGGTAGGTGGCGATGTCGGCGTACTTCGCGTCCGACGGACGGTGCGCCGGGTCGATCTTCACCGCCCAGGGAAGCTTGCTGGGCCGGCCGTACAGCTCCTGGTTGAACCAGTTGCCCCAGCGTCCGATCGCCTGGGCGAGGGCGATGCCCGGTGCCGCGGCGTCGGCGAACACGCGCAGCGAGATGCCCCGGCGGCGGCAGCCGAGGTAGGCGCCGAAGGTGCCGAGGGCGATGGCCCCCCAGATGCCGAGCCCGCCGTTCCAGACCTTGAGCGCGTCGATGGGATGGTGCCCGTGCCCGAAGTAGAGCTGGTGGTCGGTGATGACGTGGTAGAGGCGCCCGCCGACCAGACCGAACGGCACGGCCCAGACCGCGATGTCGACGACCGTCCCCGCCGCGCCGCCGCGCGCCACCCAGCGCCGCTCCCCGAGCCAGACGGCGACGATCACCCCGATGATGATCATCAGGGCGTACCCGCGGAGCGGGAGGGGTCCCAGATGGATGCTCCCCTGCGACGGGCTGGGGATGAAGGCGAGCGGCTGCTGCATGGGATGTGAGATTACCGCCTGGCGGACACGCGGAGGCGCGGCGGCGGTGAAGATCAGGCGTCGAATGTACGGGATCGCGCGCTCCTCCGGCATGCGATTCGCCGGAGACGCCCGCTCCGTCCGACTCCGCGCCGCTCCGCGGCGGCGCCTTGCCTGCTCGGGCCCTCAGATCACCGCGTGATCCACTGGGCCGGCTCCGGCCGGGGACGTGGAAAGAGGGACGCGGCCGGTGGCCGCGCCCCTCTTCTTTCCGTCGGTCCGCGACGGCCGGCGGGCAGCGCCATGGTCGGCGCCGCCCGCGGCCGTCACTGGGCGGTCTTGGAGGGTGACGCGCTCGCCGAGCCGCTCGGCGTCGTCGACGGGGACGCGCTCGGCGTCGCGTCGACGGGCTTGGCGGCCAGGACGGCCTTCTCCAGCGCGGACGGCTTGAGCAGCACGTTCGTCAGGTCCAACGACTGGCCGTTGAGGTAGACGGTCGGCGTGCCGGTGACGTTACGGGTCTGCTCCGCGTACTTCGTGACCGCCTCGAGCTGGCTCTGCTTCTGCAGGCCCTTCACGCACTGCTCGAAGGTCGGCGTGTCGAAGCCGAGCTTCTTGGCCCAGCCGATGAGGTCCTTGTTGGAGAAGCCGTTCGAGCCCTCCGCCGGCTGGTTCTTGTAGATCATGTCGTGGTACTGGACCCACTTGTCCGCCGGAGCGCACAGCGCGGCGTTGGCCGCCCGCTGGGAGTTGCCCCGGATCGGTTCCTCCCGCTGCTGGAACAGCCAGAACGGGTAGTAGACGACGTTGACCTTGCCCTCGGCGGCGAGCTTCTTGACGGTGTTGCCGCTGGTGCTCTCCATCTCGTGGCAGATGGGGCACTGGAAGTCCTCGAACATCTCCAGCTTGGGCGCCTTGATCCCCGGCTTGCCCATCAGGACCCCGCCGTCGGCCAGGCGGGTCGCCGGCGCGATCGCACCGGTGTAGGTGTTCTTGTCCTTCTTGTTCACGACGTACACGGTGACGATCACGGCCAGCGCCACGATCGCGAGAGCGCTGATGGCGATGGTCAGGGCGCGCATCCGCTGTTGTTTCTGCGCCTGACGCTTGCGCTCCTCCGCCAGCCGCTCGCGGGCCGACCGCTGTCGAGCGGCCTTACTCATCTGGTCTCCTAGTTGATATTCGTTGAGCGCTCGGGCCGGGTGATGCTCAGGCGTACATCCCGAGCGCCCGGTCGAGCGCGAATTTGCCGCGCGGGTACAACATCAGCCAGGCGGCGAGAGCGAGGAAGCCGAGGTCTCGGAAGACCTCTCTAAGGTAGTGGGTCTGGCCCTTGGCCACCGTGCCGCCACCACCGAAACAGCCGCAGTCGATGGACAACCCGCGTGCGGCCACGGAGATGATTCCGGCGATGAAGACGAGGAACAGCAGACCCACGCAGATCGCCATGACCCTCGTGGCGAAGCCGAGAAGGATCATCGCGGCGAGGACCATCTCCAGCACCGGCAGACCGAGGGCGACCGGAGTGACCATGCTCTGCGGCAGGATGCGGTACGCGGCCACCGCCGTCTTCTGCAACGCGGCGGGCTCGGTGAACTTCGCGTATCCGGCGATCCCGAGGATGCCCGCGAGCCCCACGCGCACGACGAGCGTGATCCACTCCTGGTAGCGCTCCGGCAGCGACGGCAGGCGGACCCGCCCGGCCGCGTCGGTCCCGTCGTCGACGGTCGTGACCTTGGCGTTCGCGGGGCGGGCCGCCGCGTTCGCGGGGCGGGTCTTACCGCCTCCCGGTCCGCCCCGCCCGCTCGCGGGGGTCTTCCTCCCGCTCGCGGGCCTGGACGCCCCACTGCTGGCCTTGGTGCCACGCCCGGCGGAGTCAGCCTTGGCTTCAGCCACTGTCGTTCCTCACCCTGAGATGATCCCGGCGCGCGCCAGCATAGGCGACGAGAATGTAAGGACGCCGTCAAGCACGGGGTAGATCCTGTCACCTTCGGGACGGGAGTGCCCGCGCTATCGCCGGACGCCCGCCGCGAGTTCGGCGGTGAGGCGGCGTACGGCGTCGATCCCGGCCTCGGGGGACGGCGCGTCGAGCAGCCTCCGGATGAACGCCGACCCGACGATCACTCCGTCCGCGAAGCCCGCGACCTGCGCGGCCTGGTCGCCGTTGCTCACGCCGAGGCCGAGCCCGACGGGCAGCGGGGACCGCCCCGCGATCGCCTTGCGGGTGCGTTCGACCAGGTGCGCCGCGCCGGTGTCGACGGCGGTGCGCGCCCCGGTCACGCCCATGAGCGAGGCGGCGTACACGAAGCCGCGGGACAGACCGGTGATCGTGGCCAGGCGCTCGTCGGTGGAGCTCAGCGCGACCAGGAACACCCGGTCGAGGTCGTACGCGTCGGAGGCGGCGAGCCACGGCTCGGCCTCCTCCGGGGTGAGGTCCGGGGTGATCAGGCCCGAGCCGCCCGCCGAGGCCAGGTCACGGGCGAAGGCGTCGACGCCGTAGCGGTCGACGGGGTTCCAGTACGTCATGACGAGCGTGCGCACGCCGGTGGCGGCGACCGCCTCGACCGTGCGGAACACGTCGGCGACCCGGAACCCGCCGGTCAGCGCCTGGTGGACGGCGTCCTGGATGGTCGGGCCGTCCATGAGAGGGTCGGTGTAGGGCAGGCCGATCTCGATGACGTCACAGCCGGCCTCGACCATGGCCGTCGCGGCGGCGATGGCCCCCTCGTACGAGGGGAACCCCGCGGGCAGGTAGCCGACGAGCGCGGCCCGCCCTTCCGCCTTGGCCCGCTCGAAAGCCGTCGCGACGGTACGCGCCGGCGCGCCCTCGGTCCGTTCCATGACCTCACTCCGCTCACTCATCGGACCGACCCCTCGCCCTCGACCAACCCGAACCATTCGGCGGCCGTGTGCATGTCCTTGTCGCCCCGGCCGGAGAGGCAGACCACGATCGTGGCGTCCGGGCCGAGCTCGCGGCCGACGCGGAGCGCGCCGGCCAGCGCGTGCGCGGACTCGATGGCGGGGATGATGCCCTCGGTGCGGCACAGGAGCGCGAAGGCGTCCATGGCCTCGGCGTCGGTGACGGCCTCGTAGGTGGCGCGGCCGCTGTCGTGCAGCCAGGAGTGCTCGGGGCCGACGCCGGGATAGTCGAGCCCGGCCGACACCGAGTGGGTCTCCAGGGTCTGGCCGTCCTCGTCCTGCAGCAGGTAGGTGCGCATGCCGTGGATGACTCCGAGGGACCCGCCGACGAGGGTCGCGGCGTGCTTGCCGGTCTCGACGCCGCCGCCGCCGGCCTCGAAGCCGTAGAGCCGGACGCCCTCATCGGGGACGAAGGCGTGGAAGGCGCCGATGGCGTTCGACCCGCCGCCGACGCAGGCGACGACCGCGTCGGGCAGCCGCCCGGTCAGCTCGAGGACCTGCTCGCGGGCCTCGACGCCGATGATCCGCTGGAAGTCGCGGACCATCATCGGGAACGGGTGCGGGCCCATGACCGAGCCGATGCAGTAGTGGGTGTCCTCCACGGTCGCCACCCAGTCGCGGAACGCCTCGTTGCAGGCGTCCTTGAGGGTGCGGCTGCCGGTCTTGACCGCGACCACCTCGGCGCCGAGCATCCGCATCCGGGCGACGTTCAGCGCCTGGCGGACGGTGTCGACCTCGCCCATGTAGACGACGCACTCGAGACCGAGCAGCGCCGCCGCGGTCGCGGTGGCGACGCCGTGCTGGCCGGCGCCGGTCTCGGCGATGATCCGGGTCTTGCCCATGCGCTGAGTGAGCAGCGCCTGCCCCAGCACGTTATTGATCTTGTGCGAACCGGTGTGGTTGAGGTCCTCGCGCTTGAGGAGGATCCGCGCGCCGCCGGCCTCCGCGCCGAACCGCTTCGCCTCGGTGAGAAGGCTGGGCCGCCCGGCGTACGTCGCCAGCAGGTGGTCGAGCTCGCCGCGGAACGCCGGGTCCGCCATGGCGGTCTGGTAGGCGGTGGTGAGCTCGTCGAGCGCCGCCATGAGCGCCTCGGGCGCGAACCGGCCGCCGAAGGGGCCGAAGTGCCCGGTCAGATCAGGAAGAGAGCGTGCGGAATCGATGGTCATCACAATGGTCCTGTCGCAGGTGGGTAAAGCCGATCCGATCAACTGGAATGCCGATTCAGGCCCGCCATCGCTCGCGAAGGATCATGCCCACAGCTTACTTGCTCCGCCGCCTACTTGCCCTGGCGCAGGGCCGGGTGCGTCCCGGCGGCGACGAGGTCGGACACCGCCGAGCGCGGGTCCTTGCCGATGACGAGGCTCTCCCCGACGAGGACGGCGTCGGCCCCGGAGGAGGCGTAGGCCAGCAGGTCGTGCGGCCCGCGCACACCGGACTCGGCGATCTTCACGATGCCGTCGGGGATCTGCGGCGCGATCCGGGCGAAGGTGCCGCGGTCGACGCGCAGCGTGGTCAGGTCACGGGCGTTGACGCCGATGACCTTCGCGTTCGCGTCCAGCGCGCGCTCCAGCTCCTCCTCGGTGTGCACCTCGACGAGCGGCGTGAGCCCGATCGACTCGGCCCGCTCGATCAGGGAGATCAGGGCCTGCTGCTCGAGCGCGGCCACGATCAGCAGCACGAGGTCGGCGCCGTACGCCCGCGCCTCCCAGAGCTGATAGGAGGAGACGACGAAGTCCTTGCGCAGCACCGGGATGTCGACGCGGTTGCGGACCGCGGCCAGGTCGTCGATGCTGCCGCCGAAGCGGCGACGCTCGGTCAGCACGCTGATCACGGCGGCGCCGCCGGCCTCGTAGTCGGCGGCGAGCGCGGCCGGGTCGGCGATCGCGGCGAGCGCGCCCTTCGACGGGCTGCACCGCTTGACCTCGGCGATCACCGCGACGCCCTGGCCACGCAGTGCGCCGATCGCGTTAAGCGGCGATGGGGCGTGGGTGGCCATCCGCTTGAGCGCGTCGAGCGACACGGCCTCCTGCCGCTCCGCAAGATCTGCCCGGACGCCGTCCAGGATCTCGTCGAGCACGCTCACGAGCCCACCCTCCCCGCTCTCATGGAAGGCGTCCGCGACGCCGCTCTGCCGAACCGGTCGCCCATATGCCCTCCCCGCTGATCGCTCGCCGGACGTCCGCACCGCCGCCGCGTCGAGCCCTGTCGCACGAGCTCACTCACGGAACGATCCCCCCTGCCGGACGGTCGTGTGTCTCGATCGTAGCCCCGCCGATGCGATGCGCCTTGCCGGGGTGGAAGATCACGGCGCCAGGGCACGTCCGGCAGGGAGATTCCGGACGACCCAGTACACCAGGATGACCACGGTGAACCCGATGATCACGGCCGGGTGGAGGATTCTGGACCGCACCGGCCGTCCCCTCCGCGCCGCCGACACCCATCTGACCCAGAGGTAAGCCAGGAATGGCAGTGTGGCGAAGGCCAGCGGGTTGCGGCCGAACGCCTCGGTCAGATGTCCGTGGCCGATCGCGTGGATCATGCGCAGCGTCCCGCAGCCGGGACAGTAGTACCCGGTCACGGCGAGGAAGGGGCAGGTCGGGTAGTGCCCCGGATGGTTGGGATCGACCATCGTGACGTAGCCGGCCGCGCCGATCACCCCGGCGAGGACGGCGTACGGCGACCAGCGCGCCCTGCGGTGACCCGCCCGCGTCATCGGCGGGCTCTCGAACCGTCCCACTGTCACGCTCTCAGCGTACGGCCGGACGGGTCGCGGGGTCGGCGGCTCAGACATCGGCGACATAGCCGACGCCGCGTACGGTGCGCAGCGGGCTGCCCGCGCCCAGCTTGGCGCGCAGCTGGGCGATGTGGACGTCGACGGTGCGGACGCCGGCGGCCTCGGTGTTCCCCCACACGGCGACGAGGAGCTGGTCACGGCCGAAGACCCGCCCCGGATGGCCCATCAGGAACGCCAGCAGGTCGAACTCCACGGCGGTCAGCGCCTTGGGCACCCCCGCCACGGTGACCGAACGGGCGCCCGGGTCCAGCACGACGTTCCCGGCCCGCAGGACGTCGTCCCGTGGCGCGGCGGCCCGGTGGCCCCGCAGGGCGCGGCCGAGCGTGGCCAGGAGCACCCGGGGGCTGAACGGGCGCGGCACGGTGTACCCGCCGGGCGCCGTCATGCCCGGCGGCACCACGGACACGACGACCGCCGGACCGGCGGCCTCCGCGAGGTCCCGGTACACGCCGGTGGTCAGGTCGAGGACGATCGCGTCGGGTCGCAGCGTACGGGCGAGTCCGGCGGCCGCGTCCGGGTCGCCGACGAGCCGGACGCGGTATCCCTCGCGGGTGAGGTAGAGCCGGATGAGGTCGGCGACGCCCGGATCGTGCTCGACCACCAGCACGGTGGCGCGGGCCGCCGCGCCCGATCCGGCTCCCGGCCGCGGACGCGGGACACGGGCGCCCGGCGCGCCGTCGGCCCCGGCCGGTCCCGGCGGGGTGTTCGACGGTGGTCGCCACCGCGAGCGCGGGGCTCGGGGGTCCGGCGCGGCCCCCTCGCCGGCCGGTCCGGCCGGGGCGCGCCCGCTCAATCAGTGCTCCTGGAACTCGTCGCGGGTGGGGTCGTCGCCGCGGTCGAGCGACTTCCACAGCGAGGCGGGGTCGTCGCTCGTGCGCGGGGCGGTGCCCGGCCGGTCGTAGCGGGCGGACATGCCGGGCCAGCGCCGGCCGCGTACGACGGTGAGCAGCCCGGCGGCGGCCAGCAGGATCCCGCCCGCCATCGCGACGATCCACCAGCCGCTCACGTGCACGGACAGGTCGCCGGTCAGCCGGGTGAGGTTGGTCCGGTCGGCGGCGGCGGACACCACCCGCGCGTGGCGGACGGCCAGCGGCGACAGCACGGCGATGAGCACGCCGAAGCCGGTCAGCAGCACGCCCACGGCCGTCCGCGCCCAGCCGCGCGTGGCGAGCAGCGCGGCGATCCCGGCGAGCCCGACCAGGCCGAGAGCGGCGATGCCGCCGCTCAGCGACCTCCCGGTGAGGTGCTGCAGCGACGGCACGAGCTCCGGGCCACCGCGTACGGTGACGGTCGCCCAGGTCCGGCCGGTGAACCCGGCGGCGAGCCCCGCACCCACCGCGCCGAGCAGCGCGGCGGCGGCGAGTTCGCGGCGGGTGGTCACTGGGGACGCTCTCCCACGGCCGGGTCGAGGCGGTCGGCGTCCCAGCAGGTGCGGTCCCCGGTGTGGCAGGCGGCCCCGACCTGGTCGACCTTGACCAGGATTGCGTCGCCGTCGCAGTCGAGGGCGACCTCCTTGACCCACTGCTGGTGGCCGGAGGACTCCCCCTTCACCCAGTACTCCTTGCGGCTGCGCGACCAGTAGGTGGCGCGGCCGGTGGTCAGCGTGCGGTGCAGGGCCTCGTCGTCCATCCAGGCCAGCATGAGTACCTCGCCCGTGTCGTACTGCTGGGCGATGGCCGGGACGAGCCCGTCTTCGGTCCGCTTGAGACGATCGGCGATCTTGGGGTCCAAGGACATGACATCCATTGTGCCGCCTCACTCGACCGTGGGGGCGGAGGGGGCGAGGCGCCGCAGCGGGGACTCGGGCATCAGGGCGAAGACCACCAGCGCGATGGCGGCGCCGGCCGCGCCGAGCCACGGGATCACGGTCGCGGTGGCGGACGCCGACGCGGCGGCCAGGCCGTGCGCGGGGGCGGCGGCGCGCACGTGGGAGGCGTACGCGGTACCGGCGATCGCCAGGGCGACCGACCCGCCGACCTGACGGAAGAAGGTGATCTTGCTGGTGGCGGTGCCGATGTGCTCCGGTTCGACGGCGTTCTGCACGGCGATGGTGAGTCCGGACAGCATCGGCCCGATGCCCAGTCCGATCAGCGCCATCCAGCCGGCCAGGACCCAGACGCCGGTGTGGACGCCGATGCCCGCGCACAGGAGCGATCCGGCGGCGAGCAGGGCGGGGGCCGCGACCAGCCAGGGCTTGTACCGCTTGGTCCGGCTGATCAGCGCGCCGGTGACGAAGCTGCCGGCCAGCATGCCGAGCATCAGCGGGTAGACCTTCAGGCCGGAGGTGCTGGCGCTGTCGCCGTGCACGCTCTGGAAGTAGCGGGGCAGGAAGATGATGGCCGCGTACATGCCGAAGGCCGTGAAGAACGAGCCGACGTTGGCCGCCGTGTAGGTGCGGTTGCGGAACAGGCCGAGCGGCACGATCGGCTCGGCGGCGCGCCGCTCGACGAGGACGAACGAGACGAGCAGGACGATCGAGGCGGCGATCGGCGCGGCGACGGTCCCGCTCGTCCACGCGTGGGTGGCGCCGGCGGCCGTCGAGCGGCCCTTCTCGGTCAGGCCGTACAGCAGGAGCCCGATCGCGGCCGCGAAGACCGCGATCCCGAGGTAGTCGGGCCGGGCGGGGACGCGCTCGCGGCGCCGGTGGGGCAGGCGGAGGGCGATCACCGCGAGGACGACCACGCCGATCGGCAGGTTCACCAGGAAGACCCAGCGCCAGTTCGCCTGCTCGGTGAGCAGGCCGCCGAGGTAGGGGCCGGCGACGTAGCTGAGGGCCATGACTCCGCCGACCGCACCCTGGATGCGCCCGGAGTTCTGCGGCGGGAACAGGTCGGCGACCAGCGCGAGCGACAGCGGGATGAGCGCGCCGGCGCCGAGGCCCTGGACCGCGCGGAAGGCGATGAGCTCGGGCATGTTCTGCGCGGCCGCGCACAGCGCGGAGCCGGCGAGGAAGACGGTGACCCCGATCAGCAGGAGCGGCTTGCGGCCGTGCACGTCGGACAGCCGCCCGTACAGCGGCACGGTGATCGTCGAGGTCAGCAGGTAGGCCGTGACGACCCAGGTGTAGAGGTCCTCGCCGCGCAGGTCCGCGACGATCCGCGGCAGCGAGGTGCCGACGATCGTCTGGTCCAGCATCGCGAGGAACATGCCGCCGAGTACGGCGACGATCAGCAGACCCGTCTTGGGCCCGCGTGCCGTGTCCGGCGGCGCGGTGCTCGTCATGGCCGACATCTCGATCCCTTCTCACACGTTCGATCAACGCGTCGATACCAACATGTGAGAGCCGACATGTCAACTTCAACATGTCTGTCTATGACATGTCGACATCGGGCTATCCTGGGCGGATGTCACTGCGCGCAGCACTGCTGGCACTGATCGAGGCGGGCGGACCGTCCAGCGGCTATGACCTGACCAAGCGGTTCGAGGGGTCGCTCGCCTATGTCTGGCAGGCGAGCCACAGCCAGATCTATCCCGAGCTGAACCGCATGGCGGCGGACGGACTGCTGCGGGTGGAGGCGGAGGGCTCGCGCGGCCGCAAGACCTACTCCATCACCGCGGCCGGCAGAAGCGAACTGCACCAGTGGCTGCTCGAGACCAAGCCGGAACAGCGCGTGCGCAATGAGGGGGCGCTACGGGCCTTCCTGATTCCCCTGCTCCCCCGGGAAGAGGCCCTCGGCCTGCTGCGGGAGGAGTTGCGTCACGTCGAGGCGAGGAGAGCCGAACTGGAAACACTGTGCAGTGACGTCGGCGAGTCCAGTTTTGGGCGTTATGCCCTTGAAAGGGGCCTTCGGCACTTGGTCGCGTCGCGCGAGTGGGCGCTCTGGGCGATCGAGCGGCTCCAAAAAAGCGAAGAGGCCCGTACCGAAACGGCACGGACCCCGACGGGTGAACTTTGACCGAACGTTTTCGGTACTACAGCGGACGGACCTGGTCCGCCTGCGGGCCGCGGTCGCCCTGGACGACCTCGAACTCCACGCGCTGATTGTCCTCGAGCGTACGGTATCCGTTGGTGGCGATCGCCGAGTAGTGGACGAAGACGTCCGGACCACCGCCGTCAATGGCGATGAAGCCGAACCCCTTGTCGGCGTTGAACCACTTCACGGTGCCCTGGGCCATGCCTAACTCCTTGCCGGACAAACAAAACCCACACGTCGTGGGTCACTTTGTGGTTGCCGCGGGTGTGCGCAGGCCCTTGAAGAAGCAAGAACACGCCCGCCAGTCATCGGTCCGCGGGCGTCTGGCAAACGAACGTGGAACTACGACAACAACCGGTTTGAGTTTACCAAGTTCGGTGCTCTGTCACACGCCCCGGTGCGAAAGACTGTTTTCCACCGTCGATATTCCCCGCCGTTCTCGCGGCAACCCACCTCCGACCGGCGAGAACGGCGCGGGAGTCCGGCAAATCAAATCTTCAACTGTGCCGCCCAGGACGCGTACAACTCGGCATATCGTCCGGATTCGGCCACCAACGCGGCGTGCGGCCCACGCTGGACGAGATGTCCCTGGTCGAAGACGAGGACCTCGTCGGCCGCCTCGGCGGTGGACAGCCGGTGGGCGATCGAGACGGCGGTACGGCCGCGGGTGACGCTCTCGATGGCCCGCTGCAGGCGCACCTCGGTGGCGGGGTCGACGGCGGAGGTCGCCTCGTCCAGCACCAGCAGGTCCGGGTCGGCCAGGTACGCCCGGGCCAGCGCCACGAGCTGCCGCTCCCCCGCCGACAACGACTCGCCGCGCTGCCCGACCGGGGTCGCCAGCCCCTCGGGCAGGCCGGCCAGCCAGTCGCCCAGGCCGAGTTCGGCCAGCGCCCCGCGGATGTCCTCCTCGGACGCCTCGGGCCGCCCGAACCGGAGGTTGTCGGCCAGGGACGCGTCGAACAGGAAGCCGTCCTGCGGGACCATCACGATCCGCTCCCGCAACGAGGAGAACCGCACGTCGGTCAGCGGCACTCCGTCGACCAGCACCCGCCCCGACGCCGGGTCCATCATCCGGGTGAGCAGCTTGGCGAAGGTGGTCTTGCCCGAGCCGGTCTCCCCCACGACCGCGATCCGGGAGCCCGGGGCGATGCGCACGGACACGTCGTGCAGCACGGTCGGCCCGCCCGGATAGGCGAACGACACGTCCTCGAACCGCACGTCGATCGCGCCCCTGGGCAGTACGGTCCCCGCCGGGCCGGGGTCGGCGACGTCCGGCGTCGTGTCCAGCACGCCGAGCACCCGCCGCCAGCCCGCGATGGCGTTCTGGGCGTCGTTGAGGACCTCGGTGGCGACCTGCAGGGGGCTGACGAACAGCGTGACGAGGAACAGGAACGCCACCAGCTCCCCGGCGGTGAGGTGGCCCCCGACCCCCAGCGCCGTGCCGGCCACGACGACGCCGGCGGTGGCGATCGCCGAGGCCAGCTCGGTCGAGGGGAAGGTCAGGGCGACGAGATTCTGCGCCCGTACCTGCGCGTCGCGGTACGCGCCGACGGACTCGTCGATCCGCCGCTCGGTGCGCTCCTCGGCGCCGTACGCGCGGATCACGGACGCGCCGACGACCGACTCGCCCACCGCCGACAGCATGTCGCCGACCCGCTCGCGCACGGCGCCGTACGCCTTCGACAGCCAGCGCTGGAAGACGCGCAGCGCGTACGTCAACGGCAGGAAGACGACCCAGACGAGCAGCGTGAGCGGCCAGGAATAGACGGCCATGAGCACGGTCGCCACGACGAGCTGGCCGCCCGCGATGATGATCATCAGGCCGCCGTACTGCATGAACTGGCTCATCTGGTCGACGTCGCTGGTGACGCGGGAGACCAGCGACCCGCGCCGCTCGCCGCTCTGGGTCAGCATCGACAGGTCGTGCACGTGCCGGAAGGCGCGGACGCGCAGTGCCGCCAGGCCGCTCTCGCTGGTGCGGTACAGACGGACGTTCATCAGGTACGCCGCGACGGCCGTCAGGACGACGGCGGCGGCGCACATGAGGACCGCGGTGCGGATGAAGGCGATGTCGGGCCCGCCGTGGGCGCGCAGGCCCCGGTCGAGCGTCTGCTGCACGGCCACCGGGACGACGATCCGCCCGACGGTGGCCACCAGCGCCAGCAGCAGTGTGCCGACGATGCCGCGCCGGAACTCCGGGGTGAGCCGCAGCCCCTGGCGCAGGGTGGCGAGCCCGGACGCCGGGCGGCTCTCGAGGGCCGTCATGCGACCGCCTCCTCGTTCTCTTCGTCCTCGTCCGGCACGGCTTCGTCCGGTACGGCTTCGTCGGCGGCGCGCTCGTAGGCCGTGACGAGATCCCGGTATCCGGCGGACCGTTCCAGCAGTTCCTTGTGGGGGCCCTGGGCGACGACGCGGCCGCGTTCGATGTAGACGACGTCGTCGGCCAGCTCGATGGTCGCCTTCCGGTAGGCCACGACCACGACGGTGGCGGCGGAGTCGCGCAGCCCGTCGAGGATGCGGGCCTCCACCTGGGGGTCGACGCTGGAGGTCGCGTCGTCGAGCACGAGCAGCCGCGGGCGCCGGACCAGGGCGCGGGCCAGCGCGAGCCGCTGCCGCTGCCCGCCGGACAGCGTGGTGCCGCGCTCCCCCACGTGGGTGTCCAGGCCGTCGGCGAGCGCGGAGACGAACCCGTCGGCCTGGGCCAGCCGGATCGCCTCCCACACGTCGTCGTCCGACACGTCCAGGCCGAGTGTCACGTTGCCGCGCACGGTGTCGTCGAACAGGAACGCCTGTTGCGGCACGAGCGCCGTCGTCGCCGACAGGCCGTGCCGCTCGACGTCCCGCGCGTCGACGCCGTCGAGCAGGACCTGCCCGCCGGCCGGGTCGACGAGGCGGACGAGCAGGTTCGTGAGCGTGGACTTGCCGGATCCGGTGGGGCCGACGACCGCGATCGTACGGCCGGGCTCGGCGGCGAAGGAGACGTCGTGCAGGACGTCGTCGTCGGTGTAGCCGAACCGCACGTCGCGCGCCTCCAGGCGCGCGGGGCCCGCCGTGTCGACGGACCGGTCGCCGTACGGGAGGGAGCCGGTGGCGTGCAGGACGTCCTGCACGCGTTCCCAGCCGACGACGCTGCGCGGCACCTCGGCCAGGACCCAGCCCAGCGCGCGGATCGGGAAGGCCAGCAGGGTGAACAGGTACGCGACGTGCACCAGGTCGCCGGGCGACATCGCGCCGGACCGCAACCGGATCGACCCGACGAGCAGGACGGCGAGCACGCCGAGGTTCGGCAGGGCCTCCAGGACGGGGTCGAACAACCCGCGGATGCGGCCGACCGCCACGTTCGCGTCGCGCAGCTCCGCCGCGACGGCGGCGAAGCGCTCGGTCTCGTCCGCCTCCCGGCCGAGGGTCTTGACGACCAGCGCGCCTTCGAAGCTCTCGTGCGCGACCTCGCTGACGCCCGCCCGCAGGCGCTGCGCGTGCGCGGCGACGGGGGCCAGCCGCCGCTGGTAGATCACGTTCAGGCCGGCGATCGCCGGGAAGACGAGGAAGCCGACGATCGCAACGACCAGGTCGGTGGTGAGGATCGCGATCGCGGCGATGATCAGCATCAGCACGACCCCGAGCGCCATGGGCAGCGGGGCGAGGGGGGCCCAGGCGGCCTCGACGTCGGCGTTGGCGTTCGACAGGAGCCGGCCGGTGGGGTGTCTCTGGTGCCAGGCCAGGGGCAGCCGGAGGTACTGGCGGGTGACCGCGCGCCGGTAGGCCGCCTGCATGTTGTACTGCACCATCCCGGCGTACAGGCGCCGTCCCGCGACGCCGAGCGCCTTCAGCAGGGCCACGCCGACGATCGCCAGGCTGCCGAGGACGAGCGCGCCCGTGGTGGTGCGGCCGTCGCGGAAGGCCGGCAGGACGACGTCCTGGGTGACCCGGCCGAGGACCCAGGCGCTGCCCACGGTCATCGCCGCGTACAGCCCGCTGCTGAGCACGGCGGCCGTGAGGAGACGCGGCTCGGCCCGGGCGGCGACCCAGAGGACGGCCGCGCCCTTTTTTAGGATGTCCGATGTCACTTTTTGTGACACAAAGTCCCCTCTCGTGGCAGATTGTGGGGCCGATAATCCCTATCACGCGGGGGCGCCGGGTTATTCCATGCCGGGAAGGGCGGGCCTACGATCGCTGGATGGCGAACGAGAACTGGGCGCGCGCCGAGCGCCACGCCCTCAGTGACGCGCTGATCGACGCCGGTCCCGAGGCACCCACCCTCTGCCAGGGCTGGACCGCCGCGGACCTGGCCGCCCACCTCGTCGTCCGGGAGCACCGGCCCGACGCCGCGCCGGGCATCATGATCCCGCTGCTGGCGGGCTATACCGAGAAGGTACGTCTCGGGATCCGCGACGCCACGCCGTACGCCGACCTCGTGGCGCGCTTCCGGGCCGGGCCGCCGGCCTGGTCGCCGTTCGCGCTCGGCGCGGTCGACGCCGCGGCGAACACCACCGAGTACTTCGTGCACCACGAGGACGTGCGCCGCGCCGGGGAGGGCTGGGAACCGCGCGAGCTGCCCGCGGCCTTCGAGGAGCAGTTGTGGCGGCGGCTGCGGATGGCCCGGTTCGTCCTGCGGCGGCTGCCCGTGGAGGTCACCTTCGTGGATCCGGACGGCCGTACCCAGCGCGTCACCAAGGGCGGCCGGCTGGTCCGGGTGCACGGTGAGCCGAGCGAGCTGACGCTGTGGGCCCTGGGCCGCAAGGACGCCGCGCGGGTCGAGCTGACGGGCGAGGCCGAGGCGATCAACGTCCTGAACCAGGGCCGCTGGCGCCTGTGACCGCACCCGCCGGATCGGGTCCGGCCACGGCGCCGTCCCCCTGGGACTCCGGTCCTGCCACGGCCCTCTTTCGCCGGGGCTCCGGTCAGGCCGCGGCCTTCTCCCAACGGGGACCGGCCGCGGCCTCTTCGCGCCGGTGGTCCGGTCAGGCCGCGGCCTTCTCCCGCTGCGGCTGCGGCCGTACGGTCCGCCGCGGCGACCGCACGAGCGCGAGCACGATGATCCCCGCGGCGATGCCCAGCCCCGCCGAGACGGCGTAGACCTCGTTCAGCCCGGAGGCGACGGCCGCGCGGACGATCGGCAGCCGGGGGGCCTGTCCACCGCTCGCCGCGCCGGCCATCGCGTGCGGGTCGGCCACGTGCCCGGTCAGCAGGTGCTCGATCCGGCCGCGGAAGACAATGCCGAGCACGGCGATGCCGAGGGCGTAACCGAGCTGCCGGAACGTGTTCAGGGCGCCGCCGGCCATCCCGCCGCGCTCGGGCGGGACCGCGCTCATCACCGCCGCCGACAGCACGGGGATCGCCAGTCCGACGCCCACGCCGCCGACGATCAGTCCCGGCATGATCGCAGTCGAGGAGGACCCGGCGTCCAGGACCGCCTGCAGGCCCGAACCGATGCCGATCAGCAGCAGCCCGATCCCGATGCTCAGCCGGGGCGAGACGCCGTGCAGGAGCCGCGCCCCGGCGGCGGAGACCACGAAGGACGCCAGGGCGAGCGGGATGAGGGCGGCCCCGGCCCGTACCGGCCCGAGGCCCAGGGCGCCCTGCAGCCACAGGGAGGTGAAGGCGAGACAGGCGAACGCCGAGGCCATCATGAGGGCACCACCGACCAGCACGGCGACGAACGACCGGTTGCGGAACAGGCCGAGATCGAGCAGCGGGTGCCGGGTCCGCGTCTCCACCACGACGAAGACGGCCAGGGTGACGGCGGCCAGGGCGAACATCGTGAGCGGCGTGGTGGCGGTGAAGCCGTCGTCGCCCGCCCGGATGAGCCCGTAGGTGAGCGTGCCGGCGCAGGCGGTGAAGGACGCCATCCCCGGCAGGTCGATCCGCGCCTGGCCGGCGCGCCGGGACTCCTTGACGACGGCGAGCGTGAGCACGATCGTGACGACGGTGATCGGCAGGTTGACCAGGAAGATGGACCGCCAGTTCACGTGCTGGGTGAGCAGGCCGCCGAGGATCGGGCCGCCGGCCGCCGCCAAACCGTTGACGGCGCCCCACACGCCGAACGCGACACCCCGGTCCCGGCCCTGGTAGGTGCTGTTCAGGAGGGCGAGGGTCGTCGTGAACATGGCCGCGCCGCCCACGCCCTGCACGCCGCGCGCGGCGATGAGGGTCGCCGCGTTCGACGCCAGCCCGCAGGCGAGGGAGGCGGCGGCGAACAGCACCAGGCCCACGAGGTAGACCCGGCGCGCCCCGAACAGGTCCGCGACCGAGCCGGCGCCCAGCAGGAGCGCGGCCAGGGCCAGCGCGTAGATGTCCAGCACCCACTGCAGCGCCGAGAACGACGCGTCGAGGCTCTTGGCCATGCCGGGGAGCGCGACCGTCACGATCGTGACGTCCACGAGCAGCATGAAGGCTCCGAGACAGACCGCGACGAGCGGCCACCATTTACGCATGAGGGGATTCCTTCCGGTTTCATGGTGAGGACTCCACCTTCGCCGGGAGGGACGGAACTCTCCAGCCAGGAGCCGGCGATCGGCGTTTATCGACACGGGCTACTCTTCTGCGGTGGAATCCCGCACACTCGACGCGCTGGACCGCGATCTCGTCCACGCGCTGCAGATCGACGGCCGGGCCCCGTTCAGCAAGATCGCCGAGGTGCTCGGGGTCTCCGACCAGACGATCGCCCGCCGATACCGGCGGCTCCGTACGGCGGGGACGCTGCGCGTCGTCGGGGCCATCGACGGCGGCCGCGTCGGCCTGGTCTCCTGGGCCATCCGGCTCCGGGCCACTCCCGACGTGGCCGGCGCGGTCGCCACCGCGCTCGCCCGCCGCCCGGACACGTACTGGGTCCACCTGCTCTCCGGCGGAACCGAGATCACCTGCGGCACGCGGACCCGCACGCTGGAGGAACGCGACGACCTGCTGCTGCAGAAGCTGCCGCGCACAAGCCGGGTGTCGTCGGTCACCGCCCACGCGATCCTCCATTTGTTCGTCGGCGGGTCGATCGGCTGGGCGCGCATGCGGTCGCTCTCGCCGGAGCAGGCCGAGCGCCTGCGACCGGACCTGCCCGTGCCGGACGACGAGCCGGTGGATCTGAGCGAGGCCGACTACGCGCTGCTGGGCGCGCTGTCCGTCGACGGGCGCACCGGCCACGCCGAGCTGGCCGCCGTCACCGGGTGGTCGGAGTCCACGGTCCGGCGGCGCATGGACCAGCTCCGCCGCGCCGGCGTGCTGTTCTACGACATCGACGTGCCGTCGGAGGTCTTCGGCCACCACGTCGAGGCGCGGCTGTGGGTGTCGGTCCAGCCGTCGAAGCTGGTCGCCGTCGGCGAGGCCATGGCCGGGCACCCCGAGGTCGCGTTCGCGGCGGCCACCACCGGCCCGACCAACCTGTTGGTCGCCGTCTCGTGCCGGGACCCGAACCACCTCTACCGGTACCTGACCGAGCAGGTCGGTTCGCTGGAGGGCGTCCGCGACGTGGAGACCGCGCCGGTGATCCGTATCCTGAAGCGAGCGGGCGCGACATTGCTTCCGTAATTGGCTTGCCCGGTTTGTGGTCGAGTGCGCATCCTGCAGCGGTGGAACCCATCGTCATTCACCCGGCGGAGTCACTGCACGGCCGCCTGCAGCGCGGCCGTGGCTGCGCCGCGCGCCGTGCCGCCGGCCTGCCCGGCGCGCGCGAACTGATCTACGACTGCGTGAGCCGCGACCCTCGATGGGACACCCTCGAGGCCCGCGGCCTTTATTACGCCCGACTGATCCTCGACCTGGAGCTGGAGACCGGCCCCCTAGCCGAACACATATTCGATCCCATTGATCCGTTGGACGCCGAGCCCGACCGCACCAACCTGGCGCTCGACGTCCTGTCCCAGCTCGTCCGCCTCGGCCGGCGCGAGGCCGCCGTGCCGCTGCGCCGGTACGCCGCCGAGGGCGCGAACTGGTACACCGCCCTGCAGGCTCTGGTGGAGCTCGACGACCCCGCCCTGGCGGAAGGGCTCGACGAGGTCGCGGCCGCCCGCTGCGACGACCGCTCCCTCGCGTGGCTGTGCGGAGTGGACGGCGCGGTGACGCGGATGTGGGCCCGCCGCCAACCCCGGATCGCCGCCGCCCGCAGACCCGAGCCCCGCCCGCACGAGCCGAGACCCTCGCTCACCGGCCGCTCCGACGCCGACCTGGCGGCCCTCGTCCGCGCGGACGACACCGCCACCACCGCCGCCATCCTCGAACTCGGCCGCCGCCGCAGTGCCCTGGTCCTCGACCTGGCCGAGGAGCTCCTGCCGGGCGGCGCCCACGACGGCCCCCTGTGCCGGGCCGTACGCGACCTGGGCCCCGCCGCGCTGGGCCGCGCCCGGCTGTGGACCGCCGAGCGACGGTCCTACCAGGACGTCGGCATCGACGTGCTGGCCGCGCACGGGACGGAGTCCGACGCCCCGCCGCTCCTCGAGTCCCTCGAGGACGCCCTGGACGAGGAGGACTGGGACCTGGCCGCGGTGCCCGCCGACGGGCTCGGCCGCCTGCGCGCACGGCCCGCGATCCCGCTGCTGCTGTACGGCTGGGAGGAGAGTGCCTCGTCCCAGCTGCGCGCCAACCTGCTCGGCGCGCTCACCAGGATCGACTCGCACGTCGCGGAGCCGTACCTGGTGGAGGCCCTGTGGGACTGTGAGGGCGGGGCGCGCCGCATCGCCGCCGAGGCGGTGCCCCTCGACGGCGCGACCCGGGCCCGGCTGCGCCGGCTCCGCCACGAGGACGCCGAGGAGCCCGCCGTCCGCGCCGCGGCCGGCGAACGCCTGTCCGGCTCCCTGAACTGAGCCGCGGCTCCGATTCCATCGAATGCCTGTCCGGCCGGCCGAACCGAGCCGCGGCTCCGGTTCCATCGCCTCGAGGCGGCAGGGCGCGCTCAGCGGTCCACCGCGAGCTCGGACAGCCGCATCGCCAGCCCGCGCCGCACCGCCGCGTTGTGGCCGGCCACCGTCAGGAGGGTGTTGCGCACGGCGCGGGCGGCGGGCCCGCCGGCGGTGGCGGCGCGGGTCATCCGGTCGGTCATCGCCACGACGCCGGCGGCCACCGGGCGCCGCGCCTCCTCGTAGCCGTCCTCGGCGCCGTCGGCGAGCCGGCGGGCCAGGTCCACCGCGTCCTGGATGCCGGTGTTCATCCCCTGGCCGCCGGCCGGGCTGTGCACGTGGGCGGCGTCGCCGGCGAGGAAGATCCGTCCGGCCCGGTAGTGGTCGGCGATCCGGTGGTGCACCCGGAACCGCGAGCTCCACACGACGTCGTGGACACGCGCCGGGGTGGCACGCGGGCCCCGGGCGCCGAGCAGGTCGCGCACGTCGGCGGCGTCCGGGTGCTCGGGGGCGTCGTCGACGGTCGCGACGACCCGGTGCCGGCCCCCCGGCAGCGGCGCGACGACGACCAGCCCGTCCGGGGAGAAGAACAGCTGGACCTCGTCGTCCGGCAGGCCCCACTCGAGGTGGACGTCGGCGAGGACGAACGACTGCGGGTAGGCGTCGCCCGTGAAGCCGATGCCGGCCTGCTCGCGGACGACGCTGTGCATGCCGTCCGCGCCGACGACGTGGCGCGCCCGGACCGTCGCCCCGTCGGCCAGCCGAATGGTGGCGCCGTCGGCGTCGCCCGTCACCGCGGTCACCTCCCGGCCCCGGTGGACCTCGCCGCCGAGCGCCCGCAGGCGGCGGAGCAGGACCTCCTCGGTGGTGCTCTGCGGGACCATGAGCGTGTAGGGGTGCGCGGTGGGCAGCCCGCCGAAGTCGACTCTCATGAGCGTCCGGTCCCGGTCCCGGACCGTGAACGTCGGGACGATCACTCCGCGCTCGACGAGCTCGCCGGCGACCTTCAGCGGCTCGAGGACCTCGAGGGTCCGGGCGTGCACCACGGCGGCGCGGGAGGTGTTAGCCCCCTCGGCCGCCTTGTCCAGCAGCACGGCGTCCTTCCCCCGGTCGACCAGTGACGCGGCCAGGGCCAGGCCGGTGGGGCCGGCGCCGACGACGGCGACCTCGACGGTGTCGGGAAGCTTCGGCATGGTGACCTCCGAGAAGTCAACAGATGATGGCCAACGGACGTTGGCAGAAGAGTAACCCGCGACACGGCGTTTGCCAACACTCGTTGGCCTACACTTGGTGGCATGGCTTTCACCGCTCGCTCCGAGGAGACCCGGGCCGCGATCCTCGCCGCCGCCCGCCGCCGCTTCGCCGCCGACGGCTACGAGCGGGCGACCGTTCGCGCCATCGCCGCCGACGCGGACATCGATCCCTCGATGGTCATCCGCTACTACGGGTCCAAGGAGGGTCTGTTCGCCGCCGCGGTCGACGTGGACCTGCGGCTTCCGGACCTGGCCGCCCTGCCCCCCGACCGGGTCGGAGAGGTCTTCGTGCGGCACTTCCTGGCGCTGTGGGAGGGTCCTGGGCCCGGTGAGGTGCTGACCGTCCTCCTGCGGTCCGCGGTCACGAACGAGAGCGCCGCCGAGCGCATGCGCATGATCTTCGCCACCCAGGTCGCGACGGCACTCGGCCCGTCCGTCGAGGACGGCCCCACCCGGGCCGCCCTCGTCGCCGGCCAGGTCCTGGGCGTCGCGCTGTGCCGTTACATCCTGCGGCTGCCGCCCATGGTCGCCCTCGATGCCGAGACGCTCGTCGCCTACCTCGCCCCGACGGTCCAGCGGTACATCGGCGCGCCTCTGGCCTAGTGGGACGGCCCGTGTTACGCCATAGACATGGGCGCCAGCAGAAGGCGGGACGACCAGGTGGCCGCGCACGTGGCGGAACGGGTCGAAACCGGCCGCATCGACCTCGTCCGGTTCCTCTACGCCGACCACGGCGGCATCATCCGCGGCAAGTCCGTGGCCGGGCCGCGGGTCGCCGAGCGGCTCCACACGGGCATCGGCCACACGGTCGCCATGATGGCGATGACCATGCTCGACACGCTGCAGCCGGTCGAGGGCATGGGCCCCGTCGGCGAGGTCCGCATCCTGGCCGACCCCTCGACCTTCACGCCGCTCCCGTACGCGCCCGGCGCCGCCGTGATGCTGTCGGACCTCGTCCAGCCCGACGGCCGGCCGTGGGCGGCGTGCCCGCGCACCTTCCTCAAACAGGCCGTCGCCGAGCTCGCGGACGTCGGCTACTCCGTCCTCGCGGCGTTCGAGCCGGAGTTCACGCTGGGCCGCCGGACGCCGACCGACCAGGGCCCGGACCGGCTCGTCCCGATCGACGACAGCCTCTGCTACTCCGCCACGGGCTTCCACGCCGCGCACGACTTCGCGGTCGAACTGCTGCACGCCCTGGAGGCCCAGGGCATGCGCGTGGAGCACTACCACCCCGAACTCGGGCACGGGCAGCAGGAGATGTCCATCCGGCCTGCCCCGCCCCTGCGCGCCGCCGACAACCACGTGCTCTACCGCGAGACCGTACGGGCCGTGGCGATGCGGCAGGGGCTGTGGGCCTCGCTCGCGCCCAAGCCCATCGCCGGCCAGGCGGGCAACGGCTGCCACCTGCACCTGTCGCTGTGGTCCGGCGACCGCAACGTCTTCCACGACCCGGCGGGCGCGTACGGGCTGTCGAACGAGGGCCGCTGGTTCATCGGCGGCCTCCTGGCGCACCTGCCCGCGCTGACGGCGCTCACCTCCGGCACCGTCAACGGTTTCCGCCGCCTCGTGCCCCGGTCGTGGGCGAGCGCGTACGCCTGCTACGGCTCGGACAACCGCGAGGCCGCGGTGCGGATCTGCTCGCCGATGCGCGACGCGGCCGAGGAGAGCACCAACCTGGAGCTCAAGCCGTCGGACTCGTCCGCCAACCCGTACCTGTCGCTCGGGGCGGTCATCCGCGCCGGACTGGACGGCATCCGGTGTAAGACCGAGCCTGGCGCGGCCGTCGACGTGGACCCCGACACCCTTCCCGAGGCCGACCGCCCGCCACGCCTGCCGTCATCCCTCGGCGAGGCGCTCGACGCCCTCGAGGCCGACGACCTGCTCATGACGGCCCTCGGCCCGTTGCGCGGCGCCGCCTACCTGGCCGTCAAGCGCGCCGACGTCGAGGCCTTCGCCGGAAGAGACGCCGATTACGAGTGCTTCCACCACTTCACGAAGTTCTGAACCGGTGATCACTGGCGTCCGCTGTGCTCTACGCGCAGTGACCGCCAGTGATCAGCCTGACATCGCCGACCAGAACGCCTGGAGTGCCGTGGTGAAGCGCCGTGGGGCGTCGACGTTGGCGAGGTGGCCGGCGCCGGGGATCTCCTGGATGTCCGCGTGGGCGAGGCCGGCGGCGATGCGCTCGGCGTGGGAGCGGGGCGTCCTCGTGTCGTGCTCTCCGACGAGGAGCAGGACCGGGCAGCGGACCTCGGGCAGGAGCGGGCGCAGGTCGGTGCCGAAACAGCGGTGGGCGGCGGTCGTGTACGCCTTCAGCGGGGTACCGGCCAGAACCTCGCGCGACCGTGGTCCGGTCGACTCCCGAACGAGCCCGGACGCGCGCTGGTCGCGGCGCCGGCGTCGTCGAGCAGCGCGGCGAGCTCGGCCCCGGCCGGGGATCGGCCGTGGCCGGGCAGGTCGGCGAGGAGCAGGCGCCGGTCGGCGGCCAGGAACGGCGCACAGGGATGCCACATCGTGTGGTCGAGCCCGAGGCTGTGCAGCAGCAGGACCGGCTCCTGTTCGGAACCCGGGCCGATCACCTCGGCGAAGGGGCGGGCGGTCATCCGGTCACCGCCTCGGCGTGCCCGAGACCGGCCGAGATCCGGGCGGCGGCGGCCGTGACGGCCGCGGCCAGCTCGCGCCGGCGCGCGGGGCCGAAGCGGGCTTCGGGCACGCAGCAGCCGACCGCGGCGACGGGCGTTCCGGTGTAGTCGCGGATGACGGCGCCGACGCCGCACACGCCGGGACGCCACGACGACTCGTTGATCGCGTATCCCCGCTCGCGCACGCGCGTCAGCTCCTCGGCCAGCCGCTCGGGCTCGGTGATCGTGTTCTCGGTGTAGCGCCGCAGTCCGGCCTCGCCCACGCGCGCCATCTCGGCGGGCGGCTGGTAGGCGAGGAGGGCCCGCCCGGGCGCCACACAGTGCGCCGGGGCGCGGGCTCCCACCCGGGACTGCGGCGCGACGGGCAGCCGGGAGTCCAGCTTGGCGAGGTAGACGACCTCACCCCGGTCGTACACGCACAGGTGGACGACCTCGCCGGTGACCGTGTTCAGCTCCTCCAGGTACGGCCGGGCGACGTCGCCGAGCCGCACTCCCGCCAGGACGCTCATGCCGAGCTCCACGCAGCGCAGACCCGCACGGTACAGGCCCGTCTCGGGGTCCTGCTCGGCGTAGCCCCGCGCCACCAGGGTGGCGAGCAGCCGATGTGTGGTCGCCTTCGACCGCCCGCACGCGTCGGCGACGCGGCCGAGTGACCGGGGTCCCTGCGCCGCGAGGAGCTCGAGGACGTCGAGAGCGTGGGCGACCGCCTGGACCGGTTGCTCGTCGCCGTCGTTGCTTGACCTCATGGGCGGAGAATACGGAATGACGTTTCGAAGATAAAGATCTTTCGGAATGCCGTTTCATTCCGCTACATTGCCCGGCGTGGATCTGATCGAAGAACGCCTCTCCGAACTCGGGGAGACGCTCCCCGCCCCCATCGCCGCTCCTCCCGGCGTCGCCCTGCGGTTGGAGTTCGTCACGGCCGTGGGCTCCCTGGCGTACCTGTCGGGGCATGGCCCGGCCAACGGCCCGCGGCGGCTCGCCCGCGGAAAGGTCGGCGCGGACCTCACCGTCGAAGAGGGCCGGGCGGCGGCCCGTCAGTGCGCGCTCGCGGCACTCGCGTCGCTCAAGCGAGAGTTCGGCGAGCTGACGCGCGTCCGGCGATGGATCAAGGTCACCGGGTACGTGAACTGCGTCCCGGGCTTCGAGCAGACGCCCGCCGTCGTGAACGGTTTCAGCGACCTGATCTACGACCTGTGGGGCGACGCCGGGCGCCACGCCCGGTCCGCGATCGGCGTCTGCGCCCTTCCGTTCGCGGTGCCCGTCGAGGTGGAGGCGGTCGTGGAGCTCGCCTGACCGTCAGCGGGGTCGCAAGGGGCCGCGGCCGGCGCAGGTGCGCTCCATGGCGGCGGTGATCTCCTCCAGGTCCTCCCGGGTCAGTTCCAGGGCCGCGGCGGGGAGCCAGCCGTCGACCTGGCCGGGGCGGCGGGCGCCGACGATCGCGCCGGTCACACCCGGCCACGTCAGCGTCCACGCGACCGCCACCGCCGCCGGGGACACGCCGTGCCGCTCGGCGACCGGCCGCAGCGCGTCGGCCAGCGCCAGGTTCGCGTCGAGGCCGATGGTGAAGTCCGGGGAGCGGCGCCGCCAGTCGTCCTCGGCGAGCGCGGCGACCCGCTCCCGGGAGAACGCGCCGGTGAGCAGGCCGGACTGCATCGGCGAGTAGACGATCACTCCGGTGCCGTGCCGGGTGCACCAGTCGAGCTCGGGCGCGGCGGTCCGGTCGATCAGGGAGAAGGCCGGTTGCAGCGTGTCGACGTGCGCGATCTGCTCGGCCTGTCCCAGTCTCAGCGCGCTGTGGTTGGACAGGCCGATCGCCCGGACCTTCCCCTCCTGCCGCAGCTCCGCCATGGTCTCCCAGTACATGGCGGTCGGCGTGCCGTCCTCGGGCGTCTGGTGGACCTGGTAGAGGTCGATGCGCTCGGCCTGGAGCCGCCGCAGCGACTCCTCCACCTCACGGCGGATCGTCGTGGGAGTGGCGACGCGGAACACGTTCCCGTAGTCGTCCCAGGTCATCCCGCACTTGGTGAAGACGTACGGCCGGTCGGAGACGCCCTGGAGCGCCATGGCGACGATCTTCTCCGAGTGCCCGAGCCCGTACACCGCGGCCGTGTCGATCCAGTTGACGCCCTGGTCGACGGCGTGCCGGATCGCGGTGATCGACTCCTCGTCGTCCTGCGGGCCCCAGCCGTACGCCCAGGAGCCCCCGGCCGCCCAGGCGCCGAAGCCGACGCGCGTGATCCGCATGTCGGTCGTGCCCAGGCGGGCCGTGGGCAGGGCCATGGTCCTTCTCCTCGGCGGTCGGTCCTCCGGGTCGTCAGCCCATCTCTTCCAGTTTCTTCCCCTTGGTCTCGTGCAGGTACCTGACCACGAAGAACACCGACAGCAGGGCGAAGATCGAGTACCCGACGTACGCCCCGGACAGGCTCCACTCGGACAGGCTGGGGAAGGTCACGGTGACCAGCCAGTTGGCGATCCACTGGGCCGCGACGGCCACCGCCATGGCCGCGGCCCGGATCCGGTTCGGGAAGATCTCCCCGAGCATCACCCAGACGACCACGCCCCACGACAGCGCGAAGAACAGCACGTACGTGTGCGCGGCCACCAGCGCGACGAGGCCGTGCGAGTGCGGGATGTGGACGTCGGTGCCGCCCGTCTTCTGCGCGGCGCTGAACGCCCAGGCCATGATCGCCAGGGAGATCGTCATGCCGACGGAGCCGATCAGGGCGAGCGGCTTACGGCCGATCCTGTCGACGAACAGGATCGCGATCAGCGTGCCGATGATGTTGATGATCGAGGTGGAGAGGCTGATCAGCAGGGAGTTGGTCTGCGAGATGCCGACCGAGTGCCACAGCGACGCCGAGTAGTAGAAGATCACGTTGATGCCGACGAACTGCTGCAGGACCGACAGGGCGATGCCGATCCAGACGATCGGCAGCAGGCCGAGCGCGGGCCCGCGCAGGTCGCGCAGTGACGGCTTGTGCTCCGAGCGCAGGACCCCCTGGATCTCCCCGATCCTGGCGTCCAGGTCGATGTCCTCGCCCTCGACGTCGGCGAGGACCTGCCGGGCCTTCTTCAGCCGGTTGCTGGCGATCAGGTAGCGCGGCGACTCGGGGATGATCAGCCCGAACACGAGGAAGATCACGGCGGGCAGGGCCGCGACGCCGAGCATCCACTGCCAGGCCTCGAGACCGAGCAGGTGCCCCCGGACCTCCCCGCCGGCCATCGAGGCGATCGCGAAGTTGACGAGCTGGGAGATGGCGATGCCGAGCACGATCGCCAGTTGCTGGAAGGACGCCAGCCGCCCGCGGTAGGCGGGCGGCGCGATCTCGGCGATGTAGGTCGGGGAGACCACCGAAGCCATCCCGATCGCGATGCCGCCCACGATCCGCCAGGCGGCCAGCTCCCAGTCGGCGAACGGGAACATCGAGCCGATGGCGCTGATCACGAACAGCAGAGCGGACAGCCGCATGACGATGAGGCGTCCCCTCAGGTCGGCGAGCTTGCCGGCCACCGCCGCGCCGAGGGCCGACCCCAGCAGAGCCGACGAGACGATGAGACCGGTGACGCCGGCCCCGACGTGGAAGTGGCCCTTGATACCGTCCACGGCCCCGTTGATGACGGCGCTGTCATACCCGAACAGGAACCCGCCGAGAGCGGCGGCCGCGCTGATGAAGACCACGTGCGCGAGGTTGTGTTCCTGTCGGGTGACGGGAGCTTGAATGGTCATGTTGATCCCGATCTACAGGTCGATGACGACTTTCACGTCGTCGTCGCCGCCGGCCCGGAGCGCCTCGGGCGCCCGGTCGAGGGGCAGCCGGTTGGTGATGAGTTGGGCGAGCCACGACCGGTCCGCCCGGCCGAGGGCCTCGGCGGCCAGCCGGTAGTGGCGGTGGTTGGCGTTGACCGAGCCGAAGACGGCGGCGTTGGACAGGACGATCTGCCGGTTCACCCCGCCGGCGTCGACCTCCGTCCGATGGCCCGCGCGCGAGACCCCGGTCAGGCACACGACGCTCGCCGCCGACTCGGCGATCGCCTCCATGACGAGCTGAGCGACGCCGGTGGCCTCGATGACGATGTCCGGCCGCGTCTTCGCGGCGACATCGGCGACGGAGCCCGTGTGGTAGGTGCCGCCGAGATTCGCGACGATCTTCGGCTTCACTCCCCCGGTGACCCGGTCGAGCACGTGGACGTCGAGCCCGCGCTGGGCGCCCAGCAGGGCGGCCAGCAGCCCGATCGGGCCCGCTCCGGCGACCAGGACCCGCCGGGGTTCGAACCACGCCCGGGCGCCGATGCGCTCGAGGTGGTCCCAGGCCTTCGCCACGACGGTCGTCGGCTCCAGCAGGACGCCGAGGTCGCCCAGCGCCGGATCGAGGCGGACCGCGTAGTCGGTCTCGATCGTCCACCGCTCGGATCCGAAGCCGTGCCGTTGCTTGATCCCGCGCTCGGTGTACCGGCCGTTGCGGCACATGTCGAACTCACCGTGCGCGCAGGCGCCGCACGGCACCGGGTCGGGCCGCCGGACGATGCCGACGACGAGGTCCCCCGGACGGAAGTCGCCGCCCGCCGGCGCCTCCATGACCCGGCCGAGCGACTCGTGCCCGATGATCAGGCGTTCGTCACCGGGCGGCGCGTAGCCGTAATCGCCGGAGACGATCTCTCGATCGGTACCGCACACGCCGAGGGCGACCCCCTCGACGAGGAGTTCGCCCTCGCCCCGCGTGGGCTCGGGAACCTCGCTCACCTGGAGCGACCCCGCCTTCAGCGGCACCATCGTAAGAGCACGCATGGTCATCTCCTACTCAGAGCCGTTGCCCGTTCCCCCGAGGCAACTTCGGCCCAAATGTCCAGAATGTGGATTCGCGGCAACCGTACACACCTCACGCGTGATCAGGCCGCCACGGATCGCACACGGAACCGGACATCGCGATCCGCCCGATGACGGGCGAACCGCCGGACGCCGGGGGAAGGCTCAGGTCGCTCCAGGGGGACACGCCCCACCTTTGCCCCGATCAAAGGTGAACATGCTTCACGGAAGCGGATTCGAGACGTACGTCACCGCCGCCCGTCCCCGTGGCGTGCGGAAACACGGACCGGGGCGGGCACGGTGATCAGCCGGGGGCGGCGTGGCGGGCGGTGCGCGGCGCGGCGCCGAGGCGCCGTACGGCGCGGTGCCAGGACGGCGCGCCGGGGTGAGTACGGCGCGGCGCCGCAACCGCGTACCAGGGTGGGCGCGGAGCGGCCCTGGGACCGCGCCAGGGTGGGTGCGGAGCGGCGCCGGGACCGCATGCCGGATGTCGCGGGGCGGCGCCGCTCGTCAGCGGACCGGGTGGCCGGCTCCGCGCAGCGACTCCTTGACGTCGCCGATCTTGAGGTCGCCGAAGTGGAACACGCTCGCGGCCAGTACCGCGTCGGCGCCCGCGTCGATCGCGGGGGCGAAGTGCTCGATCGCGCCGGCTCCCCCGCTCGCGATGACCGGGACGCTCACCACCGCGCGTACGGCGCGCAGCATCTCCAGGTCGAAGCCGTTCTTGGTGCCGTCGGCGTCCATGGAGTTCAGCAGGATCTCCCCGACGCCCAGCTCCTCGCCGCGCCGCGCCCACTCGATCGCGTCCAGGCCGGTGCCGCGCCGCCCGCCGTGCGTGGTGACCTCGAACCCGGACCCGGACCGGCGGGCGTCCACCGACAGTACGATGCACTGCGAGCCGAACCGGTGCGCCGCCTCCCGGAGGAACTCCGGCCGGGCGATCGCCGCGGTGTTGATCGACACCTTGTCCGCGCCGGCCCGCAGCAGCCGGTCGACGTCGTCGACGGTACGGACGCCGCCGCCCACGGTCAGCGGGATGAACACCTGCTCGGCCGTACGGCGCACGACCTCGTACGTCGTCTCGCGGCCGCCGCTGGAGGCGGTGATGTCGAGGAAGGTGACCTCGTCGGCGCCTTCGGCGTCGTAGCGCCGGGCCAGCTCGACCGGGTCGCCGGCGTCCCGGAGGTTCTCGAAGTTGACCCCCTTGACCACCCGCCCGGCGTCGACGTCCAGGCAGGGAATCACCCGAACCGCGACCGTCATGGCTTATCTCCGTCCTGCAGCGCCTCGGAGTAGGCATCCACCTCGATCTCCACCAGCATCCGGTGGTCGATGAAGGCCGAGACCTCGATCATCGTCGCGGCCGGGCGGACCTCGCCGAAGAGCTCGCGGTGCGCCCGGCCCACGGCCTCGGCGTCGGCGATGTCCCGGACGTACATGCGGGTCCGCACGACGTCCTCGACCGAGGCGCCGGTCTTCTCCACGGCCTGCAGCGCGATGCCGAACGCGGTCTTCGTCTGGCCGTACGCGTCGTTCTCGTACCGTACCTCGCCGTCCACCGTCGAGGTGCAGCCCGCGACGAGCACCCACGGCCCGGCCACGACCACCCGTGAATACCCGACGATGTCCTCCCAGGGACCGCCGGAGGAGATCCGCTTGATCACGCGACCGCTCCCACCGTGGCCAGGGCCTCTTCCAGGGTGAACGCGCCGGCGTACAGGGCCTTGCCGACGATGGCGCCCTCGACGCCCACCGGCACCAGCCCGGCGAGCGCGCGCAGGTCGTCCAGTGACGAGACGCCGCCCGAGGCGATCACGGGGCGGTCGGTGCGGGCGCAGACCTCGCGGAGCAGGTCGGTGTTCGGCCCGCGGAGGGTGCCGTCCTTGGTCACGTCCGTGACGACGTAGCGCGGGCAGCCGTCCGCCTCCAGGCGCTCCAGCACCTCCCACAGGTCGCCGCCCTCGCGGGTCCAGCCCCGTGCCGCGAGCGTGGTTCCGCGCACGTCCAGCCCCACCGCGATCTTGTCCCCGTGCTCGGCGATGATCTTCCGGCACCAGTCGGGGTTCTCCAGCGCGGCGGTGCCGATGTTGACCCGCGAGCAGCCGGTCGCCAGCGCCGCCGCCAGAGAGTCGTCGTCGCGGATCCCGCCGGACAGCTCCACCTTCACGTCCAGCTTGCCGATCACGCCGGCGAGCAGCTCGCGGTTGGACCCCCGGCCGAACGCGGCGTCCAGGTCGACCAGGTGGACCCACTCCGCGCCCGCGCTCTGCCAGGCCAGGGCCGCCTCGACCGGCTCACCGTACGAGGTCTCGGTGCCGGCCTCCCCCTGCACCAGACGTACGGCCTGACCGGCCGCGACGTCGACGGCGGGCAACAGTACCAGGGACATGTCTTAAGACCTCCGGTCGAAGGCGAGCGTGACGAACACAGGGACCAGGAACACCGACAGGGCCAGCACCCCGAGCCGCCCGGTCCACGAGGACAGGTATATCCAGGCGACCACCTGGATGAGCACGAAGACCACCGCGACGATGGCGTTCTGCTCGCGGCGCCGCCGGGCGAGGATCCCGCCCGGGCGCCCGGACCGGCGCGGCAGGAGCCCCGTGACCCGGGCGATCCGGGCCCGGCGCCGCGCCCGACGCGCGTCCCGGCGGGCGGCCTCGGCTGCGGCGCGCTGCCGCGCCGCCTCCCGTTCCGCCCGGCGCCGCTGACGCTCCTTGCTCATCAGAGCGTCGACAGCCAGTTCTTCAGGACGACGGCGCCGGCGTCGCCGGACTTCTCCGGGTGGAACTGCGTGGCGCTCAGCGGGCCGTTCTCCACCGCCGCGACGAAGCGCTCGCCGTGCTCGCTCCAGGTCACCAGCGGCGGGGTGAACCGGCCGGGCGGCATGTCCCAGCGGCGCACGCCGTACGAGTGCACGAAGTAGAACCGCGTGTCGGGGTCCAGGCCCGCGAACAGCACGGTGCCCTCCGGCGACTCGACGGTGTTCCAGCCCATGTGCGGCAGGATCGGCGCCTCGATCCGCTCCACCACGCCCGGCCACTCGGCGCAGCCGTCGGTGGTGATCCCGTGCTCCACGCCCTTCTCGAACAGGATCTGCATGCCGACGCAGATGCCGAGCACCGGGCGGCCGCCCGCGAGCCGACGGCCGATGATCTGCTCACCGCGGACGCCGCGCAGCCCGCTCATGCACGCCGCGAAGGCGCCGACGCCCGGGACCACCAGGCCGTCGGCGTTCAGCGCGGCGTCGAAGTCGGCGGTCACGGTGACGTCCGCCCCGGCACGGGCGACGGCGCGCTCGGCGGAGCGGAGGTTGCCCGATCCGTAGTCGAGGACGACGACGTTCTTCACAACATGCCCTTCGTCGAAGGGATGCCGTGCGCGCGGGGGTCGTGGGCGACGGCGTCCCGCAGCGCCCGCGCCAGGGCCTTGAACTGCGCCTCGACGATGTGATGCGCGTTGCGCCCGTACGGGACGTGCACGTGCAGGCAGATCGCGGCGTTGAACACGAACGCCTCGAAGATGTGGCGGGTCATCGTCGTGTCGTAGTCCGGGCCGATCATCGGGGCGATGCCCTCCGGCTCGGTGTGCACGAGGTACGGCCGGCCGGACAGGTCGACCGTCACCTGGGCGAGCGTCTCGTCCAGCGGCACGCTCGCGTCGGCGAACCGCCGGATGCCGGACTTGTCGCCCAGGGCCTCGCGGAACGCCTGGCCGAGGGCGATCGCGGTGTCCTCGATCGTGTGGTGACTGTCGATGTGCAGGTCACCGGAGGTCTTCACGGTCAGGTCGAACGACCCGTGCTTGCCGAGCTGCGTCAGCATGTGGTCGAAGAAGCCGACGCCGGTGGCGACGTCCACCCGCCCGGTGCCGTCCAGGTCGACCTCCACGACGACCTGCGTCTCCTTCGTGCCCCGCTCGACGCGTCCGGTGCGCATCCGCTTCTCTCCTCCGTTGGAACTCGTGTTGGACTGCGCTCGCTGGCGCGAGCGCGGTTCGCCGGCGCCCAACGCGCCGTCTTCCCTCGTCGCTCCGGTCGCTTCGCTCCCTGCGCTCCTCGGTCCAGACGACGCGCGCCCGCTCACAGGGCCGCCTTGAGGGCGGCGCGGAAGGCCGCCATCTCTTCCGGTGTGCCGACGCTGACCCGCAGCCACTCCGGCGGACCGACCTCGCGGATCAGCACGCCGCGGTCCAGGACGCCCTGCCAGACCGCCCGCCGGTCGGCGAACCGGCCGAACAGCACGAAGTTGGCGTCGGAGTCGGCCACCTCGAAGCCCTCCCCGCGCAGCCAGCCGACGAGGGCGTCCCGCTCGGCGCGCAGCGTTTCGACCGCGCCCAGCAGCTCGCCCTGGTAGGCGATGGCGGTGCGCGCCACCGTCTGCGTCACCGCCGAGAGGTGGTACGGCAGGCGCACGAGCAGCAGCGCGTCGATGACGGCGGGGTCCGCGGCGAGATAGCCGACCCGGGTGCCCGCCATAGCGAACGCCTTACTCATCGTCCGCGTGACGATCAGCCGGGGGTTGCCGGGCAGCAGCGAGAGCGCGCTCGGCGTGCCCTGCCGGCGGAACTCGGCGTACGCCTCGTCGACCACCACCATGCCCGGCGCGACGGCCAGGACCGCCTCGATCGCCTCGAGCGGCAGAGAGGTGCCCGTCGGGTTGTTCGGCGAGGTCAGGAACACGATGTCGGGACGGTGCTCCTCGATCGCCGCGACCGCGCGCTCGGCCTCCAGCCCGAAGTCCTCGTCGCGGTACGCGTCGATCCACTCGGTGCCGCTGACCCGCGTGATGATCGGGTGCATGGAGTACGACGGTTCGAAGCCCAGCGCGGTACGGCCGGGGCCGCCGAACGCCTGCAGGATCTGCTGAATGATCTCGTTCGAGCCGTTGGCCGCCCAGACCTGCTGGGCGGTGACGCCGTGGCCGAGGTAGTCGGCGAGGTCCTTGCGCAGCTCGACGGCGTCGCGGTCGGGGTAGCGGTTGAGTCCTCCGGCGACCTCGGCGACCGCGCGGCCGAGCGCCTCGACCAGTCGCGGCGACGGCGGGTAGGGGTTCTCGTTCGTGTTGAGCCGCACCGGCACGTCGAGCTGCGGCGCGCCGTACGGCTCCCGCCCCCGCAGGTCGTCGCGGATCGGAAGGTCGCTCAAGGACGTCACTCGGGGATACCCCAATCGAACCGGGCCTTCATGGCGGCGCCGTGGGCGGGCAGGTCCTCGGCCTCGGCGAGCGTGACGACCCGCCCGGTCACGTCCGCCAGGGCGGCCTCGTCGTAGTCGACGACGTGGATGCCGCGCAGGAAGGTCTGCACCGACAGGCCGCTGGAGTGGCAGGCGCACCCGCCCGTGGGCAGCACGTGGTTCGAGCCGGCCATGTAGTCGCCGAGCGACACCGGGGCGTGCGGCCCGACGAAGATCGCGCCGGCGTTGCGCACCCGGCTCGCGACGGTGCGGGCGTCGGCGGTCTGGATCTCCAGGTGCTCGGCGGCGTACGCGTCGACGACCTTCAGCCCGGCGTCGACGTCGTCGACGAGCACGATCCCGGACTGGCGGCCGGCCAGGGCCGCGGTGATCCGCTCGGTGTGCTTGGTCCGCGTGACCTGCTCGGTCAGCTCGCGCTCGACCGCGGCGGCGAGCTCCTCGGAGTCGGTGACCAGGACGGCGGCGGCCAGCGTGTCGTGCTCGGCCTGGCTGATCAGGTCCGCGGCGACGTGCACCGGGTCCGCGGTGGCGTCGGCCAGCACCGCGACCTCGGTCGGACCGGCCTCGGAGTCGATGCCGATGACGCCCTTGAGCAGCCGCTTGGCGGCCGCGACCCAGATGTTGCCGGGCCCGGTGACCATGTCGGCGCGCCGGCACTCCTCGGTGCCGTAGGCGAACATCGCGATGGCCTGCGCGCCGCCCGCGGCGTACACCTCGTCGACGCCGAGCAGGGCGCACGTGGCGAGGATCGTCGGGTGCGGCAGGCCCCCGAACTCCTGCTGCGCCGGCGAGGTGACGGCGAGGGACTCGACCCCCGCCTCCTGCGCGGGCACGACGTTCATGACGACGCTGGAGGGGTAGACGGCCTGACCGCCGGGGACGTAGAGCCCGACCCGTTCCACCGGCACCCAGCGTTCGGTGACGGTGCCGCCGGGCACCACCTGCGTGGTGACGTCGGTGCGCCGCTGAGCGCGGTGGACGACACGGGTGCGGCGGACGCACTCCTCGAGCGCGTCGCGGACGGCGGGGTCGAGTTCTTCGAGGGCACGGCCGATGGCCGCCTCGGGCACCCGCAGCGACTCGACCTCGATCCCGTCGAAGCGCGCGGTGTAGTCCCGTACGGCCTCGGCGCCACGATGGCGTACGTCATCGCAGATGGGCCGCACCTTCTCCAGGGCGGCCTCAACGTCGAGCTCGGCTCTCGGCAGCACGGAGCGCAGGTCGTCCGGCAGGGACCCGCGCAGGTCGATACGGGATATCACCTGATCAGTCTACGAAGGAGCTCCACCTGCCCGGACGCCCGTCTCACCCAACGAGACGTCAGAAGTACGCAAGTGACATCACCGTCATCGACAGCTCCGCCCTGGTGGAGGCGCTGATCGGCGCGTCACCGTCGAAGGAGCTGGTCACGGTGGTCGCCGAGGAGCAGCTCCATGTCCCCCAATTAAGCCGACGTGATCACTTGCGGTCACTGCTCTCTATCGGCGGCAGGTGCCAGTGATCACGAAAGATGCCGAGGATCAGGCGTGGAGGGTGCCTTCGATGACGGTTGTGGCGCCGCCGCGCAGGATGACGCGGTCGTCGCGGACCGACAGGCGCACCTCTCCCCCGCGCGCCGACGCCTGGTAGGCCACCAGTTCGGCGCGGCCCAGGCGCTCGGCCCAGTAGGGCGCCAGCATGCAGTGCGCCGACCCGGTCACCGGGTCCTCGGGGACTCCGACCCTCGGCGCGAAGAAGCGGGACACGAAGTCGTGGTCCTCGCCGGGCGCGGTGACGCAGATCCCCCGGGCGTCGATCCGGCCGAGCGCGTGCTGATCGGGTCGCAGCGAGCGGACGGTCGTGGCGTCCGGGAGGACGACCAGGACGTCGTTCTGGCCGTTGCGCCCGGTCCAGAGCGGCTCGGCGCCGAGGGCCTCGGCCAGGCCGGCGGGCGGGTCGGCCTTCGTCGGAGGGACGGCAGGGAAGTCCATGGCGAGCAGATCGTCCTCCCGCCGTACGGTCAGCACGCCGCTGCGCAGGGTCTGGAAGCGGATCGGCCGGTCGCAGGGGACGGCCCCGGTCTCGTACAGCACGTGCGCGGCGCCGAGGGTGGCGTGGCCGCAGAGGGCGACCTCGACGGCGGGCGTGAACCACCGCAGCTCGAAGTCGGGCCGTACTTCACCCCCCTGGCTACGCCCCGCCGCCCCCGAGGCGGCCTCGACAGGGCGCGGGAACGCCGTCTCGGACAGGTTGAGCTCCGCCGCGACGCGCTGCATCCAGCCGGCGTCCGCCGGGTCGGTCAGCGGGCAGACCCCCGCGGGATTGCCCGCGAACGGCCGGTCGGTGAAGGCGTCGACGACGTACACGCGCATGCGCCCACCCTAGGCCTCGGCGCTACACCCCCGGCCGCGTGCCTCCGGTGAACTGCTCCCAGCTCTCCTGCTGGTCCGCGGCGGCCGGGCCGCCGGTGGGAAAGCCGCCCCAGCGGCGGGGGCGGGCGACGATCCAGCCGAGTACGAATCCGACGCAAAGACTGGCAATCGCCAAAAACAACATGTTCAGCCACATAAGGGCCTCCGAACGACAAGCCGGCGGGAGGTACCGCCGTACCGCGACGGCGGGGCCGCGCGGTCGTCCGACCGTAACCCCGCAGCTCGCGGTGGTGTGTGCCGGTTGACGCGATCTAGTCCAAGGTGACTACGGTCACACCATCCGACCGGTGACCTCCGACCGGTCGTCGGTCGTCCGAGCGATCGCCTTTACGTTGTAGATCACGAAAACGCGCGCGACGGCGGCCGCTCTGACGTCGTACGCTGAACGCCGTGACCGAACGGCTGCCGATCTTTCCGCTGGGAGCCGTGCTGTTCCCGGGGCTGGTGCTGCCCCTCCAGATCTTCGAGGAGCGGTACCGCGACCTCATGCGCGACCTCCTCGAAGGCCAAGAGCCCTTCCGGTTCGGCGTCGTCTCCATCGAGCTCGGCCACGAGGTCGGTCCCGGCGCCGCCCGCCGGCTCGCCGCGGTCGGCTGCACCGCGGAGCTCCGCGGGGTCCAGCGGCACGACGACGGCCGCTACGACGTGGTCACCAGCGGCGGCACGCGGTTCCGGATCGAGGACGTCGACGACTCCCTGAGCTACCTCCGCGCCGACGTGACGATGCTGCCCGAGGAGAGCGGGCCGGAAGCCGACAAGATCACCGAGCCGGTGACCAGGCTGTTCCACCGCTACTGCGACCGGCTGACCGAGCACGGCGCCGAGGTGACCGAGCTCGACGACCTCCCGGAGCAGCCGGTCCAGCTGTCCTACGTGGTCGCCGCCTCGATGGTCCTGGACCGCCACGACAAGCAGCGACTGCTGCAGGCCGAGGACGCCGCGACCCGGCTCCATCTGGAGTACGACCTGCTGCGCCGGGAGAACCTCCTCCTGAAGGTGTTCCCCGCCGTGCCGGCGTCGGAGTTCCTCGGCGGCACCGTCAGCCCGAACTGACTCTCGGAAGGAAACAGACACCAGTGGCATCGAACCGGCGATCGGGCGGCAAGGGCACGCCCGCGACCGTGTCGGCGACCCGCGCCGGAATCGAGTTCACCCTGCACCCGTACGAGACCGATCCGGACGCGGACTCCTACGGCGAGGCCGCCGCCGACGCCCTCGGGGTCTCTCACGACCGGCTCTTCAAGACCCTGGTCACCGAGGTGGACGGCGACCTCACCGTCGCGGTCGTGCCGGTCTCCTCCTCGCTGGACCTCAAGGCACTGGCCGCCGCGGCCGGGGGCAAGCGCGCCGCCATGGCCGACCCCGCGCACGCCGAACGCGTCACCGGGTACGTCCGTGGCGGCATCAGCCCGCTCGGGCAGCGCAAGCGGCTGCCGACGGTGGTCGACTCCTCCGCGTCAGGGTTCCCGACCATCTACGTCTCGGCCGGTCGGCGCGGCCTGCAGATCGAGCTCTCCCCCGCCGACCTGGTCCGGCTGACCGGAGCGTCGACCGCCGGCATCGCCCGCGGCTAGCCGGCCGCGCGACTCCCGGTGCGCCACGTCCAGCGCCTCCAGCAGGCCGAACACCACGACCGCCGTCAGCGGCCAGGCGAGGACCACGCCGAGGGCGTGCAGGCCGAGCGGGGCGCGGGCGAGCGCCCCGTCGCCGGCCGTCCGTAGCGCGTGCTGGTAGGCGCTCTCACCGATGAGGTGCCCCAGCCGCCAGGCGACGACCGCGGCCGCGACACCGCCCGCCGCGATCCCCGCGAGCGGGCCCAGGTCCCCCACCCGCCCGGCCAGCACATAGGCGGCGAGGCCGCAGAGCAGGCCCGCGGCGGCGGTCAGCACGGCGAACCAACCGTCCGCCGCGATCAGTGTCTGGGTCTCCGGATCGGCGAGGAGGCCCTTGCCGCCCGAGACCTGGTAGGCCGTCCGAGGCGCGATCGCGACCCACAACAGCCCGACGGGCACTCCCAGCACCGTGATCGCAAGTGCCGCCAGCAGTCCGATGCGTATCCGGCTCGCCACTCGCCCTCCCCCGGCGTTCGGTGAACAAGGCAGGGTAGCGCCTCAACCTGGACGCCTCCTGGCCTGCTCCGGTCCTTGCATCTTCTGAGATAGTGTGCCCGGCATGTCTGGATTCAGCCCGGCCTTCGAGCGGCTCGGAGCCGCGTACGCGGCCGTCGCCGCCCAGCAGCAGGAGGTCCTGGCGGGGGTACTGCCGGCGAACGGCGACTGGACCACCGACCTGGCGAGCGGCACGTACACCAAGGGTGACGTCACGTTGCACGTCGCCCTGGTCGGGAGCTTCGCCGAGAAGGACCGCAGCTGGTTGTGGGGCTGGGCCAATCCGCAGTTCGGCCCGGAGCATCCGGCGGTGCTGAATCCGCGTCCCATGGGCTCCCGGCTCGGCGTGCCCGAGATGACGACGCGCGAGCTGGATCTGGCCTGGTACGAGGGGCCGGCGCAGAACGGCGGCGAGCTGGTCGCCGCGGTCACGAACGGCCTCCTCGGCCTCAGCGGGACGATCTCCGGCCGCTACGACGGCGGCGTCGCCTACTTCGCGGTCCGCGACCCGGCCGTGCCCGGCACCGTGTGGGACTCCGTCACGGCGCCGCGGCTGATCACCGATGGCCTCTCGCTCTTCCCGGCCGACCACCGGCTGACCGTGCTGCGGTTCTTCAGCCACCACCGCCTGCCGTACCGGCAGACCGAGACGTCGATCACCGCGAAGCTGCCGGACGGCGGCTCCTGCGTCGCGCGGTTCGACGAGCAGGACCGCCTGACCGACCTGTCGATGACCGTTTCCGGCCGCTGACCCTCGCGGGCGCGGGAGCCCGTCATGCCCGCCCGGCCGGCGGAGAGGGCGCCGGCGCCGGGCGATCGGCGTACGGCGCGGGCCTCCCGCCGCACGAGGCGGACCCGCCGTACGGGGCGGAGGACCTCGGCGGGCGCTCAGACGGAGACGCTCCCGAGTTCCACGGCGAGGGCCCGGCGTACGGCGTCGGCGATCCAGTCGCCCTCGGTCATCGCGCGCATCCGGTCGCGGAGCACGCGCCAGTTCCCCGACGTGGCGAACACCGGCTTGCTCAGCCCCGCGCCGGCCACCAGCGCGCCGAGGGCGAGGGTACGGGCGTCGGCGGGCGCGCTCGTCGTGACGGCCGCGACCACGCGCTGCTGCGCCTCCCACAGCCCGACGATGTCCCGTACGGGATAGCGGGTCTCGACGAAGACGCCGAACGTACGGTGGAGGCGGTGGCGGTCGACGGCGACCTGGCCGCGGTCGGCCAGGCGCGCCAGCAGCCGCTGCTGATGGTCGGTCGCGCGCAGCCGGGTGACCCACTCCTGCGGGGTCCGGCCGCGGGGCGAGGCCGCGATGTCGGCGAGCAGTCCGTCGAGGATCGGGTCGCCGACGGGCTCGGCGTCGGCGACGGCCAGCACCGTGCCGTCCAACCGGAGCCGGTCGGCGAGCCTCAGCTCCGACAGCATCGCGCCGGCGACCCCGCAGTCGAGTTCGACCGGGCCGATGCGGCACTTTCCGCGCAGGTCATAGGCGAGGAGCAGCAGCTCCTCGGCCAGCGTCTCGGGCACGTTCCGCACTGTAAGCGGCTCGTACGAAGTCTCGGTAAACAAAAGGCAAAGCGTTTTACGTCGCCATGACCCGTCTCTTGATCCGGATCGACAGGAGTGCGGCGAGGAGGCACAGGGCCCCGGCGCCGTACCAGGCGGCCGCGTAGTCGCCGAGGCGGTCCCGGATGACGCCGGCGGTGACGGCGGCGGCCGCGGCGCCGATCTGATGGGAGGCGAAGACCCAGCCGAAGACGATCGGTCCGCTCATCTGGAAGTGCTCCCGGCACAGGGCGACCGTCGGCGGCACCGTGGCGACCCAGTCCAGGCCGTAGAAGATGATGAACACGAGCATGCTCGGGTGCGCGGTCCGGGCGAACAGGCTCGGCAGCACGAGCAGCGAGCATCCGCGTAGGGCGTAGTAGACGCCGAGCAGCACCCGGGAGTCGACCCGGTCGGTGAGCCAGCCGGAGAAGATCGTGCCGACCACGTCGAAGATCCCCACGAGGGCCAGCAGGCTCGCGGCGGTCGTCTCCGGCATGCCGTGGTCGTGCGCGGCCGGGATGAAGTGCGTGCCGACGAGGCCGTTCGTGGACGCGCCGCAGATCGCGAAGCCGCCCGCCAGCAACCAGAAGACGGGCGTCCGGGCGGCCGTGGCGAGCGAGCCGAGCGCCCGCCGTGCCGCCCCCGCGTTGTGCGGCTTGGGGACGATCTCGTCGGCGCCGTACGGCGGGAGGCCGACGTCCGCGGGGTGGTCGCGCAGGAGGAGCACGACCAGCGGCACGACGGCCAGCGCGGCGACGCAGACGGTCACCGCGGCGGTCCGCCAGCCGTGCATGTGGGTCAGGTGCGCCAGGACCGGCAGGAAGACCAGCTGCCCGGCGGCGCCCGCCGCCGTGAGCACGCCGGTCACCAGGCCCCGGCGTGCGACGAACCACCGGGAGGTGACGGTGGCGACGAAGGCCATGGCCATCGATCCGGTCCCGAGGCCGATCAGCACGCCCCAGCAGGCGACGAGCTGCCACGGCGCGGTCATGAAGACCGTCAGCCCGCTGCCCACCGCCACGAGCAGAAGCGCGGCGGACACCACCCTGCGCATCCCGAACCGGTCCATCAGGGCGGCCGCGAACGGGGACGTCAGGCCGTACAGCAGGAGGTTGACCGAGACGGCGGCGGAGATGGTGCCCCGTGGCCAGCCGAACTCGGCGCGGAGGGGGTCGATGAGGACGCCGGGGGTGGCGCGGAACCCGGCGGCGCCGACGAGGGCGATGAGGGTCACCGCGGCGACGATCCAGGCACGGTGCAGGCGCGGGCGGGTCCGTACCGGTGTGTCGGGAAGTGTCTGGGTCACCCGATGGAGTCTCGCCGCCGGCGGCTCCCGCGACGAGTGGCCCGAAAGCCAACATGTGAAAGAATCGGGCCATGCCGCATGAGGTGGTCGTCCTCGCCCTGAACGACGTCGTCGCGTTCGACCTGGGGGTTCCGTCGCAGATCTTCGGCGCGGCGCGGGACGCCGGCGGACGACCCTACTACCGGGTCCGCGTCTGCACCGCGGACGGCGGGCCGGTGCGCACCTCGGCCGGGTTCGCGGCCGTTCCCGACCACGGGCCGGAGATCCTGGCGGAGGCCGACACGGTCGTGGTGCCGGGGGTGCACGGCGGCGCGGCGCTGGAGGACGGCACCCTGGAGCCGCCGGTGGCCGCGGCCCTGGCCCGGCGACGCCCGGACGCGCGGCTCATGTCGATCTGCACCGGCGCGTTCGTCCTGGCCGCCGCGGGCGTGCTGGACGGCCGCCCGGCGACGACGCACTGGGCGCACGCGGACCTGTTCCGCGCGCTCCACCCCACGGTGCCGCTGGACCCGGACGTCCTGTTCGTGGACGACGGCGACGTGCTGACCTCGGCCGGGGTGGGGGCCGGGGTGGACCTGTGCCTGCACGTCATCCGCCGGGACCACGGCAGCGCCGTGGCGAACCACGCGGCCCGGCGTTCGGTGATGCCGCCGTGGCGGGAGGGCGGGCAGTCGCAGTTCATCGAGCGGCCGCTGCCGTCGCCCGCGGGCTCCTCGACGGCGGAGACCCGCGCCTGGGCCCTGGAGCGGCTGCACGAGCCGCTCGACCTCACACGGCTGGCGCGCCGGGCGGGGATGAGCGTCCGCACCTTCACCCGCCGGTTCCGCGCGGAGACGGGCCTCAGCCCGGCGCAGTGGCTGGTCCGCCAGCGGATCGAGGAGGCCCGGCGGCTCCTGGAGACCACCGACCTGCCGATCGACCAGGTGGCCGGGCGCGCCGGCCTGGGCACTGCGGCGTCCCTGCGCCAGCACCTGCACGCGGCCGTGGGGGTCGCCCCGGCCGCCTACCGTCGGACGTTCGGCGCCGCGCGGGTCTGACGCCGGCACCGCTGCTGCCGGCGCCCGGGCGGTCGACGTCCGCCACCGACGCCGGGCGCCGTACGACCGCCGGCGTTCTGTGGGCGTTCGCGGTACCACCGCGCGAGCGTCGCCGCCCACGGCGGACGTTCCGGGCGTCAGTGGTCGGGCTCCCACGGCGCGGCGGAGCCGTCGCCGGCCCTGACCAGGCCCGACTCGTAGGCCAGGACGACGAGCTGGGCGCGGTCGCGGGTGCGCAGCTTCGTCATCGCCCGGCTGACGTGGGTCTTGGCCGTCGTCGGGCTGATCACCATGTGCGCGGCGATCTCGTCGTTCGACATCCCGCGCGCGACCAGCGCGGTCACCTCCCGCTCCCGGTTGGTCAGGACGTCCATCACGTCCGGGGCGGCGGGCGGGCGCCGGGACACGAACTCCCTGATCAGCCGCCGGGTGATGGCGGGGGCGAGCAGCGCGTCGCCCCGCGCGGCGACGCGGATGCCGTGCAGCAGGTCGGTGGGTTCGGTGTCCTTGACGAGGAAGCCGCTCGCGCCCGCGCGGAGCGCGTCGAAGACGTACTCGTCGAGCCCGTAGTTGGTGAGCATGACGACGTGGACGCCGGACATCCGCTCGTCGGCGGTGATCCGGCGGGTCGCCTCGATGCCGTCGAGGACCGGCATCTGCACGTCGAGGAGGGCGACGTCGGGCAGGTGGGCGGCGGCGAGCGCGACGGCCTCCCGGCCGTCGGCGGCCTCGGCGACCACCTCGAGGTCGTCCTCGGCCTGCAGCAGGGCACGGAACCCGGCGCGGATCAGCGCCTGGTCGTCGGCGAGCAGCACGCGGATCACAGCGCCGCCTCCTCGCCGCGGACGGCGGCGACCCGGCCGGGCACGACGTGGCCGGGAACGGCCTGATCGGCGGCCTGCCCGGCGGCGCCGTGGTCGGCGGTCCGGTCGGCGGCGCGGTTCGGGGCGGGCGCGGGGATCGGGTGGCCGTCCGTCCGGGGCTCGTCCGCGATCGGGAGTTCGGCGTGGACGGTGAAGCCTCCCTCGGGGCGGGGCTCGGCGCGCAGTGACCCACCGAGCGCCGTGACGCGCTCGCGCATCCCGGTCAGCCCCACGCCCGGCTCCGGGGGCGCTCCGGGCGTGGCCCGCCCGTCGTCGTCGACCCGCACCGTCAGCGTGTCGCCGCCGTACCCGAGGTGCACGGACGCGGCGGCCGGGCCGGCGTGCCGGGCGACGTTGGTCAGCGCCTCCTGGACGATCCGGTACGCCGCGCGGTCGACCGCGGCCGGCAGGTCACGCGGCCGGCCGGTGACCGTGACGTCGGCCGGCAGGCCCGCGGACCGGGCCCGGCGCACCAGGTCCGGCAGCCGGTCGAGTCCACTGCCGCCGGGCTCGCCGTCGCGCAGCACCTCCAGAGTGGCGCGCAGCTCCCGCATCGCCTCGCCGCTGGCCTCCTGGATGGCCAGCAGGGCCTCGGGCACCGGCTCGCCGCGCTTGCGGGCGAGGTGGATCGCCACCCCGACCTGCACCTTGACGATGGAGATGCTGTGGGTCAGCGAGTCGTGCAGCTCGCGGGCGATCCGCAGGCGTTCCTCACCGGCGCGGCGCAGCGCCATCTCCTCCTGGGTTCGCTCGGCCTCCGCCACCCGCTCCCGTGCCTCGCGGACGTACGCCTCCCACTGCCGGAACGCGCCGCCCATCATCGCGCTGGCCAACAGCCACCCGGCCAGCAGGAACCGGTCCTGCAGCACCTGCCGGACCGGTTCCCCGTGGTGCAGCGTCAGATCGGTGATCACGGCGATGACGAGGGCGGCCTTGGGGACGAGTACGACGAACCGGTGCCCGGCGCGCATGGCGGTGAACAGCGCGACCATCACCGGCTCGGCGGCGGCCACGCCCGGGTAGCCGCGGACGAGGTAGGCGAGGACGCACCCGGTCGTGACCAGCAGCACGGCGACCGGCGCCCGGCGGCGCACGACGAGCGCGAAGGAGCCGGTCAGCAGGAGCAGATAGCCGAACGCGTCCATCCTGGTGTATCCGTGCGGCGCGATGGCCGCGCCGACCAGGGCGATGGCGGCGACGGCCGTCGCGATGGCCAGGTCGGAGAAGGGCGGACGAAGCCGGTACTGGATCCCCATTCGGGCAGCGTAGACCGGCGCCCGCCTTCTCCGGTTCCTCCTGGAAGGGGAGCCACGCGCTACTCCCCCGGGAGTACGCCGGCCGAAGCTGCGCCGAATGCCGCAGCGTGACTGCCGTCCCCCGTACGACGACGGCGGGGCGGTCGGGCGGCGAGCATCGGGACCGTCCGAAAGGCGACCGCCGTCACGCCGGTGACGGCCGGCACTCACGGGGAGCGGGGACGACATGACGAATACGACGACCGTCGGGCCGGAGAGGGTCGCGCGCACGCTGCGCGACGCCTTCGCCGGGCCGGTGCGCCTGCCCGGCGACGCGGCGTACGACGCGACGCGGTCCGGCTGGAACCTGCGGATCGAGCACCGTCCGCTGGTCGCCGCCGAGGCGACCGGCCCCGGTGACGTACGCGCCGCGGTCATCGCCGCGCGGGAGAGCGGGCTGCCGCTCACCGTCCAGGCGACGGGACACGGCACGCACGTGCCCGCCGACGGCCTGCTGCTCACGACGGGCCGGATGGCGGACGTGCGGATCGACCCGTACCGGTGCGTCGCCCGCGTCGGTCCCGGCGCGCGCTGGTCCGACGTGATCGCCGCGGCCGCTCCGTTCGGCCTGGCGCCGCTGTCGGGCACGCCGTTCGTCGGCGTCACCGGGTACACCCTGGGCGGCGGGACCGGATGGCTGTCCCGCAAGTACGGGTACGCCGCCGACTCCGTCGTGACGGCCGAGCTGGTGACCGCCGACGGCGAGCACGTGACCGCGAACGCCGAGCACCACGCGGACCTGTTCTGGGCGCTGCGCGGCGGAGGCGGCAACTTCGGCGTGGTGACCGCCCTGGAACTCCGGCTGCACGCCGTCGGCCGCGTCTACGCGGGTCTGTCCCTGTACGACGCCGGCAACGCGGCCGAGACGCTCGCCCGCTACCGGGAGTGGGCGGCCGATGAGCCGGACGAGCTGAACACGGCCGTCATGCTCATGCGGATGCCGGACGTCCCGGCCGTCCCCGCGCCCGTGCGCGGCCGGCCGGTCCTCGCCGTCCGGGTCTTCCACCTGGGCGGGTACGAGGAGGCGGAGCACCGGCTCGGGCCGCTGCTGGAGGCGGCGGGCGCGCCGCTGGTGGACGGCTTCCGGGCGATGACGTTCGCTGAGGCGAGCACGGCGCTCGCCGGGGCGTCGTCGCCCCCGATGGCGGTCCGCCAGCACCTCGACCTGTTCCGGGACCTGCCGGACGCGGTGCTCGGAACGCTGCCGGACGCGGCGTTCGGCGACGTGCCGGGGCCCGCGGTCGAGGTCCGGCACTGGGGCGGGGCGATGGCGCGGCCCGCGCCGGATGCCGGGCCGGTGGGCCACCGCGACGTGCCGTTCTCGGTGATCGCCACCGCACCGTACGGGCCCGGCGGGACCGGGTACGGCGACGCGGGCGTACGGGCCCGGGTCGACGCGGGGGTCGACGGCCTCGTCCGCCGGCTGCGGCCGTACGCGACCGGCGGGTCCTTCCTGAACTTCCTCACCGACCCGACCCGGACGCGGGACGCCTACACGCCGGACGACCACGCGGGCCTGTGCCGGGTCAAGCAGACCTGGGATCCGGACGACGTGTTCCGTCCGGGCCACCACATCCCGCCGCTGTGAGCGGATCTGCCGCGCCGGGACGAGCCGGCGGCCCGGAACGCCGCTCGAGACCGCCCGGCGGTAACCGGTCCGCGCGGCGGCCGGGTCCGCTCAGACCAGGCACGTCAGCTCGAGATCGCCGTCGGCGCGGCCCGGTTCGCTCAGACCAGGCAGGCCGGCCCGAGGAGCTGCTTGAGGTCGCCCATCAGCGCCGGTGAGGCCGTGACCCGGAGTTTGTCGTCGAGGCGGACGACCGTGGTCCGCGGTCCGTTCTGCAACTGCAGGTGGACCTCGGTCTGGCCCGGGTGGGCGCCCAGCACCTCCTTCAGGCCCTGGACGACCGGCGGGGTCACCCGGGTCACCGGCATCGAGACGGTGAGCGGCCGGCCGGAGTCGCTGACCGTCAGGTCCGGCTGGGTGACCTCCATCGCGATCAGCTTCGGGGTGTCCTCGCGCTTGTCGAGGCGCGCCTTCACGACGAGGATGGCGTCCTCGGCGAGCAGCGTGGAGCACAGCTGGTACGCCGACGGGAAGATCATCAGCTCGATCGCGCCCTCGAGGTCCTCCAGGGTGGTCAGCGCCCAGGAGTCGCCCTTCTTGGTGACCTTCCGCTGCAGCCCCGAGACCAGGCCGCCGACGGTGACGATCTGCCCGTCCGCCCGCTCGTCGGCGGTCAGCGCGGCGATCGAGCAGTCGACGTTGGCGGACAGGATGTGCTCGATGCCGAGCAGCGGGTGGTCGGAGACGTAGAGGCCGAGCATCTCGCGCTCGAAGGCGAGCAGGGTGGTCTTGTCCCACTCCCCCTCCGGGATGGCGATGTCGAACGTGGTGTCCACCACGTCGTCGCCCCCGCCGAACAGGGAGTCCTGCCCGATCGCCTCGTTGCGCTTGATGTCGATGATCGCGTCGATGGCCTGCTCGTGCACCATGACCAGGCTCTTGCGCTCGTGGCTCAGGCTGTCGAACGCGCCCGCCTTGATCAGCGACTCGACGACCCGCTTGTTGCACACCTGCGGCGGCACCTTGCGCAGGAAGTCCTGGAAGTCGGTGAAGCGGTCCTTCTCCTTGCGGGCCTTGACGATCGCGTCGACGACGTTCTCGCCGACATTGCGGATCGCCGACAGGCCGAACAGGATCTCGGTGTCGCCCTTCGGGGTGAAGTCCGAGTCGGACTCGTTGACGTCGGGCGTGAGCACCTTGATGCCCATGCGGCGGCACTCGTTGAGGTAGAGGGCGCTCTTGTCCTTGTCGTCCTTGACCGAGGTGAGCAGCGCCGCCATGTACTCGGCCGGGTAGTTGGCCTTGAGGTAGGCGGTCCAGTACGAGACCAGGCCGTACCCGGCGGTGTGCGCCTTGTTGAACGCGTAGTCGGAGAAGGGCAGCAGGATGTCCCACAGCGCCTTGATCGCCGCGGCGGAGAAGCCGCGCTCCTGCATCCCGGACTCGAAGGTGGCGTACTGCTTGTCCAGCTCCGCCTTCTTCTTCTTGCCCATCGCGCGGCGGAGCAGGTCCGCTTGTCCGAGGCTGTACCCGGCGACCTTCTGCGCGATGGCCATGACCTGCTCCTGATAGACGATCAGGCCGTAGGTCGTGTCGAGGATGTCCTTGAGCGGCTCTTCCAACTGCTCGTGGATCGGGGTGATCGGCTGCTGGCCGTTCTTGCGCAGCGCGTAGTTGGTGTGGGAGTTCGCGCCCATCGGGCCTGGGCGGTACAGCGCGAGGGCCGCGGAGATGTCCTCGAAGTTGTCGGGGCGCATCAGGCGCAGCAGCGAGCGCATGCCGCCGCCGTCCAGCTGGAAGATGCCGAGCGTGTCGCCGCGGGCCAGCAGCTCGTACGCCTTCTTGTTGTCCAGCGGGAGCTTCAGCAGGTCGAGCTCGACGCCCTTGTTGGCCTTGATGGCCTTCAGCGCGTCCTGCATGATCGTCAGGTTGCGCAGGCCCAGGAAGTCCATCTTCAGCAGGCCGAGCGTCTCACAGGTCGGGTAGTCGAACTGCGTGATGATGACGCCGTCGGAGTCGCGGCGCATGATCGGGATGTGGTCGGTCAGCGGCTCCGCCGACATGATCACACCGGCGGCGTGCACGCCGGTCTGGCGGATCAGGCCCTCCAGGCCCTGCGCCAGATCCATGATCTGCTTGACGTCGGTCTCTTCCTCGTACAGCTTGCGCAGCTCGCCGGCCTCGCCGTACCGCGGGTGCTTCTCGTCGAAGATCCCCGACAGCGGGATGTCCTTGCCCATGACGGCGGGCGGGAACGCCTTGGAGATGCGGTCGCCCAGGGCGTACGGGAAGCCGAGGACGCGGCCCGCGTCCTTGATCGCAGCCTTGGCCTTAATGGTGCCGAAGGTGGCGATCATGGAGACCTTGTCGGCGCCCCACTTCTCGGTGACGTAGCGGATCGCGTCGGCGCGCCCACGCTCGTCGAAGTCGACGTCGATATCGGGCATCGACACGCGGTCGGGGTTGAGGAACCGCTCGAAGATCAGGCCGTGCGGGAGCGGGTCCAGGTCGGTGATGCCCATGGCGTACGCGACGAGCGAGCCCGCCGCCGAGCCACGGCCCGGGCCGACCGCGATCCCGTTGTTCTTCGACCACATGATGAAGTCGGCGACGACGAGGAAGTACGACGGGAACCCCATCTGGCAGATGACGTCCATCTCGTACTCGGCCTGCTTGCGGTGCTCCTCGTCGACCCCCTCGGGGAAGCGCCGCTCCATGCCCCGCCAGACCTCTTTGCGGAACCACGACTCCTCGGACTCGCCCTCCGGCACCGGGAACCGCGGCATGAGGTTGCGGTACTCGAACATGCCGGACGAGTCGACGCGCTCGGCGACGACGAGGGTGTTGCGGCAGCCCTCGGCCCAGATGTCGGAGGTGTCGAGCGCCCGCATCTCGTCGGCGGTCTTGAGGTAGTAACCGGAGCCGTCGAACTTGAAGCGGCCCGGGTCGGACAGCTGCTTGCCGGTCTGGATGCACAGCAGCGCGTCGTGCGCGGACGCCTCGGACTCCCGCGTGTAGTGCGAGTCGTTGGTGACGACCGGCGGGATGCCCAGCCTCTTGCTGATCTCGATCAGCCCGTCGCGGACCCGGCGCTCGATGTCGAGGCCGTGGTCCATCAACTCCAGGAAGTAGTTCTCCTTGCCGAAGAGCTCCTGGTACTTGGCCGCGGCCTCCAGGGCCTTGTCGAAGTGGCCGAGGCGCAGCCGGGTCTGGACCTCGCCGGACGGGCAGCCGGTGGTGGCCATGAGGCCGGCCGAGTGCTCGGCCAGCAGCTCGAAGTCCATCCGGGCCCACTTGCGGATGAACCCCTCGGTGTAGGCCCGGCTCGTCAGCTTGAACAGGTTGTGCAGGCCCTCGGCGTTGCGCGCCCAGATCGTCTTGTGGGTGTAGTGGCCGCCACCGGAGACGTCGTCGCCCTTCTGGCTGGGCTCCCCCCAGCGCACCGGCTCCTTGTGGAACCGGGACGCCGGCGCGACGTACGCCTCGATCCCGACGATGGGGGTCACCCCGGCCGCGGTGGCCTGCTTGTAGAAGTCGTAGGCGCCGTGGGTGTTGCCGTGGTCGGTCATCGCGATGGCCGGCATCTTCTGCCGATCGACCTCGGCGAACATCTCCTTGAGACGGGCCGCCCCGTCGAGCATGGAGTACTCGGTGTGCACATGCAGATGCACGAACGAGTCACTCATGCGCGATGCGCCTCCTTCAGGCATGCGACGCCTCGCGTGCCCGGAGCACGCGCCGCGTCGGAAGTCGTCGTCTGGGGGTGAAAGGCCGGCCGGGGACCGGGTCCCCTGAGCCTAACGGTGCCGCAGTGATCGCCGGGGCCCGACACTCCGGATGTCCGGTTTATACCTGTTTTCGGTCGACCATGCCTCTCCCCCAAGCGAGGCGTCTCCGGTCACGGCCCGCGGTCCGGACGACGGCGTACACCTCACCTACCAGGGTCTACCGCATTTCGGCCCGCGGATCGACCGCGCCCGTGTCGCGGCGCGAACACGCTCCGCCACCTTGTAAGGTCAGTGCCCGTATAGCGGTTTTCGGGGGAGCGGAACCCGCTGGAAATCGGAGGCTGCGTGTCGACAGCACTGGACCACCAGGGCACCGCTCCCGGCGACGAGGACGCCGGCTACATACAGTCCCTCGGCAACCGCCAGGTACGCATGATCGCGATCGGTGGCGCGATCGGTGTCGGCCTGTTCCTCGGGGCCGGCGGGAGGCTCGCCGCGGCCGGGCCGAGCCTCGTCCTCTCGTACGCCGTCTGCGGTATCGCGGCGTTCTTCGTCATGCGCGCGCTCGGCGAGCTGGTCCTGCACCGGCCCAGCGCGGGCAGCTTCGTCACGTACGCCCGGGAGTTCATCGGCCCGTGGGCCGGCTTCGCCAGCGGCTGGATGTACTGGCTCAACTGGGCGATGACCGGGGTGGCCGAGACGACCGCCGCCGGCATCTACGTGCACAAGTGGCTGCCGCAGATCCCGCAGTGGGTCACGGCCCTGGTCGCCCTCGCCGTGCTCCTGACGGTGAACCTCCTGTCGGTACGGCTCTTCGGCGAGCTGGAGTTCTGGTTCGCCGTGATCAAGGTCCTCGCCATCGTCGTCTTCCTGTTCGTCGGCCTGTCGCTGGTCCTCACCGGCGCCGGCGTCGGCCACGACCACGCCGGTGTCTCCAACCTCACCGCGCACGGCGGCTTCCTGCCGCACGGGGTGCCCGTCGTCCTGATGAGCCTGCAGGCGGTGGTGTTCGCCTACTCGGGGATCGAGATGGTCGGCATCGCCGCCGGCGAGACCGAGAACCCGCGCAAGGTGCTGCCCGGCGCGATCGGCAGCGTGATCTGGCGGATCGGCATCTTCTACGTCGGCTCGGTCCTGCTGCTCGCCATGGTCCTGCCCTGGACCGTCTACAGCGCGAACGAGAGCCCGTTCGTCACGGTGTTCTCGCGGCTCGGCGTCCCCGGCGCCGGCGACATCATGAACGCGGTCGTGCTCACCGCCGCCCTGTCGTCCTGCAACTCGGGCCTGTACTCCACCGGCCGCGTCATGCGGGCGCTGGCCGTCAAGGGCGAGGCGCCGAGGTTCGTGGGGCGGATGAGCGCGCGGCACGTGCCGTACGGCGGGATCCTGTTCACCTCGATCGTGCTGCTCCTCGGCGTGGTCCTCAACTACGTCGTGCCGAAGATGGCCTTCGACATCGCCACCTCGATCGCCTCGCTCGGCGTCGTCGCCGTGTGGGCGACCCTGATCTCCTGCCAGCTCCGGCTCCGCGCCCGCGCGGCCCGCGGCGAGATCGAACGGCCGTCCTTCCGGATGCCGTGGGCCCCGGCGTCGAACTGGGTCACGCTCGGCTTCCTCGTCCTGGTCGTCGTCCTGATGGCCTTCGCGGACACGGCCAACAAAATCGCCTTCTGGTGCCTGCCCGGTGTCGCCGTCGTCCTGTTCGTCGGCTGGCGGGTCGTCCGAAACCGCCGCGCCCCCTGACCCGGGCCCCCGTCCCGGCGGGTGGAACGCTCGGCGAACACTGCCATGACGGGACCGCGTTCCCGACGAACCGGGACAAAGCTCCACCACGCGGCCGTCTTCGCCGAGCATCCGGCACACCCCCGAACCGCGCCCACCACGCCCGCGACCACCCGGACGCGTCAGGCCTCCGGACCAGTGGGCGCCAGGCCGGTGAACGCCGGACCGAGCAGACCGGGACCGGCGGGGCCGGGTACGCCGGGGCCGACAGGGGCCGGGCCGGTGGACGCCGGGCCGGGGCGGCGGGGTGGTCAGGCCGGGGAGAGGTCGCGCTCTTCGGACGCCTCCAGGCCGGTCTCGATGACGGCCGTCATGATGCGGCCGAGCCGGTCGGCGCCCAGTCGGGGGGCGCGCGACACCATGGCCTCGACGATCTCGCGTTCGCGCCGAGGGTCCCGGCCCGCGAAGCCGCCGACCGGCTTGAGCCGCTGCACGGTGGCCGCCAGTTCCGCCCGGCGCTCCAGCAGCGTCGCCAGCGCCGCGTCGACGCGGTCGATCGCCGCCCGGGCGCCGGGGATCGTCTCCGGCACGTCGTCGCACGTCAGGGCCCCGAGCAGCGCGGCCTTGGCCCGCACCCCGGCCACCACCGCCGACTCGGCGTCCTCGCCCAGGAGCAGTCCGCACGCGCCCGCCGACAGCGCCGCGACGGCGAGGTCCGGGGCGGCCGAGACGTCGACGAGGACGGGCCGGTGCCGACCGGCCGCCCGGACCAGCGACAGGTCGATGGTCGCGTGCGGCAGGTGGGTGCGCGTGCCCGTCTCGCACAGGACGACGTCCTGGTTGCCCTCGGCGACGCAGTACTCGGCGGCCGACAGCCACTCCTCGAGCGTGGCCGCCGGGGCCCGCTGCACGACCACGGGACGTCCCGTACGGGCCACCGCCCGCAAGAGCTGGAAGTCCTGCATCCAGGCGCCGCCGACCACGACTCCGTCGGCATGCGTCACGATGGCCGGCAGGTCCAGGGCGGAGAACGGCTCGACGAGCAGCGGGCCGTGGTACGACCGGCGTACCCGGGTCAGCTCGGCGGCGGCGTTCGCCCGGCCGTGCAGGCGGCGCAGGCTCACCACGGCGACGTCCGGGTCGGCCGCCGGTCCGGCGATCATGACGGGGGTGTCCCGATCGTGCAGGTCCATCGGAATCTCCTTCCGGGGCGGGCCCGGAGCCGAGCCGCCCACTCACGGTGGAAAAGCGAAAGGCAGAGCCCGTGGGGCTCTGCCTTGGCCGGCTCGGGGGTCGTCGCTCAGGTCACGGCGACCGGCTCACCCGGAGCCGGCTGCATAAACCCGAAATAGCGACGATCCACGTGCCCAGAGTAGCGGGGGCGACCGGAGGGTCGCCACCCGGCGGGATCCTCGTCTCGGCCAATGAGACGCACAGCGGTGCCGGGCCCGCGTCACCTCCGGGTAGACCGATGGTCTCGGGCGAGTCAGTGCCGTTCTGTCGTAGGGCGGGCGTATACCGAGACGATGGGCCTGCGGTGCCTGCCCGCGCGGGTCGCCGGTCACCCCGGAGCGACGAACTCGAAGGGTCACCATGAGCACGGACAAGGCGGTCAAGGACGACTTCCTCCGACAGGCGGCTCCGTACCGGCGCGAGCTGCTGGCGCACTGCTACCGCATGCTCGGCTCGGTGCACGACGCGGAGGACCAGGTCCAGGAGACGTACCTGCGCGCGTGGCGCTCCTACGACGGCTTCGAGGGCCGGTCCTCGCTGCGGACGTGGCTGCACCGGATCGCCACCCGCACGTGCCTGACCGCCCTGGAGAGCCGGGGTCGCCGGCCCCTGCCGACCGGTCTCGGCGAGCCGAGCGCCGACCCGTACGACACGCCGATCGAGCGGTCCGAGGTGCCCTGGCTGGAGCCGATCCCCGACGCGATGGCCGGTGCCGAGCACGCCGACCCCGCCGCGATCGTCGCCTCCCGGGAGAGCATCCGGCTCGCGCTGATCGCCGCCCTGCAGCACCTGCCGCCCCGGCAGCGCGCGGTGCTGATCCTGCGCGACGTGCTGAAGTGGCGGGCCGCCGAGGTGGCGGAGGCGCTGCACACGACCACCACGGCGGTGAACAGCATCCTGCAGCGCGCCCGCGCCCGGCTCGACGAGGTGGCGACTCCACCGGAGGATCTGGCCGAGCCGGCGTCGGCGGAGGAGCGTGAGCTGCTCGCCCGTTACGTCCGGGCGTTCGAGGAATACGACGTCGCCGCCATCGTGGAGCTGCTCACTGCGGACGCCGTCTGGGAGATGCCGCCCTACACCGGCTGGTACCAGGGCGCCGAGAACATCGGCCGGCTGATCGGCGGGCAGTGCCCCGCCGACGGCCCGGGCGCGATGCGGCTGGTCTCGACCCGGGCGAACGGCCAACCGGCCTTCGCCGTCTACATGCGCGCCGCCGACGGCGCGCACCACGCCTTCGCGCTGCAGGTGGTCACGCCCGCGCCCACCGGGGTCGCGCACGTCGTCATGTTCTTCGACCTGCGGCTCTTCGCGAAGTTCGGGCTGCCGGCGGTGCTGCCGCCCGTGCCGGCGGCGCCGATAGCATCGGTGCCATGAGCCGGGAGGTCGCGCACTACCGGCGGCACCCGGCCGAGCCGGGTGTCGACCTGCTCAGCGCCCGTTACGTCACCCACCGCTACGCCAGGCACGCGCACGCCACCTACACCGTCGGACTGATCGAGTCCGGGGTGGAGGAGTTCGAGCACGCCGGGTCGCTGCTGCGGGCGACCACCGGCCAGCTCCTGCTTCTGAACCCGGAGGTCGTCCACACCGGTCACGCGGGCGTCCCCGAGGGCTGGCGCTACCGCGTGCTGTACCCCACGGTCGACGTCGTCGCGCAGATCGCCGCCGAGCTGGGCGCCCCGTCCGGCACGCCCTACTTCCCCCAGACGGTGCTGGACGACCCGGAGGCCGTCCGGCTGCTCCGCGCCGTGCACCACAGCGCCGACGGCGGCGACGCGCTCGCGGCCTCCTCCACGCTGCACCGGGCGCTCGCCGGCCTCCTGCGCCGCCACGCCGCCCGGCCGCCGCGGTCGGTCTCGCGCGGCGCGCCGCCGCGGGCGGTCCGCGCCGCCCGCGAGATCCTTCACGAGCGGCTGTCCGACCCGCCGTCCCTCGACGACCTGGCCGCCACGGTCGGCGCCGGCCGGTTCGCCCTCCTGCGCGCGTTCCGCGCCGCGTACGGGCTGCCGCCCCACGCCTACCTGGTCAACCTGCGGGTCCAGCGCGCCCGGGCCCTCCTGGACGCCGGTGTCCGGCCCGCCGAGGTCGCGGCCGACCTCGGATTCACCGACCAGGCGCACCTGACCCGCCATTTCAAGCGGATCGTCGGCGTGCCGCCCGGCGCCTACCTGCTCGGCCGCCCCGCCTGACCACCCCACCGGCACCCATCCGCTCGGCCGCCCCACTCGCCCGACCGGCCCGCCCGGCGCCTACCCGGGAGGACCACACTTCGTGTCCCGCTTCTTCATGCCAACGGTCGTGGTCCCCGAGGACCCGGTGACCGGGCAGAACGCTCGATGAGTCCCGGCTCCCGCGAATGAGCCGCTTTGTGTCACTCTGTCCACCCGATCGCCGAGGCTTCTCGTCCAGGAAGGCGCCGGACTGAACTGCAATTTCGTGCAAGACCGGTAGATGTCGGGCCGCTTAGCCTGCGGGCATGGATTCGCAGACACGTCCTGCCGTCCGCGACGGACTGGGCGTCGGCCTGGCGGTCGGCCTGTCCGGGCTGGCGTTCGGGGCCGCCGCGGTCGCGGCCGGGCTCGGTGTGGCGCAGGCCTGCGCGCTGAGCGTCGTGGCGTTCACGGGGGCGTCGCAGTTCGCGCTGATCGGGGTGGTCGCCGGGGGCGGCAACCTGATCGCGGGGGCTCTCGGCGCCGTCCTGCTGGGCGGCCGCAACGCCCTGTACGGCCTGCGGCTCGCGCCGACGCTCGGCGTGCGCGGGTGGCGCCGGCTGCTGACCGCCCATCTGGTCATCGACGAGACGACCGCGGTGGCCACGGCCCAGCCCGCCCCCCGGTCGGCTCGCGCGGGTTTCTGGGCCACCGCGATCAGCCTCTACCTCACCTGGAACCTCTCCACCCTGTTCGGCGCGCTCGGCGCGGCCCGGCTGGGGAACCCGGAGACGTACGGTCTCGACGTGGTCGGTCCGGCGGCGTTCCTCGCCCTGCTGTGGCCCCGCCTCACCTCCGGCGGCACCGAGCGGATCGTGGCGCTGCTCGCGATGGCCATCGCAGTCGCGACCACGCCGCTGCTGCCGCCGGGCGTGCCGATCATGCTGGCGGCGGTCGCCGCGCTGGCCGGGATCGTACGCCGCACTCCCCCGGTACGCCCCGCCCCCGAAGAGCTCTCGAGAGTCTAGACAGGAGAGTCATGGCCGTCTGGATCGCCGTCCTCGCGACGGGGCTCGGCTGCTACGCGCTCAAACTCGCCGGGCTCGTCGCCCCGCAACGTGTGCTGGACGACGAGCGGGTGCGGCGGTTCACCGCGCTGGTACCGGTCGCGCTGCTGACCGCGCTGGTCGCCGTGCAGACACTGGCGCACGGCCGCACGCTGGAGCTGAACGGTCCCCGGCTGGCCGGCCTCGCCGCCGCCGTCGTCGCGCTGCTCCTGCGCGCTCCGTTCCTCGTCGTGCTGGTGGTCGCGGCCGCCGTCGCCGCCGGCCTCCGCGCGCTCGGCGGCTGAACCGGACGCGCTACAGGTCGACGACCGAGAGCAGCCGAGGCGTCTGGTTGAGCCGGCGGGCGCCCATGTCGGTGCAGACGACGACGTCCTCGATCCGGGCCCCGTACAACTCGGGCAGGTAGACGCCGGGTCCGATCGACATGGTCACACCCGCGTCGAGGACGGTTCCGTCCTCGGGTGTCAGGTAGGGCGGCTCGTACGCGTCGAGGCCGATGCCGTGGCCGGTCCGGTGGAGGATGAACGCGCCGTACCCGTTGTCCGTGATGACCTCGCGGGCGATCGCGTCGATCTCGCCGACCGCCACACCGGGGCGTACCGCCTCGCACGCGGCGGTCTGCGCGGCCAGCACCACCGAGTACATGGCCTCGAAGTCCTCGGGCGGCTCGGCCACCACGAACATCCGCGCCGTGTCGGAACAGTAACCGCCGTACCGGCCGCCGAGGTTCACCCGGACGGCGTCACCGGGGTTGATCACCCGGGCGGAGGGGCGGTGGTGGGGATCGGCCGAGTTCTCCCCCGCCGCGACGGCCACGGACACGATCTCCTCATGCCCGGTCTCGAGCAGCAGGGCCCGCAGCCGCCGCGCCATCTCGCGCTCCGTCGAGCCGGACCAGGTGAGGTCGCGCGCCGCGACCAGCGCCCGGTCGACCGCGTTCGCCGCGCGGTCCATCACCTCGATCTCCTCGGCGGACTTGCGCATCCGCAGCGGGGCGAGCAACGGCGCGGCGGAGGCGATCGGCGTCTCCGGGCCGAGCGACGCCTGCAGGGCGAGCAGCTCATGGGCCGGCATCTGCGGATCGACGGCGACCCGCGCGCCGACGGGGATGAGCGCGACCACGTCGCGAGGCGTGTCGACCGCGTGGACCGGCGAGCCGTCGGGCGTGACGACGAGGAAGGTCGGGAGCGTCGCCTCGAGGAGGTACCTCAGGTTCGACGACGGCCGGAGGACGAGCACGTCGACGGCGTGCGCGGTGAGCAGGGACCGGAGCCGGTCCAGGCGTTCCGCGCTCACTCGGCGGCCGAGCCCGGTGCGTCGTAGAGCCAGCAGGCCACTCCCCCCAGGGGCACCGGCTCCCGGACGGAGCAGACGTCCATCGCGCTGGGGCAGCGTGGATGGAATCGGCAGCCCGAGGGCGGCGCCGCCGGATTCGGGACGTCACCGGGGAGTTCGGCGGGGAGCGTGCCGGAGCCGTCCGGCGTGGGGATCGCGGCGAGCAGCGCCCGGGTGTAGGGGTGTTTCGGGTCGTCCCAGACCTCCGCGGTCCGGCCGATCTCCACGATCTTGCCGAGGTACATCACCGCGATCCGGTCCGCGATCAGCCGTACCACCGACAGGTCGTGACTGATGAACAGCAGCCCGGCGCCGGATTCGACGGCGAGGGACCGCATCAACCCCGCGACCTGCGCCTGCGCGGAGGCGTCCAGCGCGGAGATGGGCTCGTCCCCGATCAGCAGGGACGGTTCCGCGGCGAGGGCACGGGCGATGGCGATGCGCTGCCGCTGCCCGCCGGAGAACTCATGCGGGTACCGGCCGGCCATGTCCGCGTCGAGACCGACCCGTTCCAGGAGCTCTCCCGGTGTCGCCTCGCCGCGGACCCCGTCGGCGATCTGCCTCCCCACCCGGCGGCGCGGGTTGAGCGAGGCGTACGGGTCCTGGAACACCATCTGGATCCGGGTCAGCGCCGGATCGCGGCGGCGCAGGCCGAGCGGGCGTACCGGGCGGCCCTCGAACGCGACCGAACCGCCGGTGGGAGCGGTGATCCCGCAGACGGCGCGGGCGAGCGTCGACTTCCCGCAGCCGGACTCGCCGACCAGGCCGACGACCTCACCGGGCTCGACGGTGAGGCTCGCTCCCGCGACGGCCCGGACCGGCGGCCGGCCGGGGGTGTGGTGGTCGACGACCAGGTCCTCGACGGTCAGAAGCGTCATGAGTCCTCCTTCCTTGCCCGACCAACCCGCCCCGACCGACCTCCCGGCGTCGGGGGGGCGACTCGGAGGGCTGCGCCTTCGATTCCCTCGCTCCGGTCGGGCAGCGCGTCCAGCAGGGCACGCGTGTACGGATCGGCCGGCTCGCGCATGACCCGCGCCCGCGGCCCGGTCTCGACGAGGCGGCCGTCCCGCATCACGCTGATCACGTCGGCGACCGACGACATGACGCCGAGGTCGTGGGTGATGAGCAGCACCGCCAGGCCCAGGTCGTCGCAGAGGCCGCGCAGCAGCCGGAGGATGCCGGCCTGCACGGTGACGTCCAGCGCCGTCGTCGGCTCGTCGGCGATCAGCACCTGCGGATCGCAGGCGAGGGCGATGGCGATCGCGATCCGCTGCCGCATCCCGCCGGAGAACTGGTGCGGGTACCGGTCGAGCGCGTTCTCCGGATCGGGGATGCGCACCTTGCCGAGCAGTTCCGCGGCCCGTGCGCGCGCCTGCCGCCGGTCCAGCCTCAGGTGATGGCGCATGGGGTCGGTGAGCTGGCGTCCGATGGAGAGCATGGGGTGCAGGCTGGTCGACGGGTCCTGGAAGACCATGCCGACCTCGCTGCCGCGCCGCTTGTTCATCGCCTTCGGCGAGAGCGTCAGCAGATCGGTGTCGCCGAGTGAGATCGTCCCGCCCATACGCGCGCCGTGCGGCAGCAGGCCGAGGACGGCCAGGCCGGTCATGGTCTTGCCCGAGCCGCTCTCCCCCGCCAGCCCGTGCACCTTCCCCGCCTCCAGGGCGAGGTCGATGCCGCGGATGATCGGTCGGCCGCCCAGCTCGACGGTCAGTCCCTCGATGGCCAGGATCGTCACAGCGCCCGCTCCTTGATCGCCCTGGCGGTCCGCGGGTCGAGCGCGTCGCGCATGGTGTCGCCGAGGAAGTTGAACGCCATCACCACCGTGAGGATGGCCAGCCCCGGGAAGACCCCGACCCACCACTTGTCGAACACCTGCGTGGCCGACGCCACCATCGCCCCCCATTCCGCGGTGGGCGGCTTGGCGCCGAGGCCGAGGAACGACAGGCCGGACAGCAGCAGCAGCTGGGTGCCGATGTCGAGGGTGGCGAGCACCAGGATCGGCCCGGTCACGTTGGGCAGCACGTCGGTGCGGAGGGAGCGCCAGACGGAGAACCCCAGCAGCCGCCCGCTGAGCACGAACTCGCGGGTCCGGATGCCGAGCACCAGCCCGCGGGTGACGCGCGCGTACGCCGGCCAGGAGACGACGAGGACCGCCAGCACCGCGTTGCGCAGGCTCGCGCCCAGCGACGCGGCCACGGCCATCGCCAGGATCACGGTCGGGAAGGCGAAGACCAGATCCGCCACGCGCATGATCGTCTCGTCCACCCACCGGCCGAAGTAGCCGGCGCAGGCGCCGAGCAGGCCGCCGATGACGACCGACAGCGTCACCAGCAGCAGGGTCAGCGGAATCGACAGCCGCGCGCCGTACAGCACCCGGCTGAACACGTCCCGGCCGAGGTCGTCGGTGCCGAACCAGTGCGCGCCGCCGGGCGGGCTCAGCCGGGGGAACTTCTGCGCGAGCGGATCGTACGGGGCGAGCACGGGTGCCGCGATCACGACGATCAACCAGGCGACGGTGACGACGAGGCCGGTCACGGCGAGGGGTCTGCGCCATGCCTCCGGAAGGCGGTGGATCACGTGCTCCTCACTCTCGGGTCGATCACGCCGTACAGCACGTCGACGATGAGGTTGACGACGACGTAGATCGCGCCGACCACCAGCCCGACGCCCATGACCGCGGGCAGGTCGAGATTGGTCGCGCTCTTGTACGCGTACTGTCCGATGCCGGGCCAGGCGAAGATCGACTCCACCAGCACCGTGCCGGACAGCAGGCTCCCGAAGGCGAGGCCGGCCACCGTGATGACCGGGACCAGTGCCGCTCGCAGCACGTACCGCAGCAGCACCACGTGTCCGGGCAGGCCCTTGGCCCGAGCCGCCCGCACGTAGTCCTGGCCGAGCACCTCCAGCACCGCCGAACGGGTGAACCGGGTCAGCAGCCCGATGGTGTACGCGGCGAGCACCAGCGCCGGCAGCGCCAGGTGGCCGACGGCGCTGGCGAACACGTTCCACTGGCCGGCCATCGCCGCGTCCACCGTGTACAGGCCGGTGACGTGCGGCGGCGGCGACATGGTGGGCGCGAGGCGTCCGGAGCCGGGGGCCAGCCGCAATCGGTAGAACACGAAGTAGAACGCGAGCAGGGCCAGCCAGAACGTCGGTACCGACACCCCGGCGAGGCTCGCCACCCGCAGGAACTGGTCGACGATCCGGTCCCGGCGCAGCGCCGCGATCACTCCGAACGCGACGCCGACCACGAGCGACAGCACCAGCGCCGCGCCGGCCAGCTCGAACGTGGCGGGCACGAACTCCGCGAGGTCCGCGTCGACCGAGCGGTGGCTCTGCTGTGACTCACCGAGGTCGCCATGAGCGAGATCGCGCAGGTAGTTGACGTACTGGACCGGCAGCGGCTTGTCGAGGCCGTGCTGCTCGCGGAACTGCTTGACGATCGCCGGGTTGCCGAGGGCCTGTTGCCCCAGGTTGGCGGCGGCCGGGTCACCCGGCACCAGGTTGGTGAGGGTGAAGGTGACCAGGGTGACCCCGACGGCCAGCAGTACGGAGACCGCCAGCCGCCGGGCCAGAAAGCGGATCAGCTGGTTCTTCACTTGCTGCCGAGCGCCGAGAGGTCGATGGTCCACACCGGGTTCAGCGCCAGGCCCGTCACCGAGGACGCGCTGACGACGTGCTGGCTGGGCTGGAACAGCGGAACGATCGGGCCGGCCTGGTTCAGCTGCGCCTGGATCTGCTGGTACTGCTGGGCCCGGTCGCCGTCGACGGCCCGCGCGGCCTTGTCACCGGCCTGCTCCAGCGCCCCGTCGTCGCCCTTCTTCCAGCCCGCCCGCAGGCCGATGAGCTTGCCGGGCAGGAAGGCGAGGTAGTCGCTGGCGTCCGGGTAGTCCGGGCTCCACCACCACAGGCCCATCTCCTCCTTGCCGTCGCGGTAGTTCTGCAGCGCGGTCGCGATCGGCGCGGGAGCCAGGTCGACGGTGATGCCGACCTCCTTCAGGTTCGCCTGGATGCGCTCGGCGAGCGGCTGGAAGGACAGACCGTTGAGCGTGAAGTCGCTCGGGAACTCCAGCTTGACCTTCGGGTTCGTGACCCCGCTCGCGGCGAGCGCCGCCTTGGCGCCGGCCACGTCGCGCTTGGTCGCCTGGTCCGCGGGCAGCGCGCCGTTGATCATCGACGGCACGATCCCGGCCGCCTGGACCGAGCCCTCGCCGGCGAGCTGGAGCAGCCCCTGGTAGTCGATGCCCTTACGGACGGCCTCGACGAACTTCGGGTTGGACGTGACCTTGCTGACGGAGGCGCTGTGGTTGGCCAGCAGGAAGAACACGCTCGCCGACGCGCCCTTGGCGGTCTGCAGGCCGCCGGCGATCCCCTGTGCCTGATCGGCCGACAGGTCCACCGCGATCTGGCTGTCGCCCCGCTGCACGTTCAGCTTCTGCGTCGGCGCCTGAACGTTGCGGATCACCACCTTGCGGTACACCGGCTTGGTCGTGCCCCAGTACTTGTCGTTGGCCTTGAGCACGACCTGCGTGCTGGCGTTGAACGACTCCAGCTCGTACGGGCCGGAGCCCGCGGACTGGCCGTTGAGGAACGACTCCGCCTTGTCGTCGGCGCCCTCGGTGCCACCGTGCGCCTTGACGACCTTGGAGTTGACGATGCCGAGCGCCGGGTTGGGCAGGATGAACGGCAGCGCCGGGTTCGGCTGCGGCGACCGGAGCTCGATGGTCGTGTCGTCGACCTTCTTCACGGTCACGCCGTCCAGCAGGAACGACGGGTTGCCCTTGAGGTCGCGGACCCGGTTCAGCGAGAACACCACGTCGTCGGCGGTGACCGGGCTGCCGTCGGAGAACGTGGCCCCCTGCCGCAGCTTGAGCGTCAGCGTCTTGCCGTCCTTGGACACCTGGTACGACTCGGCCAGCGCGGGCACGGGCTTGCTGACGTCGGATCCGGTGAAGGTCAGCAGCGTGTCGTAGAGCGCTCGGTCGACCATCAGGCCGGTCTGCTCGTACATCCGGCCGGGGTCGGCGGTCTTCAGGTTGAAGGACGTGTCGACGACCAGCGTCTTGCCTCCGGACGCCGAGGACGACGAGGAGGATCCGCCGCCGGAGCATGCGGTCAGGCTGATCGCGGACGCCACGAGGACGGGCAGGATCGCCCGCCGGGGCGCGGAGCGCAGGCTCGGCATGTACAGCCTCCGAGGGTTTCGGTCGGGGGGAAATGCGGTATTTGCCCACATCTAGACGATTAGGTACTGATAGTGCAGTGTTGTCGCCAGGGTGTCCACGGCCACCCCGAAAGTCGAGATGAACTGCTTCAGGAGCCTGCACCCATGGACGAAACGTCGGACGGATCGCCGACTGAAGAGTGGCAGCCTGGACGAATCCCCGCCGACCTGGACGCCACCAACCTGCGGATACTGGACGTTCTGCGCGAGGACGGCAGGATTTCGATCTCCGCCCTCGCGCAGCGGGTGGGCATCTCCCGCGCCAACGCCTACACCCGGTTCGAGGCGCTGCGCGCGAACGGCGTGATCATCCGGTTCACCGCGCAGGTCGACCCGGTCCGCGCCGGGCTGGGCGTCTGCGCGCTGATCTTCGTCACCGTCCGTCAGCAGATGTGGCGGCAGTTCCGCAACCAGTTGGCCCTGATGCCCGAGGTGGAGTACTGCGCGATCACCACCGGCCAGCACGACGCGATGATCCAGATCAGGGTCCGCGACGTGGCCACGGTGCACCACCTGGTCACCCATCGGCTGGCGAGCATCCCCGCGGTCAAGGCGACCGAGACGGTCTTCATCCTCGACGAGGTGCTGCGCCGCCCCTTCATCCTGCCGTCGGACGAACGACCGCTGCCCGCCCCTCAGCCCGCCGCCGAGACCGGCCCTTCGCCGCTGGGCAGCATGCGGTTCGTCCGCGCGAACGCCGGACGCGCCGACCTCGGCGGGCTGTAGGACCGGCCTCAGACTGCACTGTAGGGCCGGTCTCAGGAGTCCGCTCGACGGGTCTCCTCCTGGAAGGGAAGTTCCTCGCACACGCTGACCTGCGGCGTGTCGTCTCCCTCGAACTGGAACTCCTCGACCAGCTTGAGCCGCCCGTCCGGCAGCGCCTCGATGCGGCTCGTGCTGCGCCCGGCCACCGGGCTCGGGCCGCCCTTGGTCAGGTGAACGTAGTTGAGCTCGATCTGGTCGTCCTGCCGCGTCCCGACGAACCGGCCGTGCGCGACCGTGTCGCCGTCGTAGCTGCCCCAGATCACGCCGTCCGCCTCCTGGTAGACGAACTGCGTGGGCGAATCAGGGTCCACCCGGCTCGCGGTGGAGCTCACCATGACGAACCGCCGGCCGTCCAAATTGTGATGCTTCGTCTCGTTCACGGGTGCATCGTGCCGGTTTTCGCGTCATGCGCAACCCGCGCTGAACATTTCGGCCGATCCCGCGTGCTCGCATGGACGAACAGGACGGCGCGGCGCGGACGCCCTTCCAAACGTCTCGGGCACCGGCCCGGCGGGTGCACCGCGCCGTGACCGCCGCCGGCCGCGCGCTCGGCGCCCGAACGGGACGACGGCGGGCGGTCCCCGGGAGTCCGGCGGCCGCCGCCCCCGGCATCGGGCGGCCCCCGAACAGAACGGCGCGCCACTCGCGGTGGCGGGCCCGGTGACGTCCCGGCCGGCGCTCCCGCCGGCCGGGACGCCGGGTCACCCGGTCGCCGCGTCGAAGAACCAGGCCACGGTGAGCGCCCCCGGGTCGACGACGCCGCGGGCGTGCTCGCCGACATAGCTGGCCCTGCCGCGCCGGGCCAGCAGGTCCTCGGTGGACGCGGCGCCCTCATGGGCGGCGGTCGCGGCCTCGCGCAGGGCGGTCGCGACGTCCGTGTCCCGCTCCGCCGCCTCGGCCAGCGCCCGTGCCGCGGGGACCATGGCGTCGACCATGGTCTTGTGCCCGACCTCGGCCTTGCCGAGCCGCTGCACGACCGCCGCCGCGTTGCCCGCCGCCTCGCTCAGCGCCTTCGGGGTGACCTCCGCGCCGAGGGCCTTGGCGAACTCCCGGAACCACATGCCGAACAGCGGGCCGCTGGTGCCGCCGGTGTTCAGGAAGGCGTTGGAGACGGCCGTGAAGACCGCGCCCGGCGTGTCGGCGCCGTCCGCCGCGAGGTTGGCGGCGGCCCGGCGCACGGCGGAGCCGAGATTCGTCCCGTAGTCCCCGTCTCCGGCCCGGCGGTCGAGCTCGGTCAGCTCGGCGCCGCGCCGCTCGATCTCGGCGATGAACCGCTCGGCCCAGGCCCGCGCGTCGATGGTGGTGGCGTCCATGCCCGTACTCCCGTCTGTCACCAGGTCAGCGCCGGCGTGCGGACCGGCGCGTCCCACAACTCGACCAGCTCGTCATCGGCGCGCAGCAACGTGATCGAACAGCCGCGCATGTCCAGCGACGTCACGTACGAGCCGACGAGCGACCGGGCCACGTCGACGCCCAGGTCGTCCAGGATCGCGGTGAGCTCGCCGTGGACGGCGGCCAGCTCCAGGTCGTGCGTCGATCCGAGGCCGTTGACGATGGCGATCACCGAGTCGCCGTGACCGAGCTCCAGCGTCTTGACGATCGGCCGCGTGAGCTCGCCGACGAGGTCGCGGACCGGGCCGTACGGCCGGCGCGCCACGCCGTGCTCACCGTGGATGCCGACGCCGAACTCGATCTCGTCGTCGGCCAGGTCGAACGACGGCCGGTCCTGCCCCGGCTGGGTGCAGGAGGCCAGCGCGAGCGCCAGGGTGCGGGCCGAACGGGTCACCCGCTCGCCCAGTGCCAGCAGGTCGTCGAGGGACGCTCCGCGTTCGGCGGCGGCGCCGCAGATCTTCTCCACCGCGACGACCGCGGCCGTGCCCCGGCGTCCGGGGCCACCCTCGTCCTGCCCGTCCGTGGCCAGGTCGTCGTCCACGAGGACGGTGCGGGTCTCGATGCCGTCATCGGCGGCCAGTTCGGCGGCGATCTGGAAGTTGAGGACGTCACCGGTGTAGTTCTTGACGATCAGGAGCACGCCCTGACCGCGGTCGGCGGCCTCGATCGCCGCCTTGATCTGGTACGCGGTCGGGCTGGCGAAGACCGCGCCCGGTACCGCCGCGTCGAGCATGCCCTCGCCGACGAAGCCGACGTGCAGGGGCTCGTGACCGGAGCCGCCGCCCGAGACGAGGGCGACCTTGGCCCCCTCCTGCCGGGCGCGGACCACGAACGCCGGGTCCTCGTTGTGGCGGACCAGCGCGGGATGGGCCCGCGCGAACCCCCGCAGCGCCTCCGGCACGAGGTCGGCCGGATCGTTCACCAGCTGTCGTACGGGCATGGCTCCTCCTTCACACGTCGGGTCGGCAGGGAGACACCCGAAGCACTTCGACATGACCGCATAAGATTCGATAATGCCGAATGGCCTGAATTTAGGACGTCGGCCCGCTGTTGTAAAGTGCGGTCGGCAGGCGGGCCGGGGGACGACCGGAAGAGGGCGCGGATGATCCAGTCCGTCGATCGGGCGATCCGGGTCCTGGGCGTCCTACAGGCCGAGCGCCACCTGAGCCTGTCGGAGATCGCGGCCCGGCTGGAGCTCGCGCCGTCCACCGTCCACGGCATCATCAAGACCCTGCAGGCGCACGGCCTGGTGCTCCAGGAGCAGGGCTCCGCCCGCTACCGCCTCGGCCCGGCGGTGCTGAAGCTCGGCAACGTCTACCTCGACACGCTGGAGCTCCGCTCCCGGAGTCTCACCTGGGCCGGTGAGCTCGCCCGAAGCACCGGCCACGCCGTCCGCACCGGGGTGCTGCTCCCGGACGAGGTCATGATCGTTCATCACGAGCCACGACCCGACGGGTCCCGGCAGATGCCGGAGGTCGGCATCGTGATCCCCGCCCACGCGAGCGCGCTCGGCAAGGCGATCCTGGCCTACGCGCCCGACCAGGCCCGAGCGCTCGAGGCCGACGGCCCGCTGCGCAGCATGACGCGGGACACGGTGACCGACCCGGCCGAGTTCCGCGCGGAGCTCGATCGGGTACGCGCCGACGCCCTCGCCGTCGAACAGGAGGAGGCCGTCATCGGCGAGTGCGGCCTGGCGGCCCCCATCTTCGACAGCTCCCGGACGGTCGTCGGCGCCATCGGCGTGGTGATCCCCATGCTCGAATGGCCCGCGCCCGACGCCGCCACCGGCGCCGTACGGGAGGCCGCCCGCGCCATCTCCCGCGAGCTCGGCGCGCCCGGCTGGCCCGTACCGCCCGGGCGGTGACGCCTCCGGCCGCGCGCCGTCGTGCCGGAGACGGAGCGGCTCAGGACTCGGCGGCGACGACGTCGAGGGCGTGTGCCAGATCGTCCGGGTAGGGACTGTCGAACTCCACCCACCGGCCCTCGGTCGGGTGCTCGAACCCGAGGCGTACGGCGTGCAGCCACTGCCGGGACAGCCCGAGCCGGGCGGACAGGGTCGGATCGGCGCCGTAGAGGAAGTCGCCGACGCAGGGGTGGCGGACCGCCGACATGTGCACGCGGATCTGGTGGGTGCGCCCGGTCTCCAGCTTGATGTCCAGCAGGCTCGCGGCCCGAAAGGCCTCGATCGTGTCGTAGTGGGTCACCGAGGGCCGGCCGCCCGCGACCACGGCGAACCGACCGTCCCCGGAGGGGTGCCGGTCGATGGGCGCGTCGATGGTGCCGCGCAGCGGGTCGGGATGCCCCTGGACGAGCGCGTGGTACCGCTTGTCGACGGTCCGTTCCTTGAACGCGCGCTTCAGCCGGGAGTACGCGATCTCGCTCTTGGCCACGACCATCGCCCCGGTGGTGTTGGCGTCGAGACGGTGGACGATGCCCTGGCGTTCGGCGGCGCCGCTCGTGGCGATCGTGTGGCCGGCGCCGAGGAGGCCGCCCAGCACGGTCTGCCCGGTCCAGCCGGTGGTGGGGTGGGCGGCGACGCCGATCGGCTTGCTCACCACGACGATGTCGGCGTCCTCGTACAGGATCGACATGCCGGGGACCGGCTCGGGCTCGGGCAGCGGCGCGGACGGCGGCGCCGGCAGCGTCACCTCGAGCCAGGTGCCCGCCTGCATGCGGTCGGACTTGACGGCCGCCCTTCCGTCGACGAGGACGTCACCGGCCGCGATGACCTCCGCGGCGCGGCTGCGCGACAGCCCGAAGAGCCGGGCCAGGGCGGCGTCGAGCCGCTCCCCCTCCAGGCCGTCGGGAACGGGCAGGCTGCGGTGCTCGCCCATCAGTGCTTCGCGTCCGGGACGGAGGACGACCCCTTGCCGGCCGGGCCGGAGGATGATCCTCCGGCAGCCGGGCCGTCGCCTTCCGGCGTGCCGCCCTCGGCGGTCCGGCCGGCGTCGGCGGCCGGGCCTCCCTCGGGGGCCGGAGCGGCCTCGGGGGCCGGAGCCGCCTCGCCGCCGGGCGCGCGGCCCGACGGGGCGTCGCTGCCGGGCTCGTCGGCGTGGGGGGCGTCGGTCTTCGCCGGGGCGGCGCCCTTCGCGGCGTCGTCCTTGTCGTCCCCGTCGCGGTAGACGGTGCCGTCCACCTGCAGGCCGCGGGAGGCCAGCAGCACGGCCAGCGCGCCGCCGCACACGATCGCCGAGTCGGCCAGGTTGAACGTAGGCCAGTGCGGCAGCTCGATCCAGTCCACGACGTGGCCGCGCAGCGGTCCGGGCGACCGCAGCATCCGGTCGGCGAGGTTGCCCAGCGCACCGCCGAGGAGGAGGCCGAGGGTGACGGCCCACGGCAGGCTGCGCAGCCGCCGGGCGTACCGCAGGATCGCCACGACGACGCCGGTGGCGATCACGGTGAAGACGTAGGTCATGCCGTTGCCGATGCTGAACGCCGCCCCGCTGTTGCGGATCACCCGCAGGGTCAGCAGCCCGCCGGCCAGCCTGATGGGGTCGTGGTCCTGCAGCAGCGCCACGACGATGACCTTGCTGACCACGTCGAGGGCGAGGGCGACCGCCGCGACGGCGACGAGCACGCCGATGCGCCGTGGCCGTGCCGCGACCTCTTCTTCTGGGTTCATGGCGTCGCTCAGCGACGCTCCTCGCGCTGTTTGCATCTCACACATAGGGTCGCACGCGGAAAGGCCTGCAGGCGCGCCTTGCCGATCGCCTGCCCGCACGACTCGCACACGCCGTAGGTGCCCTGGTCGATCCGGACGATGGCGCGTTCGTTCTGGGCGAGCAGATCACGGGCGTTGTAGGTGAGCGCCATCGCCTGCTCACGCTCGAACGTCTTCGCCCCGGCGTCGGCCTGGTCGTCGCCGGCGCCCTCGGCGGCGTCGTGGATGCGCTCGGCGATCTGCGACTCGGCCGTCGCGATCTCGGCGGTCAGCTCCCCCGTCTCCGTCTGCAGCCGGTCACGGACCTCGGACAGCTCGGTGCTGGTCCACAGGTCCTCCCCCTCGCGGACCGGAAGCCGTTCCGCGGTGGCCGTGGAGATCTGCTGAGCCTTGGCCGACCGGCGTCGCGGCGCGGTGCGCGATGTACGGGGTGCCTCCGCTGTGCGATTCTTATCTTCCGCACCAGTGGTACCGTCCACATGGGCCCCCTCGCGCTGATCTTGTTTTCCAACAGTGCGGGAAGCATAGGTCGCGGTTCGCCGGACGGCAAATGACCAGGGGTTGTCACACTCCGCATATCGCCCATTACGCCGCCATCGCGTCACTCCTCCCTGGCGTGTCATTGCCCGCGCTTGACCCCCCGAGGCCGCCCGAAACCTCCTCGTGCCCGCCTCCGCTCCGTATTCGGGAAGAAGTCACCCGCCCCCGTGCGTTATCGTCGCTATCGGCAAGGCGTTTGATGGGGACACCTGCCGCCGTACGCAGCCATGAGCGACCCGGAGACGGTGCGAGTCCGGGGGTGTGCGCGGCGGTCTGATCACCCCGTAGCCGCCGGCAGAACGGCCGTCAGGCCCAGTAGATCCGGCAGCCGACCGCAATGAGCGGGTCGTTCCCCGGTTTCCCGGAGCGGCCAAGGAGGGTGGTACCGCGGGGCTCACCGCCTCGTCCCTCCGGTCCACGTGCTGTGTTGTGACGCCGGAGGTGCACCCGAATGCCCGACGAGCCGCAGGTCACGCCCGAGAGCGGGCGCGGCAGGCTGCGTACCCTTCCCACGCAGGTCGACCTTCCCGCGCTGGAGCGCGAGGTCCTCACCCGGTGGCGGCAGGGCAAGGTCTTCCAGCGGTCCCTGGAGCAGACCGAGGCCGGGCCGCAGTGGGTCTTCTACGAGGGACCGCCGACCGCGAACGGCATGCCCGGCGTGCACCACGTCGAGGCCCGCGTGTTCAAGGACCTGTTCCCGCGGTTCAAGACGATGAAGGGCTACAGCGTCCGCCGCAAGGCCGGCTGGGACTGCCACGGCCTGCCCGTCGAGGTGGCCGTGGAGAAAGAGCTCGGCATCTCCGGCAAGCGCGACATCGAGTCGTACGGCGTCGCGGAGTTCAACGCCCGCTGCCGCGAGTCCGTACTGCGCCACGTCGACGCCTTCGAGGCGATGACCGAGCGCATGGGCTACTGGGTCGACCTCGCCCAGGCCTACCGGACGATGGACCCCGAGTACGTCGAGGCGGTCTGGTGGTCCCTCAAGGTCGTCTTTGACAAGGGCCTGCTCGTCCGCGACCACCGCATCAGCCCGTACTGCCCGCGCTGCGGCACCCCGCTGTCCGACCACGAGCTCGGCCAGCCGGGCGGGTACGAGACCGTCACCGACCCGTCGGTGACGGTGCGGTTCCCGATCGCCGAGGGACCGCTCGAGGGCGCCGACCTCCTCATCTGGACGACCACCCCGTGGACGCTGGTGTCCAACACCGCCGTCGCCGTGCACCCGGACGTCACGTACGTCGTCGCCGCCCGGTCCGGCGAGCCGGGCCGCGTCGTGGTCGCCGAGCCGCTGTTCGCCCGCGTCCTCGGCGAGGGCTGGCACATCCTGTCCCGCGTCCAGGGCGCCGACCTGGTCGGCACGCCGTACCGCCGGCCCTTCGACCTCGTCGAGATCCCCGACGCGCACCGGGTGCTGGGCGCCGAGTTCGTCACCACCGAGGACGGCACCGGCCTGGTGCACCTGGCCCCCGCCTTCGGCGCCGACGACTTCGCGACCTGCCGGGCGGCCGGCATGCCCGTCGTCAACCCCGTCAACCCGGACGGCCGGTTCGAACAGTCGGTACCGCTCGTGGGCGGGACCTTCTTCAAGGACGCCGACGCGCGGCTCGTCGAGAACCTGCGCGAACGCGGCCTGCTCTTCCGCGTCGAACGGTACGAGCACAGCTACCCGCACTGCTGGCGGTGCCACACGCCGCTGCTCTACTACGCGCTGCCCGCCTGGTACATCAGGACCACCGCCATCAAGGACCGGCTCCTGGCGGAGAACGAGGGCACCAACTGGTTCCCGGCCACGATCAAGGAGGGCCGGTACGGCGAGTGGCTGCGGAACAACGTCGACTGGTCGCTGTCGCGCAGCCGCTACTGGGGCACCCCGCTCCCGATCTGGCTGTGCGAGGACGACCACGCCACCTGCGTCGGCTCCCTCAAGGAGCTGGGTGAGCTCGCCGGGCAGGACCTGAGCGCGCTCGACCCGCACCGCCCGTACGTCGACGACGTCGCCTTCGCCTGCCCGGAGTGCGGCAAGGAGGCCCGCCGCGTCCCCGACGTCATCGACGCCTGGTACGACTCCGGCTCCATGCCGTTCGCCCAGTGGGGCGCGCCGCACCGGCGGCAGGAGGTCTTCGAGGCGTCCTACCCGGCGCAGTACATCTGCGAGGCCATCGACCAGACCCGCGGCTGGTTCTACTCGCTGATGGCCGTCGGCACGCTGGTCTTCGACCGCTCGTCGTACGAGAACGTCGTCTGCCTCGGCCACATCCTCGCCGAGGACGGCCGGAAGATGAGCAAGCACCTCGGCAACGTCCTCGAGCCGATCCCGCTCATGGACAAGCACGGCGCCGACGCCCTGCGCTGGTACATGGCCGCGGGCGGTCAGCCGTGGGCGGCCCGCCGGGTCGGCGACGCCTCGCTCGAGGAGATCGTCCGCAAGATCCTCCTCACCTACTGGAACACCGCGTCGTTCTTCGCGCTGTACGCCAACGCCGCGGGCTGGACGCCGGACGCGGCTGCCCCCGCGCACGCCGACCGGCCGCTGCTGGACCGGTGGGTGCTGGCCGAGCTGCACCGCACGGTCCGCGAGGTGGACACCGCCCTCGAGGGCTTCGACACGGCCGCCGCCGGGCGTCGTCTCGCCGACTTCATCGACGACCTGTCGAACTGGTACGTCCGCCGCTCCCGGCGCCGCTTCTGGGAGGGACCGGAGCAGGACGGCGCCGGTGAGAACGCCGCGGCGTTCGCCACCCTGTACGAGTGCCTGGAGACGCTGACGCGGCTGATGGCGCCGATCGCCCCGTTCGTCACCGACTATGTGTGGGACGTCCTGCGGCGCGACGGAGACGCGGACTCGGTGCACCTGGCCGCCTGGCCGGAGGTGGACGAGACGCTCCTCGACCCGGAGCTGTCCGCCCGGATGGCCCTCGTCCGGCGCCTCGTGGAGCTCGGCCGGTCCGCCCGTGCCGCGTCGGGCGTCCGCACCCGCCAGCCGCTCGGCCGCGCGCTGGTCGGCGCCGCGGGCTGGGCGTCGCTCCCGGACGAGCTGCGCGCCCAGATCGCCGACGAGCTCAACGTTCAGGGCTTCGACACGCTCGCCTCGATCGGCGGTGAGCTCGTCGAGTACCAGGTCAAGCCGAACTTCCGCGAGCTGGGCAAGCGGTTCGGCAAGCAGACGCCGAAGGTAGCGGCGGCCGTCACCTCGGCCGACCCGGCCGGCCTCGTCCACGGCCTGCGCGACTCCGGCACGGTGACCGTCGACGCGGCCGAGGTCGGGAAGGTGGACCTGACGCCCGACGAGGTGATCGTCACCGAGCGGCCGCGCAGCGGCTGGGCGGTGGAGAGCGCCGCCGGGGAGACGGTCGCGCTCGACCTGACCGTCACGCCGGAGCTCCGCCGCGCCGGGCTCGCCCGCGAGGTCATCCGGCTCGTCCAGGACGCCCGCAAGAACAGCGGCCTGGACATCTCCGACCGGATCGACCTGTGGTGGCGGACGAGCGACGCCGAACTCGCCGCCACACTGCGCGAGCACGGCGACGAGGTGGCCGGCGAGGTGCTCGCGAACACCTGGCAGGACAGCGAGCCCGACTCGGACCTGCCGGCCTTCCGGGACGAGGAACTGCGGCTGACCTTCTGGCTGCGCCGATCCGCCTGACCGGCCCCCGGTCGTCACTCCGGGACCGCCGCCCCGCCCACCACGGAACGGACGGCGGTCCCGAACCCGGATGGCCGAGCTCGCCTTCAGCGGCGCGTACGCCGAGGCCGTCACGGTTCCGGCCGCCATGACGACGCCGGTGCCCGACGCGGCACGTCGCCGCTCGGACCTCCGGCGCGGACCACGGCGAGCCGATGGTGCGCCTGCTCCACGAGACCGCCGAGCCCCCCGCCGGCGGCGCGCAGCCTTGCCGTCGGTGTTGACGGGACAAAACGGGTGATCGGGACGAAGCCCGGTCACAGCGACGGCGAAGTGACCACAGCGACGGCGAAGCAGGCGTCACCGTGATGGGCTTCACGTCATCGGCGCCGTCACGAACCCGGCGAACGTTCGTGGTCACCGCACTAGGCCCTCCGCTCTGGTCCGTGCGCGGTCAAACATTCGGACAGCCAGGGGCCGCCGTGCCCGGCGAGGTGGGCACGGCGGCTCGTGGAGTGCGGGTTACCTCGGTGGGGTTTTGTTGGTCCACTCCGTCACGGCGAACACCTGGTACTCGGCCACCTCGCCCTTCTTCAGGAAGCGTTCCGGCATGTCCGCAACCGTCAGACGGTGTGGCTTGCCGTCGTCTCCCGGCGGTAGTGTCCGGCTGCCGTGCGGCGGTGTGGCCACCAGGTCGCGGATCGCCAGAAGGCGCCCACCTGCCGGATCGATGATCCACTGACGTTCGTAGGTGCCCAGTTGCTTGGGCGCGGTGTACAGGCCGAGCGGCAGGGTCGTCGCCAGCGGCATGGAGACCACGCCTCCGGTGCGGCCCATCGGGTCGGTCGCCGTGCCCCCGACCTTGACACCGGGCAGGGTGGAAAGCATCCGGAACGCTGCCGCCCGCACCCGTGGCGGGGCCGGCGCCTTCGACAACAGAGTTGAGGCCACCTCGCTCAGCGCCCGCGTGCGTTCCGCACCCCGCAGGTTCCGCATGGGTTGGTTCGTGGGCGCGGAGGGAGGGGTAATGGCACGCCAGTTGCCCTTGAGGTTCAACACAGCGTTCTTGAGCGCCTCGGCGTCGGTGGGCAGCTTGGCGATCTGCCCAGCCGTCAGGCCGAAGTAATCGTCCTCAGCCGGCTTCGCGGGGCCCATGCGCGGGGAGACGGACGCTTGCGCGCTCATCTCCACCTCCATCACCACCCCGGTGCCATCCTGATTGGGCACCTGCACCATTTCGGGGGATCCCGCCTGCCGCCACTTGTCCATGTCCTTGGCCGCCACCGGGTGGGCAAGCTCATCCGCGTTCCAGACGGTCCCCTTGCCGTCCTGGCCGATCCAGGTGATGCTGCGCTGCCTCGCATCGACCTCGTAGCTGTCCGCCGCGCTCTTGCCGACCCCGTAGGTCTTCCCGAAGACGGTCTCGGTGTGCCAGTACCGGCCAGTCGGTGCTTTCTCCGCGCTTGAGGCGGCCGCCAGCAGCACGTTGCCGGTAACAGTGCCCCGGCCGCGCGGTCCGGGCACGGCGCTGTTGCCCGAACCACCGGGCGCGAGTACGTTCAGTCCGTCCATACCGACGCCTACGGCCACGGCACAGACGATGGCAGGCGCGGCGATCGCGGCCAGGCGCCAGCGCCGGCTACGGTGACCGGGACGTTCTTGAACGATCTCATGCATCAGATGCTCCTTCAGCTGAGCGCCGCGGTCGGCCGGAAGGTCCGGCCACTCTGGACGCGGTAGCAGGCGGGCGATGTCGTCCACCGTGGGATGTTCGGATTTCTCGGATCGCCGCGGGAATCGCGCCTTCATCGGTTCGTCTCCTCGCCAGGGAATGACCGGGCGGCCGACGGACGGCCTTCTGGCAGGTCTCTGCCGGGTCGTTGCGTGTCCGGGCGTCCGTGCTCGAGATCGTCGGCGGCGAGTTCGCGTAGCCGGGCACGGGCACGGGACAGGCGCGAGCGCACAGTGCCCACCGGCACGCCGAGTACCTCGGCGGCTGCGGCGTATCCCAGTCCCGACCACACGCACAGCGCGACCACCTCGCGTTCGCCCCGCCGCAGCCGCCGCAACGCCCGCGCGGCGGCCGCCAGCAGCTCGGTGTCGGTGATCCGGCCGACCAACTCCTCGGCGAAATCGGGGATCGGCTCCCGCGGCGGCATGCGCGACAACGCGGCCCGGTGCCGCCGCACGGCCCGTGCCGTGTTGCGCATGACATTCGTCGCGATGCCCAGCAGCCACAGCCGCACGCTGACCACTTCATCGCGCAGCTTGGCTCGCAACCGCCACGCTTCCAAGAACGTCAGTGACACAACGTCCTCGGCCGCGACCGGATCCCCGCACATCCGCACCGCGTGGGCGTACACCACCCGTGCGTGTTCATCGAAGATCGTGGCGAACGCCTCACGCTCGCCCGCCCGGGAACGCTGATCTTCACTCGGCGACTTCACGCATAGAAGTGTCCATGCCCCATCCGGAGTTCCCGTGATACAGGTCACAGCAACCGGCCACTGGGAGCTTGTAATGGCCTCCGCCCGGGTTCGTGCGATCAGATGAAAAGTAGCTCTGCGTGACAACGGGAACGGCCCGGGCGGCGGTGGGCCACTCAGCGTTCTGCCTGCTCCTTCATCCTCGTAGCGTCCGGCAGGCTCACTTCAACGCAGCTCGCCCCCCAGCGTTCGTCCCCGCCGGCGCTACGGCGAATTCCCGGACTGTTGAGAGCGCCCCATTGAGAAACAAACTCGCAGTTCCCGCGCCCACCGGTCGATCGGGCCGCACCCCTTCTGGCCTGTGACCTGGTCTTTCTCTCCGCTCCCCTAGGCGGGAGCCGGGATGAGGGGACTTCAGGAAGCGTGCGGGTTCCTCTTCATCGCCGATGCCTTCGCCGAAGCGGTGAATGCTGACGGCGGCGCTCGAATACTGAGCCAGTGCCGACTCTTGAAAACGGACCCACCTGGAGGC